>DATDTD010000055.1:0-18488 GCA_035290965.1 archaeon | reverse complement strand
CCCAGAAGAATCTGCGCGCCTGCAAGCGAGCTTAACAGCAGTATGAAAAAAGCCAGCGCAAAAATTTTTTTACCTGAATTCATTGTTTTCACTGTTTTCATTGCTTGCCAGCAATCCCGAAAATTTCCTGCGGTTCCTGACTATTATTATAATTGCAAGGAAAATAATTATTATTACTGCCGCAGTTATGAGCAGATCAGTGTTTACAACAGGCTTCTGCTCTTCAAAACCTCCGGCAAAAACAGCCAGGGCGTTTTTTTTGCTTTTTTCAGCAAAACCCTGTGCAGTTTCAAAGCTGTTGTTTTTGAAATAGGAATCCGCCTTCTGCCAGTTGTCCCTCAGGAGCGCTACTTCTTCAGTGTTTTTCCAGTAGTAGGCATTTTCTTCCGAAAGAATGTATTCAACAAGCGAGGAAAGGCTTGTGTATCCTGTTTTTTCTATTATTTCATTGTCCTGCCCGTACAGCTTCTGGTATGCGGAATTTCTTTTTATTCTTGTTTCAAGGTTGTCTGCAAGATTCTGGGAGCGCGCAAGCGCATCGTCGAACGCATTTGAAATGCTTTCCTCGAGGCTTGTGGCGCTGTTTGAAATGCTTGACAGATACGCTATTTCCTGGGGGGCTGCCGCAAGCGTTCCCAATGATCTTTTTGTTTCAATTGACAGGCTTGTTTTTCCTATTCCCACATTGAGCTTTGTCACATCAAGCAGATAATCTGTTTTTTTTGCGTCCAAATCCTGTATTTTTGAAAAAGTGCCGGAAAATTTTTCCTGCAGTGCCGCAAGCTCCGCAGTATCAGGATTGTTCAAAAAATTGTTTTCAAAAACGCTTGTGTCAGTAAGGCTGCTGCTCAATGAGCCTGTTTCGGGAGCCATTTCATTGAGCTCTGATTTTATTTTTTCCGCAGTCGCCAATAAATCCGGATATGCCTTTATTTCTGTTTCTATTGTTGTGAGGTTTAGGCTTGCCGAGCTCTGGAGTTTTGTTGCAAGGTCTGCCATCCGCTTTGCGTTAAGGGAGTTGAAAACCCACTGGTCCTGTTGCAGTGCAAGGCTTTTTATCCTGCTGAAATTGTACAAAAAATACGCTGTTTCAATAAGGTTTTTTCTCAGTTCTTTTGAGGCAGGGATTTCCGCCTTGTCTGCAGAAACGGGAATAAATCCCGAGAGTTCTTCGCCTGAAAAAACCCCTATTACCCAGTATGCCTTTCCTGCGCTCGTGATTTTTACATTGGGGGAGATTCCCGCTGTTTCCCCTGTGAGAAGAAAATTGTTTGTTTTTGTGGCAAAATCAACTGCCTCCTGGCTTGAAATAACAGCGAATGCCTGCGCCATGAGCAGGAAAAATGCAAAAATAACCAGTGCATGTTTCATGGATAATCGTTCCTATTAATAAAAAACTTTGAATTATTAAAGGCTTTGCGTAAGGAGCTTTTGGAAGTTTTGTGTTTGGTTTTTGAATTAGAATAATAAAAGCAGCGCCCGTGGCAGAATCTGTGCATCACTTGATTTTGATTCTTATTTCCGCGTATTTCGGCAGTGCGATTGTCGCCTGTTTTAATTTTTTTGTTTCAACAAGCCCGATTTTTTTCAAATGCGCAATATCCCTGCTGACTGCCTCCTGATGCCTCCCGAGCCCTTTTGCTGTCTGGGAGACAGAATGTTCGCATTCGCATTTATAATCACTCATTAAAAAGCGCAAAACATCAATTCTTGCAGGAGACAGAAGCTCGCTCAATTGCTCGTAGGTATCCAGGTATAATGCGTTTTTTGGCTGTTTTATTTTGTTGAATGGCTTGCCTGAAAAAAGCTCTTTCCAGTCAGCGTCTTCGTCGCCGCCAATAATGATTGTCAAAATATTTTCTTTTTTAACCACAAAAACACCAAAAGATATTGTATAACATAAAGGTTATATATTCTTATGCCGGCCTTTTTTTTACCCTGTTTTTAATTTTGACAAATACCAGGCCCTGTATTTTTGCCAATTATTTAGAATATCCTTCTTAAATTCTTCCACGGTTTCCGATGAAATGTCTTTGTACAAATTTTCTCCCTCGTGGTCAAGCATCTGATAAAAGCGATGCACATGAACAAAGCCATGCGCGGCATCATATTTTATGGCTTCAAAGCTTTTCCCTTCTGATGAGCAAACCAGCAAAACGCAGAAAGAAATAATTTTCTTTGTTTTCTCTTCAAATTCAACTTTGGCTAAAATATAATCATTAGGACTAAGCCATTTCTTCTTTTTAAAAAAAACCATTTCCATAAGATGGGGTGCGATAAAAAGAATTATAAACTCCCTTATGGGTTAGGCAATTGCCGAATCACAGTGAATGCGTCTAAAGAATTTGCTTTGCCAAAGAAGCCGATGAAAAGCATATTTTTTTAATTCCATTAAACAATTTTATTCCTGCATGGAGCCTGCAAAGAGATTTCAGAAGGCATGGAAGTTTGTGCTTGCGGTTCAGAAGCACGCAATGCGGCGCAAGGAGCCCATTCATATAAGCAGGCAGGAGTTCTGGCATGCCTCGAAACTCGCGGCAAGCATTGGGATTCCAAAAAAAAGGTTTATTGCGTGCCTGAAAAAATACGGCGCTGCAAAGACAATAAATTTTTTGCGCGGCATAAGGAAACTTTCGCTTGCAATGCGGATTCCTCCGAAAGAAGTGCGGGAAATGCTGAAAAAGAGAACTATTGCAGGTGTTTTTTCCCAGTTGCAGCAGGAATATGAACAGCAGCAGGTAGTGCGGGGTGCATGATTTTGGAGCAGAAAACTGTTTTTTTTCTCGAGGAGCTGGAAAAGGCTTTTCAGGTTCCGGATATAATGAAGCTGAAAGGCATTGCAAATTCCGCTTTGCAGCAGGCAGCGCTTGAAAACAACAAATTCCTTGCAAGGATTGCAATTGCCGCATACTGCCTTTACAAGCTTTCAACAAAAGAGCATATTGTGCAGAACAAAAACTGGCTGAGCGTGAAAAAAAGCATTCTTGAAAACATTGAAAAAGCCGCAGAGGCCGAAAAAGCAAATAATTCAGAAGAGCTTGGAAAAAGGCTTGATTCCGCAATAAACAGCGTGAACCAGATTGACAATGAACTGGGTTTTTTTCTTCTGGGTGTGCTTGACAAGGCAAAAATAAAGCTCGCCTCGAGCGCCTATGTTCTGGGGCTTTCTCTCGGGCAGGCTGCAGAGTTAACGGGAGCGGACAAAAAGCAGCTGTTGCAGTACATTGCAAACACTGTCATAAACGAAGAGGAAGAGCCGGGCATTGGAATAGCTGAAAGGCTTGAAAAAATAAAAAAACTTCTGAAATGAATCCGTGATGAGTGAAAAAAAATGAAAATTGTTTTTAAGCCTTTCGAAGCGCTCATTGCATTCGCTTTCGAAAGCCTTGGGAAACGGGGTGTTTTTTTATGAAAATTGTTTTTGATTCTTCGGCTTTGATAACTGTTTCCCAGACATGCCTTTCAAAATGCATTTCTTCCCTGAAGGAAAAAACAGGAATAGAGTTTTTCATAAGCCCGGCTGTTTTCAGCGAGGTTGTTTCAAATCCTTTGGGAATAAGGCGCTTCGAGCTGAACGCAGTGCGCCTGCGCGAGCTTGTAGAAAAAAAGAGCATTTCTGTTCAGGAACTTGACAGGAATTCAAAGGAGTTTTTTTCAAAGATTTCCGCGCTTGCAAACAATTCCTTTTCCATTAAGGGAAAGGCATTGAAAATAATGCATTCCGGAGAGCTTGAGGCTCTTGCGCTTGCAAACCAGCTGCATGCGGAAATAGTTGCTGTTGATGAAAGGACTACGCGGATGCTTGTTGAAAACCCCTTTGCACTGCGCGCTTCAATGGAAAAAAAATATTCCGCGCAGGTTTCGGAAAACAGGCAGAATATTCTCGAACTGAAAAATCTTTTTTTCCAGTGCGGTTTTGTACGGAGCGTTGAGCTTATTGCGCTTGCTTTCGAAAAAAATGCGCTTGCAGGGGAAATTGAAAATACCAAAAAGGGGCTTGAAGCCGCGCTTTATGCCGCAAAGTTTTCAGGTTGTTCAGTCAGCTTTTCCGAAATACAGGATTTTTTAAAAGGAATACGGGCATAATATTTGCAGGTGTTTTTTTTGGAGATTGTTCCCGTTGAGCAGAAGGATGCCAAGCAGATTGTTGCAATGATTCTGCAGGAGTTTCCCTATGCAAAAATGAACCCGGAAAAATTCCTGAAGAAAATCAAAAGGAAAGGCATCCGCGCATTCAAGGCAGTTGAAAAAAACGCGATTATAGGCTTTCTTGAACTGGAAAAAACAGGCTATGATTCTTCGCAGATAAACAGCCTGATAATTGCACTGCAGTTCAGGAACAAAGGATTGGGAAAAAGCCTTCTGGATTTTGCAGTTGATTTTCTGAAAAAAAGGCATATCCGCAGGATTCACCTTCTTGTCAAGCAGTCGAATGCAGAGGCAAAAAATCTTTATTATGACGCCGGCTTCAGGTTCATGGCTCTTCTGGAGCACAGGATTGAAAACGAGCCTGTAGAGGAACTGGAAATGAATATTCATGAAGAAGGAGAGGAATCCCCGAGCTATATCGGATAAAATTCTCAGACAGAAATAGTTATTTTCAGCGCATTGTATTTTGCTATCGGCTCAAGACCGTTGTTATCTTCTTCCAGCGCAATAAGCCCAAGTTCTTCAAGTATTTTTACATCCTGAAAAACATTTGGATATGCCCTGTTTGCAAGCTTTGCAAGCGCGTAAATTGTTTTCGGTTTTTTTGCCCTGACAATCCTCAGCAGGCTTATTCTCCTGCTTGTCAAAACCCTGCGCAGGGCTTCCAGGTTTTCAAAGGCGAGTATTTCTTCACTGGCAATTTTTTTTCCCGCTTTTGTTTTGTTGTAAACCTCTGCAACTCTTTTTCCGGCTTCTTCCAAGCCTTCAATCTTAATCAGAACCTCTTTCACTCTCATTGAAAACACCCTCCTTAGCTCTAATTCTCTCAATTTTTATAAAAAAATTTTTTAACAAATCCTCAATAGAAATAAAATCAATTTTTGTTTCATCTGAACCAAAATGCCTGTGATGTCCCTTCCTATGCTCATTATCATAACGCAAAACGCACTTGCCGTGCTGAACAAATACAAAAGAATACTTGACACAGTCAGGGAATTCCTTTGAAAAACTAACCTCAAAAACACGAAATTCCACAAATGTCTTTTCGTCTGCGCTGAAAATAATCCTTTCATGCAAAAGCAATTTTGCCATTCAAACACGCCCAGCATATATGACACCATAATATATATTGTGGCGTCATATATAAAAACCTTTTTCCTTAACAAAAAAGAGCCTGCATAATAAAAAAGGCTTTTGAAGCGGGTTTCCGCTGTTTTTGCAAAAAAAGCCGTTTAAGGCAGGGAAATTTTTTTGTATCCGAATTTTTCAAGTTCTTCCCTGATTTCAGAATATTTTTTTCCGCAGAGCTTTCCCCCTGCCAGAAATTCTTTCTGGGTTACTTCCGCAAGGCAGAAATCCGGCATTGCAAACGAATTTTTTTCCTCTTCGCTTGAAAATTCAAAATCAACAAGCACTAATCCCTTCAGCGCTCCCTGAAAAACATCTATTTCCGCAGTCCTTCCGTTATGGGAAAAATAATAGCGCTTTTTTTCGATTTTTTTTCCTGGGGTTTTTTCCAGAACTGCAAATTCCTGTTGTGTCAGGATTATTGTCTGTTCTTCCTGCACTGAAATGTCTTCTGCAATCGGCTCTTTTTTTGTCATTTCAAATCGCGAACCGTTTTTCCTTATGCGCAGGGTGGGGTGCTCTTTTTCCTTTGGAATGTAGACATCGATTATTTCCTTGAACTTGCAGTTTTCCAGTCCTTCAGGCAAAAATTTTGCGAGAAAGGTTTTTTCGAGCTCGAGCATTTTCAAAGCCTTTTTTAGTGAATGTTTGGGGGATAGGAGATTTGAACTCCTGTCGGTGCCACGCTGGAAATTGAACTTTCCCCAAGGCACAATGATAACCAGACTACACCAATCCCCCAATAACGCATTTAAATTTAAGCTGATGAGAAATTATAAAGGTTTTGTGAAGTTGAATTGCTGCATGCCCAGCGCCATATTTATAACTTCATTTTTTAGCATTCCAACAAGTTTTCCGTTAGTAACCTTTACATTCTTTGGAAGAAAACCGCCAATTTCAGCAAATTTTTTTATTGACTCCATTCTGCCGCTTGCCAAACCATGAATCCCGCTCCAAGTATTTTTATCTCTGTCAAGATTCATTTTTATGCCAACTTCTTGAAACAGCTTTTGCCATTGCAGAACGAGTTCTGGATTTGCACAAGCCAATCTTAGCACAAACTGCTTTTTTCCTGTTGATGTTGTTTTGCAAGATATTGAACCGTCGCAACTCATGGCGAAACGCAAAGCCTCGATCTTTGTTTGGTTTCTTTCTTTAAAAAGAAAATTCAGCGATGGATAATTGCCCTTTGTCGTTGAATAGGTTTCTGAAAAACTTAAAAGTTTTTCAATCATTGGATTTTTTGTTCCGCGTGTATAAAATGTTGTCCAAAGGTTTTTTCCCCTTTTTTTAAGCAATGCAGAACAATGTTCCCCAAAAGCAAAAAGGACAGTCTTTTGGAAGAAACTATGCATATTGAGATCTGAACTGAAAAACCGTATCTGATACTTGTTGTCAAACTTTCTATAGTATAGATAACCATCGGTTAGTATGCCTGCTGCGACTATCTTTTGCCATTCTACTGGTTCCAATGCTTGGAATTGCGATTCGTCAACATCGGATAAATCGAGCTTTTTGCCTCTTTGTCTGTTAATAACAACAAACTTTAGAGTATATTTGCGCACGTCAACATTAGCAAGGCGGCATAGATCTATTAAACGCTTGTACGGGATTCTGTTCTTTCCGTTCTTGTATAGAAGAAGCGAACTGCGGTTCCACCCTACAGTTTTAGCCAGCTTCTTTGATGTTAATCCAATCTTTTGTAATAACTCTTGCACAAGCACACTTTGCTTCTTTCTGTCAATGTCTAAATATAATTGTTCCATAGTAAAATCTCCATTGTCGCATTTATATCCTCTTTGATAGAGCGGGTTTCCGCTATTCATTTGAATCGCTTCCGCAGAATTCGTTCAGGATTCGGATGTTTTCGTCGTCCAAGTCTTCGGGATTGCTTGCTGCAATCTTTTTTGCTGTTTTTATCTCTTCCAGAGTGGGAAGAGAAAAACTGATTTTTTCTAAATTCATTCGAACCACCTCCAAAACAAAAGAATTTTTTCGTGGACTTCTTGCGAATTTTGGAGGCATTAAATCCTTTGTCCTGAGCTTGGCGAAGGCAAAGGTTTAAGCCGAGAAAATTCGAGTCCTAAGAAAAAATTCTGTTCAAAGGAGGTGGTGAGAATTTTGAAAAAAAGAGTTTGCAAAATTGAGCCAGGATAAAGCCCATTATATTAAGCTCTTTTTTGGCAATATTTAAAATCAGGACTGTGGCTCATTCTTCCCTAAGTTTCACGCCTGCATTCTGCGCCCTTTGAACGATTTCCCTTTCCAACTGCCTGTTATGGGATCTCTGGGCGGAATTGTGCGCCTTTACCCATAAAAGCATTGTGCGCAATGTCTGCCGCGGCCCGAGAATGTCTGTGCTTGCCTGCGCCAGAATGCTGTAATACCTTGCCACTTTTTCAAAATGCGGTTTTTTTATTGCAAGCACTGCCGCAATGTCAGTGAGATTTTCAAGCCTTAAAAATTCCTCCCTGTCTGCAATAACCCAGTTTTTTCCATCAAGCCTTTCCGTGAATGCGTCAAAATCGCTTTTGCGCGCAGGCTCTGGTTTTCCGCGTGCTTTAATCTCTTGAATTTTTGCCCTGTTTTCTTTGCCTGTTACGCTCAGTTCCTGAATTTCCCCCCTTGAAAGCCCGCGCAGGCCCGGTCCAGCTCGGCGCGCAGCAAGAACTTCCTGCATCCTGTGCGCGACAACTGCCTTTGCTTCGGGATTCGCGGCTTTTCTGTACAATCCCAAAAGCTGGTCAATGTGCTGTTTGCTTGAAAAATCCCTGCGGGCTTTTGAGTTAACCCTGAACATGAACTGCCCGAGCCTGTCGGCAACCCTAGAAATTTTTGCGGGAGAATAATTTTTTGCAGCCTTTTCCCTTATCCTGTATCTGTGCAGGTTTTTTGTTTTTCTTCCGGTTTGCGCCATAAAAAAAGACCATTATGATTATGCCTTTGGAATTTAAAAATTGGGGCTGCCAAGATTTGAACTCGGGTTTCATGCTCCCAAAGCATGAGTCCTACCAGGCTAGACTACAGCCCCGATATAAAGATTAATTTTGGCAATGTTTAAAAGCGGAATTGAAAAGCGGAATAGCGGAAACCTGCTGTTTCAAAGCCTTTTAAAGCATGGGAAACGAAAGTATTTCTGAGGTGGTTTTTTATGAAATTAAGCATGAAGGTTTTGAGGTTTGTCGAGGCAACGGGACAGGCAAGCCCGCACATTGTTTTCAGCAGGTTCCATCCCATAGCGCGCCTAATTGGCTACTCCTGCTAAATTTTTTATTTTTTTATGGGAGAATTCTTTTGCGCAGCAAAAGATTCTTTTCCCAAGGCTTTTCTTCTTTAGAAGAAAAGGCTTTTTTGGAGGGTTGGTTATGGTTCCTATAAAAAAATTCAAGGCAGGTGCAATCCAGGTTGCAATCTGGGAGAACGAAACAAAGGAAGGCGGGAAATACAACACTGTTTCCTTTGACAAGCGCTACAAGGACAAGAATGACGAGTGGAAAACTTCGGGTTCCCTGCAGATGAACGATTTGCCAAAGGCGATTCTTGCGCTGCAGAGGGCCTTTGAATACCTTGCATTCAAGGACGCGGCAGAAGCCGAATAATCAAGGCAAACCGCGCACGCAACAGTTAAAAAGCCTTCATTATAATATATTATAATGGTGGTTTTTTGTGCGTGTTTTTGAAACAAAGGTAAGAAGAGTTGGCACTTCTTTTGGAGTTTTGATTCCGAAAGAGGTTATCCAAGAGGATAAACTAAAAAAGAATGAAACAGTACAGGTGGCTATTTTGAAAAAGGACTTGTCCCTGTTGGAACGGGCATTTGGCTCTGTTAAAGGCGGGCCTTTTAAAAGAGACCATAATGACAGAGTGATTTAAAGTGCTTATTGACAGTTGTGCCTGGATTGAGTTTTTTTACGGCACTGAAAAGGGGAAAAAAGTAAAGGATATCTTGGCAAGTGCTGCCTGCTTTACAAGCGCTATTTGTCTGGCAGAACTGAGCGACTGGATTGAGCGTGAAAAAATAAACAGGGCAAAAGTAATGAATGAAATAAGCTTTTTTTCCACTGTTATTGATCTGGACAGAGAAACCCTGGAATTGGCAGGCATTCTAAAAGCGGAAAAAAGAAAAACCGTGAAAGACTTCGGGCTTGTCGATGCGATTATTCTTGCTACTGGCAAAAAATACAATTTAAGGGTTATAACAACTGATAGGCATTTTTCCGGAGAAAATTCCCTGCTTCTTTAAAGCCTGAATTTTGCATCGGAAACTATTTTAATCTCTTTAATTCTATTATGAGCATATGCGCCCTTCCTTCAAAGCGGGTTTTAGTTTCGGGCTTGCTTCCGGAATCATTACTACCCTTGGTTTGATTGTAGGTTTGGATGCAGGCACGCAGTCGCAGCTTGCCGTTATAGGAGGCATACTTACAATTGCTGTTGCAGACGCTTTTTCGGATTCCCTTGGAGTGCATGTTTCACAGGAATCCGAAAACCATCATTCCACAAAAGAAATCTGGGAATCCACAATCGCGACTTTTTTTGCAAAGCTTGTTTTTGCACTGAGCTTCCTTGTGCCTGTTTTATTGCTTCCGCTTTCAACAGCAATAATTGCAAGCGTTTTTTACGGCCTGATTCTTCTTGCAGTTCTGAGTTTTTTCATTGCAAGGCAGGGAAAAACCCCTGTCTGGAAGGCAATAACAGAGCACCTGGCAATTGCAATAGTAGTAATAATTGCCGCGCAATTTTTGGGAACTTTTATCAGCACTATTTTCGTTTAAGCAATCAAGCCAGCCTGATTTGCAACTTGGCAATAAATATATATTTGGCAAAAGCTTTCTTTTATTGATAAAAAATGTTTTCAAGAGCCCAGGGCGCTTTGCAGAACTTTCCAAAAAAAAGCCTTAGCCCGCGCTTTCTGATTGTTCTTGTTTTCTTTTTTCTTTTTGCGGGAAGCGCTTTTGCGCAGGCATGCGTTGACATGCCGGCACTATTAGGATATATCGGAGACTGGAAAGCAGGCACAATGGACATGCCAGCACTCCTTGGGTATATTGGAGACTGGAAAACAGGAACAGGTTGCACAGGACAAACAACAATGACAACAGCAAGCAGAACAAGCGGAGTTGCTCCATTAGGCATTTTTTTTGACACAATTGATGAAACAAACTGGGCTTCAGAAGTTATACAGCCAAAGGGGTTTGATGCACAACCGAACATTACAGGAGTTTCAATAAGCAGAGTGCGGGCAGATACTCCGGCAGGAACAGGAACACTTTCTTTTGATGCAACTGCAAAAACTCTTTCATGGCAGGCAAGCGGAGATTCCCAGGGAACTCCTGTTGTTGTTTCGGGCGGAAAAAGCTTTGAACTAGCCAGCAGCGGCGGCTCAAAACTTTTTGTTTGGGTTGAAAAATCGCTGTTGTCGGGCACGAATGCGACATCAGCTGTAACTATTGTCAATGGTGGAGTAAACGCTGACTGGGAATCATTTGATTATGCATGGAACTTTGGCGATGCAAGCGCGGGAAACTGGACAACGGGCGCAAAGCTGAGCAACGGAAATTATCCAAGCAAAAACACTGCTTTGGGATGGAATGCGGCGCATGTCTACGAAAACTCTGGAAATTACAATGCCAGCCTGACTATTACTGATGACATGGGAATTGCACACACTTATCAGCAAAGCATTACAGTAAGCGATGCGCCGGCAGGTGGCTGGATTACTTATTACTTTGCGGCAGTCGGGTTAGATACAAACCCATGCACACAAACACAGCCGTGCAGAACCTGGAGCAAGGCAAAAACACTTGCAGCAACAAACATAAAACTGCTGTTCAACCGCGGAGACAGTTTTGAATTCACAAATGACGGTTCGTTTTCGCCTTCTTTTGCAGGCCCATTTTATCTCGGAGCATACGGAACAGGGGAAAAACCAAGATTCTTCACAACAATCGACAACACTTTTATTTATGGCCCGGCTGATGCGCGCTATGTGGACATCTGGATACAGGGAAGCTACCCTGCCGTGAATGGCGGCATTAATTATCCCGCTGGAATTCGTGCAAAACAAAACGGGTTAATACTGCGGGCAAAAGCCGAGAACAGCTGGAATGCATTCAGCGTAAATAAATTTGTTATCATACAGGAAAGTACAAGCAATAATACTCAAGCATACGGAACATTTGTAGCAGCCAGTACCTCAATCCAAAACGCAATTTTGGGTTCTGATTATTCACATGGACACCAGGAAGCATTGTTCCGCTCGTATGGAAAGAAAACAATTGTAGAACACAATAATTTCCATGATCCTGCGCCCAAAGACACCATCCGATTCCATAGCAACTCTGAGCCTGGCCTTAGCGGGGTTTGGCAGATTGTTTCCAACAATTATCTACTTGGAGTGGGCATTAGTGGCGGAGTTGACTGTAGCCAGAATCCCGGTGAATGCCTGCCACATTATTCGCATTATGTGATTGAAAACAATTTTTTTGACCATACTCCCGGCACTGGATCCGGAATCCGGTTTTATGGAGTCTCATTCATGACAGTGCGGAACAATGTTTATTATACTCCAAATCTAACGGAAACAGTTTCTTTTACAGGGCTTGGAACCGCATACAATGACTACGGCTTTTATGATGTTGAAAACATCAGATTGCTGAACAATATTTACAGCGTGGCTTCACAGCAATACAGTTATCTGCTCGGCATGACTGAAGATGTTACGCTTGAACGGAATGTGCGGAACATAGTGATTGCAAACAACATTGTTTATTCGCCCAATGATAACAGCAACCTTTATCCTTCCACTGTTCGCGCGGGAACATATGCTCCGACAGTTGACAAATGGATTGAGAAAAACAACCTTGTTTATGCCCCGCTAAAAACAAATTGGGCGACAAGCAGCAGCGGCAATCACATTCTGAGCATCTGGCAGTCATTCGGATACGGGCAAAACGACATTGAGGACGCAAACCCGCTGTTTACAAATGCAGCAAGCCAGAATTATACTCTGCAGTCAAATTCGCCTGCAATCAACAAAGGAACTGCAGATGCACTTGTATATGTGCGAACTGATTTTGACGGAAACCCAAGAGACGCAACTCCCGACATCGGGGCTTTTGAACGCTGAGCTCTCTGCAACAAAGCTTTTATTTGCGAGTTTTCCTATTATTTACATGAAGTTTTTTGTTCTCGCAGAGGCATTTGAAAAAATAGAAAAGGCTTCGGCAAGGCTTGAAATGACTGATTTTCTTGCCGAACTATTCAAAAAAGCTCCCGCAGAGGAAATCGGGGAAATTGTTTTTTTGTGCCAGGGAAAGTTAGCCCCTTCCTATACGGGAATTGAAATTGGCATGGGGGAAAAATTTGTCGAAGAGGCAATTGCAAAGGTTTCAGGATATGCGAAAAAAGAAATCGAGCACTTGTTCAAGCAAAAAGGGGATTTGGGATTAGTTGCCGAAGAGCTCCTGAAAAAGAAAAAGCAGAGTGCATTATTTTCCGCGGAACTTTCTGTTTCAAAGGTTTTCCAGAATTTTTTAAAAATAGCAAAATCAGCAGGAGAAGGAAGCCAGGAATTGAAAATACGGCTTTTGGCAGAACTACTGAATTCCGCAAAGCCTCTTGAAGCAAAATTCCTTGTGCGTATTCCCCTTGGAAATCTGCGCTTGGGCATCGGCGACCCCACAATAATGGATGCATTCGCAATAAGCCTCTTGGAAGAGGGAAAGCAGGACAGGGGCATTGCTTCTGAAATTGAATCGCGCTTAAAGGAAAAAAAACCTGAAAAGCGCTCAGAAGAACTTGAAAGAAAAATGAAAATGAAAATCCGTGAAATGATTGAAGAGAAATATAACGTTCATTCTGATCTGGGAAGCATTGCGGAAAAGCTCAGGAAGCACGGCCTCAAAGGATTAAAGCAGATTGAAATCACTTTAGGAGTTCCTATCCGCCCGACTCTTGCCGAAAGATTGCCGAGCGCAGAGGAAATAATCAAAAAGCTCGGCAGGTGCGCTGTTGAGGCAAAATACGACGGTTTCAGGCTTGCAATTCATAAGGACAATGAAAAAATAGTTATTTTCAGCAGGAACCAGGAAAACATGACTGTAATGTTTCCGGAAATTGTTGAGGCAGTGAAAAAACAGGTTTCCGCAAAGCAGGCTATTTTCGAGGGAGAGGCACTTGCAGTAAACGAGGAAACAGGCGAATATCTTTCTTTTCAAGTGACTATCCAGCGAAAGAGAAAATACGACATCCATGAAAAGTCAAAGGAGTTCCCCTTGAAACTTTTTGTTTTCGATTTTTTGTACAAAGAAGGGAAAAATCTCATGCATCTTCCCTTTCACGAGCGCAGGGCTCTTTTGCAGGAACTGATAAAAAAGGGAAAGACAATTGAGCTTACAAAAAGCATTGTGACTGATTCTGCAAAAACAATGAATGCCTTTTTCAACGAGAACGTGGAGAAAGGCCTTGAGGGAATAATTGCAAAGGACCTGAATTCAGGCTATATTGCGGGTGCAAGAAAATTTTCCTGGATAAAGCTCAAGCGCTCCTACAAGGGAGAACTTGTGGACACAATAGACGCAGTAATAATCGGATATTTCAAGGGAAAGGGAATGAGGGCTGAATTTGGCTTGGGCGCTTTACTGACTGCTGTTTACGATTCAAAAGAGGATGTTTTCAGGAGCATTGCAAAGATTGGAACAGGAATGACAGAGGAAAAAATCATAGAGCTTGAAAAAATTCTTTCAAAAATAAAATCAAAAAACAGGCCTGCGCGCGTTGATTCTGAAGTAGTTCCAGACGTATGGGTTGAGCCGAAATTCGTAATTGAGGTTGTTGCGGATGAAATAACAAAAAGCCCCATGCACACTGCGGCAAAAAAAGAATCAGGGGAAGGGCTGGCATTGAGGTTTCCGAGAATGATTTCAATAAGAAGGGATAAAAAACCCGAAGAGGCAACAACAGTAAGGGAAATAATTAAAATGTTTGAACAGCAGAAGCGCGTACAGCTTGAAGAGCAGGCTGTTTGAACGAAATTTTTAAAAAAATGGTTTTTATGGCGCGAACAATTGTTTCAAAAACTGTTTCCTTTGCATGGAAACTCTTTATTTTCCTGATTGCGTTCGCAATAGTGCTTTATGTTTCAATCAGGATGAGATTGTGGAGCGGAGACTTTACTTTCTATTTTATAAGGACTGAAAACTGGGGAATGTTGCTGCTTATCACGCTTATAGGGGCTGCTGTTTCAATGGTGCTGATAAAATTATTGATGTGGGAATTCCGCATTGAAACAAGGCCTGCGCAGAAAAAAAAATTCGGAAGGAGAAGATAAGAATGGATGTTTTCAGGATTGTTATTATTGCAATTGCCGCAATTGCACTGCTCTGGGTTCTTCTTGCTTTGCTGCCGCAGTTTTTGCCGAAAGAGGATGCGTTTGCACTGCTTGAAAACAATCTTTCGGGAGCAAAAATAACTTTGGGAAAGCCGATTTTACAGGACATTTCCTTTGCGCAGAACGTTTCATTTTCCGGAAAAAGCTTTGACGAAAGAAACACGAGCGTTGCCTTTGAGTGCAACGACGCGCAGGTTTGCTGCAGTGAAGGCGACAGGTGCGGGCGCATTGAATGGGATTCAAGGCACATTCTTTTCAATTCGCAGAGGACAATAAAAACAGCAGCACGCTGTTCAGTGAAAAACGATTTGTTCGAATGCAAGATTTTTTTCGGAAAAGCACCCGCGCAGATTATTTTCAAGAAGGCAACAATCAAGCCTGAAATTGATTTAAGCAAAGAGCCCGCTGTTCTGAACATTGAAGTGCAGAATTCGGGAAGCATGGAAATGCTTTCGGGAAATCTTGAAATAACTGTTTTCCAGAAATATTTTGAGAACGGGCTATGGAAAAAAAGTTCAGTTGAATATTCCTCGAAAATTCTTCCATTGAAAAGCCTGCCTGCCGGAGAAACCGCGAGCGTGCAGGTTCCCTTAGAGTTCACAGACGGTACTTTTGAAATCAATGCAGTTGTTTCCGGTGAAAATTCAGGCTTTGACAAAAATGTTCTTGCTGTAACTGTTTCAGGCTCTGAAAAATGCCTTGCGGATTACTGCGAGGCGCCGCAGATTGATGTTTCAACAGGGGAATGCAAAACAGCCTGCCGTTGCACGGGCTGCATGTTCGGAAGTTCCTGTGAGGAAAAAACAAAGTTCGCAAATGCGGGAGAATTCGATTCGCTCTCGGCAAACATTCTTGGTTCAAACATTATTGAGTTTGTCCTTGGCAGCGAAAAATGTTCCTGAAGATTATATAAATGTTTTGCCACTAATAATTGCTTTTCAAATGCCGTTGAGCCTAAAAACTGAAACTGATTTTACCAGCGAACTTGTATGCCATCAAAAAAAAAGAAAATATGCCTTGTTTTTTGCGGCGGCACAATTGCAATGCTGCCGAACAGGCAAACAGGCGCGCTTGAACCCGCCAAATCCGCAGAAGAGCTTCTTGAACTTGTTCCAAAGGTAAGGGAAATCGCGGATGTTGATTCAATTGAACTGTTCAACATTGACAGCAGTGACATGACTTCTGCGCACTGGACAATGATAGCAAAAGAAATTTTTTCGCGCTATGAAAAATACGACGGTTTTCTCGTAACTCACGGCACTGACACAATGGCGGATACTGCCTCTGCTCTTGCTTTTGCTTTCGGAAAAAATATAAACAAGCCTGTTGTTCTGACCGGCGCCCAGTGCTGCCCCGAAACAATCGGCACCGACGCAAAATTTAATCTTGAAAACGCCTTCAGGGCGGCGGCTTCGGATTTTGCGGGAGTAATGATTTCATTCGGCCATTTTGTTTTTGAGGGAGTCAGGACGCAGAAACGGCACGAATCGGATTTTAATGCTTTTATATCTCCTGCTTTTTCAGAGTTAGCTTCAATCCGTAGCAAAATCCACTGGACAAAATTTGCCAAAAAGAGGAAACTCGGAAAATGCGCGAAACTTTTTTTTGAGCCTGATTTTGAACCCGGAATATTAAGTGTAAAAATAAACGCGGGAGTTGGCCCTGAAATGCTTGATAACCTGGTTAAAACAAAGGGCATTAAGGGGCTTGTCCTTGAATCTCTTGGAGCTGGAAATATTCCAGGCAGGTATCTGCCTGCAGTAAAAGAGGCAGTTGGCAGGGATATTCCTGTTTTGATAGTTTCTCCTTTCGTCGGAGGCAGCACTGCGGGCGCGGATACCTACAAATTGGGGCTTGATGCGCTTGAAGCGGGAGTCATTCCTACTGGAAACATGACTTTTGTTGCAACTTATGTAAAACTGATGTGGTGCCTTGCAAAACTGCACAGGCAGAATAATAAAACTGCAGTTATCCCGAAAATCAGGAAAATGTTTGAAGAGGATTTTGTCGGAGAAATAACACTGTGATTTTTTCTTTCTGCAAAAACGCGATTCTATTAAAAAGCATTTTCTATCTGATTTTAACTGATTACCAATGAACCCTGCTGTCTTTCTTAAGAAGCACGCTCTGAAAGAGGGGGATTTTGTAGAACTGCTTGAAGGGGAGCAGCTGATTAAAGGCACAATTGTGCCCTGCAAATCAGATTCCATGCTTTCATTGAAACTTGAGAGCGGTTATAATATTGATGTTGAAACAGGAAAAATAAAAAGCATAAAAAAAATAAGTGCTGGCAAAACAGTCGGAAAGCCTGCTGCGATTTCTGTTAAAAAAAATCCTCTGCTCCCTGCAATAAGCATTCTGCATACCGGCGGAACAATTGCAAGCAGGGTTGATTACAGGACAGGCGCGGTTTTCAGTTCCTTCAATCCTCAGGACCTGCTTTCAATGTTTCCCGAGCTTTCAACTATTGCAAATTTTGAGAGCAGGCTTGTCAGGAATATGTGGAGCGACGACCTGCGTTTCAGGCACATAGGCATTATTGCGGAGGAAGTCAGGAAAGAAGCCTCCAAAGGAGTTGCAGGTGTAATTGTAGGCATGGGAACTGACAATCTTGCCGTTGCTGCAGCTGCGCTTGCTTTTGCCCTTGAGGAATGTCCGCTTCCTGTACTGCTTGTCGGCGCGCAGAAAAGTTCCGACAGGGGAAGCAGTGATGCGGCAATGAACCTTATTTGCGCCGCGAATTTTATTGCAAAAACAGATTTCAGCGGAGTCGCAATCTGCATGCATTATTCTCCAAGCGATAATGCCTGCGCAATACTGCCCGCGTGCAAAACGCGGAAACTCCATACAAGCAGGAGAGACGCTTTCAGGGCAGTGAATGATTCTGTAATTGCAACTGTAAATTATGGCAATGGGCAGATTGATTTTATAAAAAAGGATTACAAAAGAAAAATTTCAGGCGCAAAAGTTCTGGCAAAGCCGAATTTCGAGGAAAGAGTTGCGCTGCTGAAAATAACAATCAACATGTTTCCCGAACAGTTTGAATTTTTTTCAAAGAACGGGTTCAAAGGCCTTGTAATAGAAGGCACAGGCCTTGGGCATACGCCGGGGCATATGCCTGACGAAATAACAAAAAAGGCGCACAAGAAAATTTTTCCAGCAATAAAAAAATTTGTTAAGCTCGGAGGAATTGCAGTAATGACTTCTCAGTGCCTGTTCGGAAGAGTGCAGATGCGGGTTTATAACAAGGGAACAGACCTGCTTGAACTCGGGGTTATTTCAGGGGAGGACCTGCTGCCTGAAACAGCCTTTGTAAAGCTTGCATGGCTGCTTGGAAATTATAAGGATAAGGAAAAAGTAAAAAGCCTGATGCAAAAAAACCTGCGCGGGGAAATCAATGAAAGAATTCCGCTTGATTCTGCTGCGGGGGATTTCTGAGGGAAAAAAATGCCGAGAAAGCCGCGCAAAAATAGAAACAGTTCCGGAGAACCAGAAGAAAGGCGGGTTCGCAGGGCGCGTATAATGGCAAGGAAACTCCGCGGCGCAGCCTTAAATTCTGCAAGGTCTCTTGTTGAAATCGGCAAAGAAGAGCGCGCAATGGCTCAAGAACTGGGAAAATTGCGCGACGAGCTGAAAAAAATTTCAGGAAAATCAGGGCCTACTGCCGAGCAAATGCAGATAAGCAAAATCAGGGAAATCTCGGGCATGGTTTCAAGATTACTTGGGCGTTCAGATGCTATTTCCATAAAATTGAAGCCGCTTGGGGAGTGGCTGAAAGCTCTGCATGAAAGCGGACAGTATGCTGATAAACATGCAGGAA
>DATDTD010000054.1:0-18305 GCA_035290965.1 archaeon | reverse complement strand
CTATGACAATTTTTTGGGAACGGATAATTGCATCAGCAGTGCGCTTTGCATAATGCGCCTTAAGGTCTTTCAGGCCGAGTTCTACCTGCCAAATTTTCCAAGAGCATCAACTGCGGCGCGCGCAATCGAAATAATCTGCTCGCGGCTGCGTTCCGGATTCAAATCAGTCCGCGCGTCTGTCCCGGGAAGCCGATAGGCGAAATCGTGCACTGCCCTTGAAATTTTTGTCATTGAACCCGGGAGAAGCCATTCCCTGTGCAAAATTTCCGGCATGCGCATTTTCACTTTAACAGCGCGCGTGCGCGGCCTGAGAACCCTGCCAATGCCTTTCCTTCTCCTTCCTGCCATATGGACAGATATTCGCTTTTCAGGATTAAAAGCCTATCCGAAAGAAAATTCAATTCAACTCCTTTTCAACATGGCAGGCCTTCCAGAACATATGCTTAATTAGGAGATTGCAATTATTGGTTTTTATTGAGGCGGAGTTATGGCAGAACAGCCCAGTCAACCGTACAGGAATTTTACCTTATTGGAACTGTCGCATATAAATCAGGCAGATTTTGAATCGGCCCAGCGGGATTATGAACAATTCGGAGAAACCGGGCTGCGGACAGTGCAGAAATTTGTTCAGGAAAAAATCGAGTTTGGAAAAAGAGTCATTGATTCAGAAACAAAACCCGGCGATTTGGTTCTTATTGAAAGCCCCGAACCTGTAATATTTGAGCAGTTCCTGAAAAATTTCGGCATTACTGACATTCACAATCATCCAAAAAGGGAATTGGTTAAACTTCGGTGGGAAATGTTCCTTCGCGAAAACTATAATATTTACCCGATACTTGCTAATTACGCAAGATCAAAAGGAAGGAAAGTAGAAACACTGGAATACGGCGCGACAGGCAATAAAAGCCGGCTCACAGCGGCTGCAACACGCCTCCGCGAATTTACTCCCGAAAAAGCAAAACGGATTTACCAAATGCTTACAGTCAAGCGGCACACGGGAATTGAAAAAAAGATTGAATCAAAAAAACCGCAATTGGTAATAACTGCTTCCGGACACGCTGCACAATTAGAGGAAACTCTAAAGCCCAGAAAAACCATTTATCAAAATCCGCTCGCAAGGAGCGCATTTTCCGGCAACTTGCTCTTTTTGGCAAAACAAAAAATAGCACGCGAAGAATATTTGCGGGAAAAAAAAGAGCACCGCGCAAATGCGATTGCACAACTGCGTAAACGGCAAACAAGAGCGCCCCATACAAGAAGAAAGAAATAAGCCAAAAAAAATTGTAAGAACGCAGGGAGAGGGATTTGAACCCTCACGCCCTTTCGGACACACCGTCTCGAGCGGTGCGCATTTGCCAGGTTCTGCCATCCCTGCATTAAAAGAATTACGCTTGGTGTTAATTTTAATCTTTTGTTATTCCGCATTGAAAAGCATATTTTTCACGCTTTCAGGGAAAAAAGCAGTTGCTGTGATTTTTTAAAAAAAAAAGAAAAGGGAAAAAAATTTCGGTTTACTGCGGGTAAGCGCTTGCCACAAAGGAATAGAAGAAAATCGAAACAATGTATGCCACTATTCCCAGTATTACTATTCCTATCAGCATGCTTCCAAAAAGCCCCATCAGCAATGCTGAAAGTGCCATTGGATTTGACATTGCCGCTAAGAATACTCCAAGCATTGAGGCTGCAAAAATCAACAGCAATATCAGCATTACAACTACCATAATTATTGCTGCAACAATTGCCCCTACTATTACTGAAGCCACGAAGCCGCCATTTTTTGCCTTGCCGAATACTTCCCCGAACTTGAATGCGTCTCCCAGGTTTCCTGCTTTTGCAAGCAGCATCATTGCAGAAATCGATACAAACATCCATATGATGCACCAGATTACTGCCAGGTAAAGACCTGCGACAGGAATCAGCATTAGCACAAAGGCAACTATGAAGCCGATTACTCCATATACTATGCCGACTACAATCATCTTCAGGCTGTTTACCACAAGCTCTCCGAAATTGTCAAAGCCGGGAAGCGAATTGTCCTTGTTCATTGTCCTGTTTGCTATGCGCAAGAAATAACCCGGAATTGTCAGGATGTTTATGATCGGGATTACTGACAGGATTATTCCTATTATGAGGTTGGCAATGTTCTTGAACGGTTTGCTAATTGATGCTCCAAAATCCATTTTTGTCACCTCCGCACGCTTTGTTGTTGTGTATAATAGGAAAAAAGTCGTATTTAAAGATTTCTCCAAGGTCTTTCCGAGGGGAAAAGCAGGGAATCAGTTTATTTTTTCCAAAAATTTCTGCAGGATTTTTTTTGCGCGCGCGGCTGTTTTTATTTTTTCAACAGTCAATATTCCGCTTTTGAAAAGAGTGATTTTTGCTTTTAAAAAGCGGACAACAAGGATTTCGTTTGTTTCAACTGTTATTAGCACATAATGCCTGCGCAGCCTGTCAAGAATCTGCTCGAAATCAAGGGAATGGCGCTTTTTGGGAACAAACTCGAAAAAAGCAGCTTTTTTTTTCTTTGCGGAAAAATCTTTCAAAAGGAGAGGCATTCAACCACAAGCTTGCAAAAAAAATCAGTTCCCTTTTTTGTGCAGGATTTTTACATTGGAGCCGTAGCGCACGTATTCGACTTCTGCTCCCGAAGAAAGCCCCTGAATGTCGGAAGGCTTTTTCAGATTAAGCATTTCATAACTCGACAAGTCCATTATCTGCACATTGTCGCCCATTACAGCGACTACCTGCGCGTTTCCCTTTATTATAATCGGAACCTCGGCATCCGCACCCGTAGGCTTGAGCAGATTTTTTTTCTGTCCCGAGAAAATGTCAAAGGCAGTGATGCGAGCCTTTGCGCTGCCGTGCTTTCCCGGCTTGGATTTTTCAATGCCCTTTATCTGGCAGACGCTGCCGTCAATCAAAACATAATGGCCGGGCTTTAACGCGCCGATTGATTCGAATTTTTTTTCTCCCTCGTTCTCAGCCAAAAAAAACACCCCGCATTTCCGCTTTCCTAAATAACTTGAATAATTTGTTTTAAAATAGTTTGCTTGTTTTGCCAGCCCTTATTTGAGAGCAATAAATTGTGTTTTAATAATTTTGCATTCATATAATACATAATAATCCTTTTTGCGGCGGGTTTTTTTTGTTTGACAAGGTAAAGAAAAGGCTTGTAAAGGTAATGCCGAAAAGAAGGCAGAGAAACATTGCTGTTTTCGTTGACGGACCGAATATCCTGAGGAAAGACATTGCAATAGATTTGAACGACATAAAAAAAACCCTGCGCTCATACGGAAAACTGCGCATTGCAAAGGTTTTTTTGAACCAGTTTGCAAGCAACAAGCTCATTGAAGCAGTGGTAAACCAGGGCTTTGAATCGATTTTAACAGTCGGGGATATTGATGTGGCAATGGCAGTTGAAGCCACTGAAAGCATTTTCAACAAAAAAATCCAGACAATTGTTTTTGTAAGCAGGGATTCAGATTTCCTGCCTGCGGTTATAAAGGCAAAGCGCTATGGAAAGGAAACAATTGTTGTTCTGACTGAACAGGCAAGCGCCGCTGCCTTGAAAAACACTGCGGACGAAGTAATAATAATGAAAACCGGGTGAGTGAAAAAAATGGACCTTCCTTTCGGGGAACTGATGGAAAAAAACCTGCTCCTGAAGCAGTCGAACATAAGGGAAAAAATTGTTTCGCTGCTTGAAAAGCAGTTTTCGGGATACCTTGTTTTGACTGTAGAGGGAATAAGCGGCTTTGAAGAGGGCGCGATTTTAGTGCACCAGAACAATGTGATTGGGGCTGTTTTCGATTATCTGAGGTTTGACAAAAAGCTTTTCGGAGAAGAGGCATTGCCGCATTTTTTCAATGCCTGCAGGGCAGAACGCGGAATATTCGATATTATTGCCCTGAGCAAGCAACAGATAGAATTAATAATTGCTTTCAACGAAAAAATAGAACTGAGAACAAGGCTTTCTTCAAAGGAAATGGCAAAGGCGATTCCCGAAAAATTTAATCCTGCGCTGGCGGAAAAATTTTTGGGGAGCCAGCTTTTCAGGAAAGAATCAAAGCTTGACGTCTTCAAAAAAATCGGTCTTGCCGAATTCAGCAGAAAAATTTAAAAGGTGCCTTCAATGGGTTTTTTTTCACGGGCATTCGGGCGTGTAGCATCGATAATACTCGACATTGACGATACCCAGCAGCCAAAGGAACAGATTGCCGCGCTGAACGATTTTCTCGCAAGAAACAGGTTTGATATTGAAACAACAGACCTTGTGGAATTCCTGGGATTATTGAAAAAAAAGCATTTAGTGGATTCAATAACTATTTCAAGGGCAGGGGAGGTTGTGGCAAGCAGCAGCAACAACGGCATTGGCGACAGCTTTGCGAGCGCGGCTCTCCTTGAATTTGTCGCAAAGCAGATTTCAAAGCCGGAAACAATTCTTTTGAAAATGGCGAACCACTGGTTCATGGTTTTTCCCTTCGGCCAGAATATTTACATTGTAAAGGCAAGCACAAATCTTTCGACAATAGAATTAAGGGCTGTTGCAAGGGAAATAGAGGAATTCCTGAAAAAAGAAAAAATCGGCAAAGGCAACGGAAACCATAATCACAAAAAAGAAACATTGCTCATGAAAAGAGCCGCGGCATAAAATCTTAGAGCCGCCAGAAAGGATTTTTAAGGGGATAATCAGACTATTTTTTAACAAAAAAGTGTTTTTATGGTTAGGACAATCACTATTGTTTCAGGCAAGGGAGGGGTGGGAAAAACATCCCTCACTGCAAACATAGGGGTTGCGCTTGCGCAGTCAGGCCTGAAGGTGCTGCTTATTGATGCTGATGTCGCAATGGCAAACCTTTCGCTCATTCTGGGAATGCAGAGCTCTCCGATTACACTGCACGATGTTCTTTTGGGAGAATCGAATATACAGGATGCGATTTACGACGGCCCTGCGGGGGTTTTTCTGATTCCAAGCGGATTAAGCCTTGAGGCATACAGGCGGGTTGACGCGGAAAGGCTTGAATCAGTCATAAAGAGCGTGCAGGAAAACTATGATTTTGTTTTGATAGACGCGCCTGCGGGAATAGAAAAAAACGTAATGGCCGCAATTGTCGCGGGAGAAGAGACAATCATTGTTACAACTCCGGACAGCCCGAGCATTGCGGATGCCTTGAAAATAAAGCTTGTTGCACAGAGGCTCGGAGTGAATCCAATCGGGATAATAATAAATTTTGCGCGCAACGAAAAGGGCGAAATAAAGGCAGATGATATAGTAAGGCTGCTTGAATTGCCGATTTTGGGGATTGTTCCGGAAGATCCTGAAGTGCGGAAAAGCTTTATGCAGGAAAACGTTTCCCCTGTTATTTTAAGAAAGCCGAATTCTCCCGCAAGCAACGCAATAAAAAAAATTGCGGCAAAGATTTCGGGAAAAAGCATTGAAGCAGGCTTTGAGGAAAAAAAACAGGGATTTTTTTCAAGGCTCTTCGGCGGATTCAAAAAAAAGCAGGGAACAGAACAATTAAAAGAAGAGCAGGACAAGAATAAGATTGGAGAATAAAAAAACAGCTTTTTGAAGCGCTCGCTAACGCTCGCTTTCAAAAACCTGGGAAAAAACAAATATTATTTAGGAGTATAATAAAAAAAAGTGGTTGAAATGACAAACAGGCCCTTTGATGTTCTGAACAACGCAATAGGAAAAGAAGTCCTCATTCTTTTGAAGGGGGACATTTCAGTGCGCGGCACTTTGAAAGCATTCGATGTCCATATGAACATTCTCCTTGAAAACGCTGAACAGCTTGCGAACGGGGAATTAAAAACAAAATTCGGAAAATTAATGATTCGCGGGGATAACATTCTCTTCATTTCCCCTTAGCCACGCTCTGTCTCTGGAAATTATTTAATCAACGCATAGTAGTTCAGATTCTGATTCTTAAAAATCTCAACGCGTTCAGTTTCCAGTTATTCAGCGGAAATCCACTCCCACTGTGGTTAAAAATGCTGGAAGAGAAATCTATTACATGCAAGAAAGTGAAATTGAAGGGAAAAGAATCAGATTAAAGAATGCCCGAAAATTTTTCGCAATGGTAAAAACATCTGCAAAAGATATTTCTTGGAAAAATTTAGTTGTGGAAACCGGCTGCAGCAACACTTCACTAAAAGCTTACCGCCGGGGAGATCTGACTATCCCTGGAAAAACCTTCTTAGTCTTGTTGAACTATTTGGGCGGAATAGATAAGGAATTATTTTTGGATGAAGCAGAAAACTTGCCAAATACTTGGGGCACAATTAAAGCAGGCAAGCAAGCAATCCAAAACAGAAAAATTCGACTGGGAGAAGAAGGCTTTTTGAAATACATGAAAAACACAAGAGAATGCTCAGAATTTTCTGGCTTTGCAGGTTGGCATAAAAAAATGAAGCTGAAAAATCCGGAGCTTTATTTTCAGATTCAGAAAAAACGTTGGTTGTCATACTTGAAGCTTTGTGGCAACGGCTCGCACAATAATCGTCCCAAAGCTCTTCAGACTTTGCAAGAAAGATACGGTCTTGCGTATTTTACTTTTCTGGGGCTTTCGGGAGCTGCCGGTCAAAAGCTTACTGAAAGGGAGAAAATAGTTAAGAATGAAATTGATAAGCTTGGCTTTGATATTAAACCGCATAAAACTATTTTTGAGAATAATTTTGATTTTGCCTTTGAAAAAGAAGGCGAACTGAAAGCCGTTGAAGAAGTTCTCGGCTTTAGGAAAAAAAAGGGCTCTTTGTTCTTTGATATTTTGTCGCTTTATGAAAAATACAAGAGCATAAGGAAAAAATACGCAGTTCCCTTTTTTGTTTCTACATGGAGCAAGGTTGACTTGGGGCATAAATTCGAAAGGACTCCTTTGGAACTGCTTATCTGGGCTCTTGAAAAAGGCATTATTCCAATACTCCAGGATTGCGATTTTTTCAACGAAACTAGAAAAAATGCGCTTTTCCATGAAGATTCGGAAGAACCAAAGATTTTGGAGTTTTTAAAAAACGATTTGGACAACAGGAAGACAAACCTGCGGAAGGGAGCCCTGGCACAGTTGAGGCAGCCATTTGACGGATTGGAAAAGGCTTCACATGAAAAACTAATTGCAAACAATCTGCCAGCCCGTGGAAAAAAACTGTTCAAGACAAAATACGGGACATTTACAGTTGCTGACAATTACTTTGAAATTAACGGGCGGCAATTCGCTGTTTTTGTCAGCAGAAGCGATATTAATGGAGTCATTGGCTCTGCAGCTCTTGTAAAAGAATTAGTTTCCCCCACAATTAAAACAATAGGAATAGTCCTATCCAGAAAATGCCGGCATGAAACTCTTTTGCAGAAAACCCTATTAAAAACTTACGTAGATTATTTCTATGACTCTTTGGATGCCGTTGAGCTTTTGGGCCCTTAGCTCAGCCTGGTAGAGAAAAGTGAGTTATTATATTTTTTTGATTGCTCCTTTTCGCCAAAAGCGCACCCTTGGCATGGGTGAGGCCGCGGGTTCGAATCCCGCAGGGTCCATTTCTTTTTTTACCCCTGTCCATGCACGAAAAATAAAGCCGAAAAAACAGGCACTGCAACGCTTTTATATTTCTTTAATTCTTATTCTAACGCATGGCAGACAAAAAAAAGGTTCTTCAGGACGGAATAAAAAAACTGCTTTCGCTGAAAGTTCCCGAAGAGGAAATAATCTCGAATCTTTCCGAAATAGGAATAAGCGGGAGCTATGCAAGGCAATTGATTGAAGAGGCAAAAACAGGAAAGGAAACACAGGAAGCTGAAAAAGAAAAAACTGAGGAAGAGACAGAGGAAAATGCTGCCGCAAACAAAGACATTGAATCCGAAATGGGCTTTGAAGACGAAAAGCCCGACGAAGAAATAACCCGGCCTGAAGAGGAGAAAACTGCACAGGAAGAAGCCCTTGAAGAGTCGGCTCCCAAGGAGGAAACAGAAGAATCCGAAAAATCAATTGAAGAAGAGCTTGAAGAAACAGAAACAGATGAAAAGCAGGCGGGCGAAAAAGAATGGGATGTCCCGAAGCCAAAAGAAATTTTTATGGACAATGAAAAACAGGAAACTGAAGAAGCCGAAGAACTGGAAGAAAAAGAAGAAGAGGAAGAGCCTGCGGAAAAAGGGAAAAATCAGAAGGCTGCTTCAACTGAAAAAATGCTTGCAAAGCTCGCGAAAAAAACCAGCGGCTCCAAAAAATCAGAGGCAGTGCTTGCAGGCCTCTGGAAAAAGGGAATTCTCACTACAGTAAGCCAGAATCTTGCTGAAATGAAAAAAATCCGCGCAGATATTGAATCCGCACTGAACAAGCGCGCGAGCGCGATTGCAAAAAAAGAGGTCGACAAGGTAAAGGCTTTTTTCGACGCGCAGAGAACCCTGATTCTGGAAAGCGTTGATTCAAGGCTAGAGCAGAAAACAAAGCAGCTTGACAAAATGCTTGACGACAAGATACGCGAGCTGAAAGAGGTTTCAAAGGAAATAAAGGCTGACTCTGCAAAGCTGGAAAAACTGCGCGGAACCCAGAAAGACGGCTTAAGGCAGGTTGCGGAAACTCTTGAAGGATTGGAAGAGGCAAAAAACTCGCTTGTTTCTGAAATGAATTCAGAGCTCATGAAATCGAAAAGCGCTGTAGAGGAATTCCTTGAAAAATCCCAGAAAAAGCTTGACGAAATCGACGCGCGCATAAACGAAACCCTGCAGCTCGAATCGAGCATTGTAGAGGGGCTTGTAAGGGATGCGGATGCAAAAATAGATGAGGCAGTGGCGAAAAGAGTCGCGAAAAAAACATGAACCTGTTTACAGGCATAAGCTTAAATTCTGGTTATGGGCTTTATTTAACTGGTTTTATATGGCAGTAAAAAAACACAATCCGCACGCCATAAGCCGCAGAGGAAGGGCTCCTTTCATAGGGATACAAAGAGAGGTAGTAACAGGAAGGCGGCTTACTCCTAAAGAACAGGGAGCATTCAAGGAAGTCCAGCTTCTTTATGCAAGCTCGGGAAAATGGGCCCACAGGTCAAGTATTGTTGCTGGAAAAATAATAGCAATCTGCGCAAGGCATGGAGTTCCTGTGCAAACAATACTGGAGAATTTTGCCCGCAGAGTTCCAGATGTTGCAGTTATACATGCTCTTGAAAAGCGCATGTCTTTTTTGGAAAAAAGCAATAACGCAAAGAAAAAGGGCAAAAAAAGCAAGTAAGCAAGGACAGCCACCAAGCTTTTTGCGAAGCTGGCTTTTCCCAAGGCTTTCGAAAGCGAATGAAATGAGCGCTTCGAAAGGCTTTTTAAATACTTTCCCTGCAAGGTTTTTGTATAATTAATTGATAATCAGTTTCTCGATTTTTCAATTGGTTTTGTCAAAAAAAAGTGATAAAAATGGGTTTAAGGCCTGGGCACTGCTACAGTGACAGCGGAAAGGACAGGGCATACACAAGGATTGCCATTACTGTCCCCAGAAAGAATTTCATAGGCGCAGCTCCGGGTTTGAAAACAAGGCAGTTCAACATGGGAAACCCGGCAAAAAACTTTTCAAACATTGTAAATCTGGTTGTCGACGATACTATTCAAATAAGGGACAATGCAATCGAAGCCACAAGGATTTCAATCAACAGGTTTCTGAACAACAAGATTGGAAAGGAAAACTATTTCATGCGCATCAGGATTTTTCCGTTCCATATTCTCCGCGAGAACAAGCAGGCGCAGGGAGCGCATGCAGACAGAATTCAGAAGGGAATGAGCCATGCATTCGGAAAGCCGATTGGAAGAGCGGCAAGGATTCATGCGGGACAGACAATAATCAGCATTCTTGTTGACGAAATTCACATCGGGATTGCAAAGCAGGCTTTGATGAGGGCAAGGGCAAAAATGCCGGCTCGCTTGCATGTAAAGGTAGGGACTGACATTAAAAGCCTTGGAACCCGCCCTAAGACAGTCAAGGAAATTACTTCGGAAGAAATCGCAGCCCAGGAAGCTGCGGGAAAGGCAAGGGAAACAAAGAAGGAAGGAAAGGCGGAAGCCGGAAAAACCGCGGCTGCAGGCGAAGCAAAGAAAGAAGACGCAAAAACAGCCGCAGGCGGAAAAGCTCCCGCAGCAGAAACAAAGAAAGAAGAAAAAAAGAAATAAGCGTTCTGATTCTCAAAGGCAAAAGAAATAAATAGCATAAAGCCCTAATTCTAGTGAATGCCTGTAAGGAATATTTTGTGGTTTCCCGATATTGCGGAAGACGATATCGGAATAGTTGGCGGAAAAGGCCTCAATCTCGGATTAATGGCAAGAGCGGATTTTCCTATTCCCCCGGGCTTTGTTGTTACTGCACAGGCATATTTCGATTTTTTAGACAAAAGCAGCCTGAGAAAAAAAATAGTGCAGGCAATAGACGCAATCGACACTGAAAACACAAAACAGCTTGAAGAGGTTTCGGAAAAGGCAAGGGACTGGATAAGGCAGGCAAAAATGCCCGAAGAGCTCTCCAATGAAATCAAAAAAAATTATTTGAAGCTTTCCGAAAAAAGAATAGGCTTTCTTTCGAGCAGCGAGGAATGCTTTGTAGCTGTTAGAAGCAGCGCAACTGCAGAGGACCTGCCTGAAGCAAGCTTTGCGGGACAGCAGGAAACATATTTGAATGTGCACGGAAAAAACAATGTTGTTGTTGCAGTGCAAAAATGCTGGGCAAGCCTTTTCACTGCAAGAGCGGTTTATTACAGGAAAAAACAGAATTTTCCCACGGATAAAGTCGGCATTGCAGTTGTAATACAAAAAATGGTTGAAAGCACTGCTTCGGGAATAATGTTCACTGCGGATCCGACAGGAGACGAAAGCAAAATAATAATCGAAGCGGGATTTGGGCTTGGAGAGGCAATTGTAAGCGGCTCTGTTATTCCCGACAATTATGTGATTGACAAAAAAGAAATGGCTATTTCTGAAAAAAAGATTAATTTCCAGGAATGGAAAATAATCAAGAAAGGCTCGGAAAACATAAAGCAGGACATTCCCCAGAGCGAAGCGCGCAAGCAGAAGCTTGACGACAGGACTATTTTAACTCTTGCACAGATAGGCCTTGAAATACAAAATTATTACGGAAAGCCGCAGGACATAGAATTTGCAATAAACGGAAAGGAACTGTATATTGTGCAGAGCAGGGCAATTACAACTCTGGGTTTAAAAACAAAAATGGAAGGCGCAAAAGAGCGCAGGGAAAAAATGCAGCAGTCAAAGGCAAAAATTGTTTTGACAGGGTTGGGAGCAAGCCCGGGAATTATTTCAGGAAGAGTAAGAGTTGTTCCTGATGTAGAGGATTCAGCAAAGGTCCAGCCGGGCGATATTCTTGTCACAAAAATGACTTCACCCGATTGGGTCCCGACAATGAAAAAAAGCATTGCAATAATAACAGACGAGGGGGGAAAAACCTGCTTTGCAGGAAAAACAAAAGTCTTGACGAGCAAAGGAATAATTGACTTTGAAGAAGTGTTTAACAGGGCAGAGCAGGGAGAAAGCTTTTTTGCATTGTCAGTGAACAGAGAAACATTAAAGTCCGAATGGAAAAAAATAAATGCCTGCATGAAAAGAAAGGCTGAAACAATAAAAATTGCGGTTTCACAAACAGGCAAGGCAAACGAAAATTGCGTTGAATTGACTCCAAGCCACAAAATGATGCACTTGCAAAACAGGCAAATAGTTGAAAAAGAAATCAAGGGAATTCTCGATGCGGAAGAGCTTGTTTGCACAATTGATTCAATCCCAATTGTTTCCGATGCAAGCGAAAACAATTTGAAAAAAGCATATTTGATGGGCGCATTGTTTACTGACGGGAGTATTCAGTTGACAAAAAGGCACGGGCACATAACATTTGTACAAAAAGCCACTCCTGAAAAAAAAGAGTTTGTTGAAACAGTTTTGGGGCATTTCAGGGATTTGTTTGGAACTTCCATGAACCAAAAGGAACGGACATATACCTCTACTATCAGAGGATACACTTTTACAAGCACTGCAATGGCATACAATTGCTACCAGAAAGCGCCAGCACAAAATCTGCTTGAAAGTTACGAGGCTCTTGAAGAATGGGTTTTGAGAACAGATGAAGAAAATCTGCTGATGTTTTTGGCGGGCGTTATCGACGGCGACGGAAGCTTCAGCAAAAGCCACGGTTGCAGGCTGCATATTTATTCAAGCGATGAAAAACTGACGAAATCAATTGTTCTTGGATGCCTGCGCCTTGGAATCCAGCCAACATTGCAAAAAAACAGGGAAACTTGCTTGAATATCCAGATTGTTGAAGGTCTGGAAAAGTTGTTGAAATATACGAAAAGAGTAAAATTCAGCCCAAGAGAAAAAAGTCAGGGAGTAAAATTGTTTTCAGCAAAGCAATTGCTTGGGGATATTGTTAATGAAGTAAACTGGGGCGGAAAAATAAAGCCATATGTTGAGAAGAATTTGCTTATTGATTCTAAAAAAGTTTTTGAAAGAATTGTTCCAATGGCAAAAAAAGAGGCACAAACAGAATTGCAGAAGATTTGCAGTAGTCCAATCAGAATGAAGCGCGCAGTGCATTTACAAAATTGCGGCGAAACAGATGTTTTCAATATTGAAGTTGACGAACACCACAATTATGTTGTTTTTACAGAACAATTCACTCCATTATGGGTTGCAAATTGCCATGCCGCGATCGTATCCAGAGAACTCGGAATTCCCTGCGTTGTCGGAACTGAAAAAGCCACAAAAATACTTGAGGATAACGACCTTGTAACTGTCGACGGGTTTGACGGGTTTATTTACGAGGGAAAGGTAGAGCTCGAGGCTCCGAAAAATCTAGAGGAACAGATGCCGATAATTGAAAAAAATGAAATAGAACCCTTTGAAAAGGCAATCAAAAAAGAGCTGAAAGAAACAGCAAAACAGCACGGGCAAAAGGAAAGGCCTGCTGCTTTCGAAAAGGAAAAAAAGATTTTTGAGATTGAAGAAGAAGAGGAAAAAGAAACAGCGCAGGAATTCAGGGAAAAAATAATTGAAGAGGAAAGGAAAGAGGCAGAGGAAATAGTAAAAGACTTCGGAAAGGAAGAGGCAGAGGAAATGCCTGCAGAAAAGCTTGAAGAGGAAGAGGAAAAAATAGTTGAACTGCTTGAAAAAGTTTCAGTGAAAGTAAACGTGAATGTCGCGCTTCCGGAAGCTGCGGCATCTGCAGCAAAAACAAATGCAGACGGAGTAGGATTGTTAAGGGCAGAGCACATGATTACTGCTGCGGGAAAACATCCTGCAGAATATCTCAGGGAAGGAAAACAGGAAGAGCTTACCGCAGTTGTGAAAGAGGGAGTGAAAAAAGTCGCGCTTCTTTTCAAGGGAAAGCCTGTTTTGTACAGGACTTTCGATGCGCGCACTGATGAATTCAGGCATTTGGAAGGCGGGGACAAAGAGCCCGAAGAAGACAATCCAATGATTGGCTGGCACGGAATAAGAAGGGATCTGGACGAGCCTGAATTATTGAAGGCGCAGTTTTTTGCAATTAAACAGCTGTTAATGGAAGGCGTTGACAATCTCGGAATAATGCTTCCATTTGTGCAGAACGTTGATGAAGTAAAGCAGGCAAAAAAAATCGCTGAAGAATGCGGCTTATCCCCAAGAAACGACGTTAAGTTCGGAGTAATGGTCGAGACTCCCGCTGCATGCTGGATTATTGATGATTTGATTGAAGAGGGAATTGATTTCGTAAGCTTCGGGACAAACGACTTAACGCAGTTAACGCTCGGATTGGACAGGAACAATGGAAAAGTCCAGAAATGGTTTTCAGAGCTTCATCCCGCAATTCTGAAATCAGTAAACCATGTTATACAGGCATGCAAGCAGGCGCACGTGCACACTGGAATCTGCGGGCAGGCAGGCTCCAATCCCGAAATGGTAAGGCACCTTGTGCATTTCGGAATTGATTCTGTTTCGGCGAACATTGACGCAGTTGAGAAAATAAGAAAAGTCGTGCTTGTCGAAGAGAAAAAAATGTTCATGGAAAAATAAGCGCATAAAAACTATTTTTTTGCCTTGGCTAATTCCATGGCATATAATCGCAATGCCTCGGGAATAACTGTTTTGTCGTGGGTTCTGATGAATTCGCGTATTGCTTCGGAAGTCCTCGGGATAATTGCAAAACCCGCAGGCGCCCAAGCGTCTTTTTTTGAGCGAATCCTTGCACGAATGCTTTTTCTGACTTCTTCGGCGGAAACATTTGCGCGCTGGACGAAAAAGGCATTAAAAACTGCCGCATTGTCCATTCTGTGCAAGGCAAACCATGTTTCTTTCTTCACTGGCTTCAGGCCCTTGCCGATTAATTTCAATTTGCTTTTGTCGATTCCGATTTCTGCGGCGCTCCTTGCATTGACTGCATCAACAGGATTTTTTCCCGCCATTAACAATCCTGCGGGCAAATCCCAGTAGCCTGCGCCTGTAGTGGCAACATTCATCGGGCGCCTTATCAGGATAATGTGCGTGGGTTCTCCATGCGCGCCTTTTCCGATTTCAATAATGGAATTCAGCCCGAGGTTAAAGGGAACTGCTTCGGGCAGGCGTCCCCTTGTTTTAGCTGTTTTTGATTCCTTTGCCTGCAATGATTTTTTCTCGCGCGATTTTGACGCGGCATACCAGTCAAAAAAACCGATTTCAGAAACAGGAATTTTGAAATTCGCAGCTCTCTTCCTCTCTCTTCGGGCCTGCCTGTTTACAAAGCCTATTCTTGCTATCCTGCCGTTGAAAAAATTTTTTCCTTTCTCGGAAGCCAGCAATTTTTCCAGCTGTCTCTGCCCTGAAACGCTTCTTTGGGAAACAGGCATTTCTGACTGAACAAGCTTCGGCCTGAACCAGGGCCCCAGCAATAATTTCCTTTTTCCCGCCAGAATCTGCTTCATCTGCTGTTTTCTAACTCTGCCCATTAAATTCACTCGCAATTAAAAATAATTGCACTAAAGGCATATTTATGCTTAACATTGACCTTTCAGAGGCAATAGAAGAAATAAAAAAGCTCGGCGCAAAAACAGTTCTCCTGCAGATTCCCGAAGGGCTGAAAACAAGAAATCTCGAAATTGCACAGGAACTGCAAAACAAAACAAACGCGACAATTGTTTCAACAATTGACCCCTGCTTCGGCGCCTGCGGGCTTGCGGAAACAGAGGCAAAGCAGATTAATGCTGATTTGATTGTGCATCTGGGGCACTCGCGGTTTTTTTCTCCTGAAACAAAAACAATTTTTGTGCCGCTTTCTTACCTGCTTGAAAGCAAAAAGCTGAAAGAGCTTGCATCAAACAGCGTGCAGATACTGAAAAAAAATTCAGTTAAAAAAATTTCTTTGTGCACCACGCTTCAGTATCTTGAATACCTTCCTTTGCTGAAAAAAGAGTTTGAAAAAAGCGGAATCAAGGCTGAAACAGCAAAGGGAAAAAATCTTTCGGAAGGGCAGGTGCTTGGATGCAATTATTCGGGAGTTTCAAAAAACACTGACGCAGTTGTTTTTTTCGGCGACGGATTGTTCCATGCGCTTGGAATTGCCTTCAGCTCAAAAAACAGGGTTTTTACAATGAATCCCATGAACAACGAGGTAAAGGCGCTTGAAGGGGAAAAGGAATTGTTCCTGAAAAAAAGATTTGCGCTAATTGAAAAAGCAATGAATGCGGAAAAAATAGGGATTATTTTAAGTGGAAAAAAAGGCCAGTTTAAAATGCAGAAAGCGCTTGAACTCAGGGAGCTTGTTGAAAAGCACAAAAAAAAGGCTTTTCTGTTCATTGCGGATTTGATAAAGCCGGATTATCTTCTCGGAATTGATGCAGATGCTTTTGTCTGCACTGCCTGTCCGAGAATTGCAATTGACGATGCAAGCGCATTCAAAAAGCCCTTGCTGAATCCAAGCGAACTGAAAATAGCGCTTGGAGAAAAAACTTTTGAAGAATACGAAATAGAGGAATTTTTTTAAGCGGCTTTTAGAATTTCAGGCGCATTGCAATATCATCCGCATCATAACCGCGCTTTTTTCTGCGAGGCTTTTTCAAAAGCCGCTTTGAGGGCTTTTTTCTGGTTTTCTTTTTTCCCGCTTCTTCCCAGTCTTCAGGTTCTTCAGACAGGGGAGATTCTTCAGGCTGCATTCCGCTGTCTGCGGCTTCTGAAACAATTGTCCCTTCAAAATCCTGATTCCTTACTGCTGCCTTGAAGTTTTCCATGCTGTTGCCCGACAAAAAAAAGCCTGTAATGTGCGAACGTTTAAGGACGAGAACAGCGGGAATGTCGATTATAATGTTCTGGCGCGGTTTTGATTCTTCCTTTATGAGAATCTCCAGGAGCTCGCTGCAGGAAAGCTCCCTGAAAAGCTTTGCATCCTTGTTTTTTGCGGGGTTTGAATCGAAAATCCCTTCCACATTGCTGAGGTTAATGAAGCCTGCATTGAGATGCTCTGCAATTATTGCAGCGCAGAAATCAGTAGTAACTCCGGGGATTAGCCCCCCGAAGACGGGAATTTTTCCGGAAGAAATAATTTCATCTGCTTTTTTTATGTCAGTCAAAACCTCTGAATGCGCGGATTCAAGCGCGTTAATGAATAGAAGCGCGTTAAGCCTTGTGGCAGCTATCCCAAGAGAGTCGAGCTCAAAATTGTTTGCACCCATTGCCTCTCCCGCCTCAACAAAATCCCTTGCAAGCACTCCCCCTCCGATTACGAGCGCAAAGTCAAATCCTTCCGAGTGAAGAGAACTTACTGCATCCGCAATGTCACGGATTGCATTCGGGTTTGGAATGCCGTTTTCAAAGAGAAGGCTGCCTCCGATTGAAACAACAAAAATTCCTTCGGAGCTTTTCCTGCGGAAACTTCTCTCCTGAGTTTCCGCTGAGTCTCTTGCGGGGCTGTCTTCTGAAACATTGAAAAATTCAGGGAGCATATTCTATAGAATTGGAACAAGGAGTTTAAATATATTTTTAATCGGGAATTTGCGGATAAAAAAATCTGCAGAACAGCGGAAACGCGCTTCCAAAATCCTTTTTATTCAATAAACAGCCAGGCTCTTTCATGAACGGAGAAGGCCTGCGCGAAAAGTTAAGGGAGATTGCGCATTATGCAATTGTTTTTACAAATCATGCGGAGCTCAGGCTGGTGAAAAGGCAGATTGAGAAAAGGATTGTTGTTAATCACCTGCGGAATCCTGGAGCGCTGAAACTTGTTGAAAAAATTTTTTCGGAAAACGATTGTGAAAAATACAAATTGTGGTTTGTGCCGTTCAAAAAAATCGCTTATGTTTATGTTATAGTTATAAACCATTTGGAACAAAAAATTGTTGTGATTACAGTTATAAAGCAGAGGCTTGACTGGCAGAAAAAGGTGGAAAGAAATGCCCAAATTTAAGTTGGATTATGATTTTGCAGAAGACCTGCTTTTTTTGTACAATGAAAACAAAAAATCAAAGGGCAGCATTGAGTTCGGAGAGCTTGTTGTTGACCTGCAAAAGAACGGCGAAATAGTCGGCCTGGAAATTTTTGATGCGTCAGAATATTTGACTGATTTGACTGACAGAAAAATAACAAAACAAGCCCTTGCAAAAATTGAAAATGCTTCTTTTTCCTTTATCAAAAAAAAAGGCACTGTTTTTGTAAAAATAATCCTGCCGATTGAAAAAGAAAATGTGCCGGCAACAATAGCAATCCAAAACATTCACTACAAAAGCCCGATAACAGCGCATTCAAGATGAGCCTATTCAATTCCCTGTTTTTTAGCTCATGCCCAAGAAAGCTGTTTTAAAGCTTTTTATTCCTAAATCTGTCTGGTAAACAATGGATTTTTCTTTAAAGAAAAGGAATTGCTTTTTCTAGCTCCTGCCTAATCGGCAGTATTTTTTTAGTGGTTAAAATGCCGGAAGACTATTTGGAAAAAATTGACGAGGCTGAAATCGCGCTGTTCAAAAAAAAGCTCAAAAAGCTGAAGGAGTTCAGGGGAAAGGGAACAGAGCTTATTTCACTGTACATGCCTGAAGATGCAGACAGGAGCTCTGTGATGGGGCAGATAACGGAAGAAATGAGCCAGAGCTCTAACATAAAGAGCCCGCAGACCAGAAAAAATGTCCAGGGCGCACTGAGAAAAATAGACAATTTTTTGAAACAGATAAATTTCAAGATTCCGAAAAATGGCTTGGTTGTTTTCTGCGGAAACATTTCAGAACAGGAAGGAAAAAGCGACATACAGCTCATGACTCTCCGTCCCATACGCCCTTTGAGAACAAAGCTTTACTGGTGCGATTCAGAATTCCATCTTACACCTTTGGAAGACATGGTTATT
>DATDTD010000053.1:0-2806 GCA_035290965.1 archaeon | reverse complement strand
ATTAAACTTTATTGAGGTGTTTTTTTGTATCCTGTTTCTAGAAGAAGTAGCGCGTATGACAGGGTTTCGACTATGTTCAGCCCTGACGGAAGGCTCTATCAGGTTGAATACGCTTCGAAGATAGTCGAGCAGGGAACTTTGGGAGCGGGAATGGTTTTCGACAAGGGAGTAGTTTTGGGGGCAGACAAAAAGGTTTCAAGCAGACTGCTTCTTCCCGAATCAATTGAAAAAATTTTCAAGGTAGACGAGCACATAGGAGTAATAAGCGCAGGCCTGGTAGGGGACGCGCGCAGGCTTGTTCAGATCGCGAGAAAACAGGCGCAGGAAAACGTAATGTATTTTGATGAAAAAATTCCTGTTGAAACGCTTGCAAAGGAAACAAGCGCTGTAAAGCAATTGTTTACCCAGTATGCGGGAATGCGCCCGTTCGGAGTTTCCTTCATTATCGGGGGAACTGACGATTCGGGGGCAAGGCTTTTTGAAACAGAGCCGAGCGGCGCACTTGCGGAATACAAGGCGATTGCAATCGGAAAGGGAAAAAAAGACTGCATGAGATTTTTTGAAAAGGATTTTTCGGAAAACCTGGCGCTTGACGATGCGATTGTTCTGCTTTTACAGGGATTGGACAAGGGGATTGCAATCGACAAACAGAAACTTGACATTAACAAGCTTGACATTGTTGTTATCGAGGAAGGGAAGCAGTTTGAAAGGCTTTCCAAGCAAAGGCTAAAGACTCTTTTAGGGAAATTATAGTCTCTGAAATTTTTGGCAGGAAATGTGCTTCATGGTAAAAATGGAACAGGCCGTTATTGCGCGGCTTGAAACAGCAGGGCAGAAATTCGAGATTCTGGTTGATCCGGAACTCGCAATGAAACTAAAAAAAGGGGAAAAAGTAAGCTTCAATGATTTGCTTGCAATCGACACAGTGTTCAAGGATTCTGCGAAGGGAACCGCCCAGAGCGAGGAATCCCTGAACAAGGTCTTCGGAACAACGCAGATAGAAAAAATTGCAGAAAGGATTATAACGCACGGACAGGTGCAATTAACAACAGAACAAAGAAGGGATTTAAGGGAGCAGAAAAGAAGGGAAATAGTGCAGTTGATTTCAAGGAACGCAATGAATCCCCAGACAAACGGGCCGCATCCTGTCCAGAGAATTGAAAATGCATTGAACGAGGCAAAGATTCACGTTGATGAATTCCAGACAGCGGAAGAACAGCTGCCTGAAATTTTAAAGGAGATAAAAAAATTAATTCCCATAAGCTTTGAAAAATTAAGGATTGCAGTCAAGGTGCCTGCCGAATTCAGCGGCAGGGCAAGCGCGGCGCTGCATCATTATGATTTGAAAAAAGAGGAATGGATGAACGACGGAAGTCTTGTGGCGCTCGTGGAACTGCCCGCAGGAATGCGCGCGGACTTCCTCAATGAAATGAGCCATTTGACGCATGGAAACATTGAAACAAAATTTTTGGACAGCAAATAAAAAACTGCCTTTTCTTTTCTTGGAAAGAAAAGAAAATGTAAGTTGCTAAAAGAAAAGAACAGGACTGAAAATAAAAAACTGGTGAAAAAACTTGGAAGAAAAAATCAGCAACATGAAGAAAAAAATTGTTATTCCCGGAGAACTTGTTTCCGAGGAAAGGAAAAAAGTCGGGCAGCATGTTTTCGTTGAAAACGGAAAAATATTTTCGGATTCTCTGGGATTGACTTATGCGGATTCGGACTTTGCATCGGTTGTGCCATTGCACGGAAAATACCTTCCCCAGAGAGAGGATTTGATTGTGGGAATTGTTGCGCAGGAAACATTCGGCGGATATCTTGTTGACATTAATTCGTTTTATTTTTCGTTTGTTTCAAAGGAATTCATAAGGGAAAGGCTGCAGAAAGGCTCTATTATTTCGGCAAAAATTCTTTCTGTAAACGAAATAAACGAGGCGGAGTTAGGGAATGTGCGGGTTTTTTACGGCGGGGAAATAGTCAGCATTAGCCCCGTAAAAGTTCCGCGCGTAATAGGAAAAAACGCCTCAATGATGGAGGCTTTGAAAAAAGGCACTGCAAGCAATATCCTTGTGGGAAGAAACGGAAGAATCTGGGCAAAGGGCGGCGATATCCCCTTGCTTCTGAAGGCAATAAAAAAAATAGAGGAAGAATCGCATTTGAGCAACCTTACAAAAAAAATTGAACATTTTTTGGAAGAGCAGAAAAAAGAAAACTGATAAAGAGGGATTTTTTTGGAAAAAGAGATTCAATATGTAAAAAACGGAAAAAGGCTCGATGGAAGAGGCCTTGAAGACCTGAGAAAATTGAAAATTGAAGCAGGAGTTATAAGCAAGGCAGAAGGAAGCTGCTATCTCGAATGGGGGCAGAACAAGGTTTTTGCCTCGGTATACGGCCCAAGAGAAGCACTGCCAAAGCACATTCAGAACCCCTACAAGGCGCTTGTGGATTACCAGTACAGAATGGCGACATTCTCAGTCCCTGACAGGAAAAATCCAAAGCCCGGGAGAAGGGAAATGGAAATCAGCAAGGTTTCAGGGGAAGCGCTTGAAAAAGCGATTTTTTTGGAAAGATTTCCAAATACCACAATCGATGTCTATGTGGAAATCCTTGACAGCAATGCGGGAACAAGGGTTGCAGCGCTCACAGCCGCAAGCGTTGCGCTTGCTGACGCGGGAATTCCAATGAGAGACATGGTTTCGGCAGTAGGAGTGGGAAAAGCCGGCGGAGAAATTATTCTCGATTTGAACAAGGACGAAGAAGACGCTCCCGACGCAGTAGACATTCCGATTGCAATTCTCCCAAGGAC
>DATDTD010000052.1:0-16378 GCA_035290965.1 archaeon | reverse complement strand
GTTCTCCATACCCACGGGCACGCAGACCACTTCGGGGGAGATTTTCTTTTTCCGCACGCAAAAATTTTCATGCACAAATTCGATGCGGGTTTTGTGAACAAAAAGGATTTTGATTTCACTGCCGCGGATTTTATCCTTACGGAGCATTTTCCAAAAATAACTTCTTTTTTCAAAAGCAATGAAACAATAAATCTTGGCAATTTCAAGCTCGAGGTTTTGTTCACGCCAGGGCATACAAAGGGAAGCGTTTGTTTTTTTGAAAAAAGCCTTGGACTGCTGTTTTCAGGTGACACCTTGTTTCTCAACGGCTTTGGAAGAACAGACTTGCCATCGGGAAATTCTTCTGAATTAATGGCTTCCCTTGAAAAAATTTCAAAGCTTGATTTCAATTTTCTTCTCCCTGGGCATGGGAGCATTCTTCAAGGTTCCCAAAAACAGAACATTCAAGAGTCTCTCGAAGCTCTCGGCAAAGCCTTTTTATAAGTATTCGAACTATCTTATTTTCGGTTTTGTTCATGAATGGGACGCATGTTGGAAAAACTTACGACAGGATTCTTGCAAGCATAAAGCAAAAAAAAGGGCTTGTTTTTTTAGTCTTAGACCCTCCAAACCAGAGCCCTGAAACAGCGGGAAAGCTTGCGGCTATTGCTGAAAAAGCAGGTGTTTCCGGAATTTCAGTTGGAGGAAGCATTGGCGCGCAGGGCCTGCTTTTAGAACAGACTATTTTGTCGATTAAAAAAAGCTGTTCTCTGCCTGTTATTTTGTTTCCGGGAAACATTGCGACTCTGAATGAGAATGCAGATGCGATTTATTTCATGTCAATGTTAAATTCTTTAGACCCTTATTATCTTTCGGGTGCCCAGATTGTTTCTTCAATGCCAATCCAGAGAATGAAGCTAGAGGTTATTCCAACTTCTTATATTATTGTCGAGCCGGGAATGGCAGTAGGCCATGTCGGAAGGGCAAAGCCTATTCCAAGGGATATTCCGTATCTTGCGGGAGCAACCGCGCTTGCAGGGCAGTTCATGGGTTCTCACTTGATTATTCTTGAAGCAGGCGGCGGAGCTCCCGAGCCAGTTCCTGTTGCACTTGTTTCTGCAGCAAGAAAGCTTGTTTCTGTTCCAATTGTTGTTGCCGGAGGAATCAAAACCGCAAAGCAGGCCTTTGAATTAGTTCAGGCTGGAGCAGACATTCTGCATGTAGGGGCAGCAATTGAAAGGACAAAAGGCGATTTGAACCAGGCTGAAAAAATCCTGACAGAATTAGTAAAAGCAGCTGAAAAAGCAGGAAAAGCAAGATAACAAATTTTTTTATTAAGGCTTTTTTTGCTGTGCGGTTTTTGCCTTTTCAGCAAGCACATCTGCAAAGATTCTTTCAAGAACCCTGTGCATTGTCGCTTTCCTTGTTTCCGGGTCTTCATATTCCACTTCGATTTTTATTTTTGCGGCTTCAAAACTTTTTCTTGCATGTATCCATATAGGATCAATAGAGCCTTCAAAATCAGTAAACATTCTGGAAAAAAGTTTTTGGTAATCCACTGGCTTGCTCTGGTCGCGCCGCAGCCTGTCGCATGCCTGAATAAAATGGCTGCTTGTAATCTTTGTTGCAAGCATTGTATCTCTGTCTCTGCCGAAAACATCTATTGGCTTTGCCTGCGGTTTTGGCGCCTCAACTGCGGGTTCTGCATGTTTTGCGGCAAACCTTTTCTTTGAAGCAGTCTTTTGCTGTGGCCTTCTGAACTTTGAAAAAAATCTTCCAAAAATCATTTTTGTCCGCCTGCTTTAATTTCTTGTACTGTTTCCTTTAAGGCGTTTTCTGTCGAGTATCTCGGCTGCCAGCCCGCCTTTGCTATTTTGCTTACATTATAGTTTCTTTCGTGCAGAACCCTGTTGATGTAAGCCGGCTCGAGAAGGCTTTTTTTCCCCGTGAGCTTGTTTTTTATGAGATTCAAATAAGCGATTATTTTTGCTATTCCAATCGGAATTGTTTTTATTTCTCCCTTCAGGCCGAGAATGTTTTTTATTTCCCGGCAGATTTCTTTGAGTGTTTTTTTTTCGCTGTTCGCAACAATGAATGTTTCTCCGAAGCAGTTCCTGTTGTTTGCGCAGAACAATATTGCGGAAACCAAATCCCTGATAAAAATTGTCTGAAAGATATTGTCCGCCTTTCCTGGCAATGGAAAGTTTTTTTCTACCAGATGAACAATGCTTTTCCAGTAATTGTTCGCGCCGAGAATAAGCGCTGACCTTATTATTGTGACAAACATTGTTTCCTGAAATTCAAGCACGATTTTTTCGGCTTCAGCCTTTGTTTTTTCATAAGCTGTTTCAGGCATCAAAGGGGATTCTTCGCTTACAATGCTTTTTGCCTTTCCATGCACTCCCACGCTGCTCAGAAAAACAAATTGTTTCACGCGCGCCTTTGCGCTTGCCTCTAAAATGTTTTTCGTTCCCTCAACATTGACTTTGTGCAGGAGCGGGCTTTCCTCATCGAGAACAGCTGCGAGATGGAAAACAATTTCATTTCCTTTTGCGGCTTCCGCGCACTGTTTTTCATCGGACAAGTCGTTTCCGAGGCGTAAATCGAATTCCCTTACTTCAAAGCCTGTTTTCTTCAATGCAATTACGAGCTCTTTTCCTACAAAGCCCCTGCTCCCTGTAACCAGAACTTTCATAACAAAATAATTGGAAGCAAGCTTCTTATTATTAACCATATTTTTTGTTACTATGCAGGAATTCATTGAGCTAGATTGTTCAGAGGGAACCGGCGGCGGGCAGATAATCCGTACAGCGCTTGCGCTTTCAGTCCTTCTTGAAAAGCCGGTGCATCTTTCCAATATCCGCGCTGGAAGGGAAAGCCCTGGCTTAAAGCCCCAGCATCTAACTGCAGTGAAAGCACTTGCAACAATTTCTAATGCGGAAACAAAAGGCGATTTTCTGCAAAGCACTGAAATTTTTTTCTCTCCCAAAAAAACTTCTCCTCAAAACCTCAATATCAACATCGGAACAGCGGGAGCAATTTCGCTTCTGCTCCAGCAGCTTCTTCCTGTTTCCCTGAAAGAACACATTGAACTCCACATTGCAGGGGGAACTTCCGTTGCCTTTGCCCCGAGCATTTTTTTCCTTCAAAAGGATTTGTTTCCAAAGCTGCGCTTAATGAATGCAAAATTTTCCGCGGAAATTCTTGCCCATGGTTTTTTTCCGAAAGGAAACGGGCGTGTTTTTTTCAAGTCTGAACCTTCAAAGCTTCCTTTGAAGCCCATTGTTTTTCTTGAAACAGGGAACTTAAATCATTTTGAATGCTTTTCTGTTTCAAGCGCGCTTCCTTCAGAGGTTTCTACTGCCCAGGCAAAAACAGCAAAGAGAATTCTGCTTGAAAAATTCGAAGCAGACTGGATTGAAAAAATCGAGTCAAAGCAGGAAAGAAAAGACACTATCGGAAGCTCGATTGATTTGTTTGCCTGCTTTGAAAAAACAGTTCTCGGAGCAAATGCCCTTGGAGAAAAGGGCAAACCCGCCCTTGAAGTCGGAAAAGAAGCGGCGGAAAAACTCATTGAAGAGCTTTCAGCAAACTCTCCAATCGATTCCCATTGTGCTGACCAGTTGCTTGTTTTCATGGCGCTCGCAAAAGGAAAATCAGAAATTGCAGTTTCAAAATTCACAGAGCACTGCAGGACAAACATTTCCATAATAGAAAAATTCCTTGAGTGCAAGTTTGCCGTAGAAGGAGAACTCAACATGCCTGCAAAAATTTCAGTTGAAGGAATAGGATTCAAATAAACAAAAATCCCAGAAAATCCGGTTTCAGCAGGACAACTATTATTGCAAGGAAAATGAAAGGCGCAAATGGCGGCATGTTCCTGTAAACAGGAATTTCTTTTATGCCTGCCTTTTCCAGTTTTTGCTTTTCCTTTTCGCCTAAAATTCCCTTCATGCCCGCTCCGAGAACTTTTTTTATTTTTTCATCAATAAACTCGGAAGCAATCACTTCGTCCTCTTCAAGTTTTGAAAGGCTTATTTTTTTCAGGAAAAAGTTTTTCCTTATCTCCTTTTCAAACGCCAAAAACAATAATCCGAAGGCGAATCCTGTTCCCAAAAAACCGAGCGCGAAAACGCTAACCTGTTTTGTCTGCGCCAAAAACCAGAAATATGCAATGAAAACAATGCCGAACAAAAAAACCTTTTTCAGGTTTTCAGTGTTTTCCTTCCAGTTTATCCCCCTGCGCGCGTATTTTAAAGTATAGAAAACAGAATAGAAAATCACTGCCAGAATAGCGGAAACAAGCAGCACGCTCAGCACAAATATTCTTCCAACATAAAACGGCATCAGAAAAGCTATTCCTGTAAAGAGTTTTACGTCTCCCCCGCCTATTTTTCCGAAATAATAAACAACAAATCCAATTCCGAAAACAACTGCCCCGAACAATAATCCAATCCAGTCAAACGCAATAATATTCAGGATTATCCCTGTTGCAATCATTGCATAATTTATTTTGTCGGAAATCATTCCTGTTCTTGCGTCCTGCACTGCTCCCAGTCCAGAACCCGCAAGAAGCGCTATTATCCGTAAAAAAAGCAGTTCCATGCAATCACTTTTGTTGCTGTTTTTCCCATTCGCGGTTTATTATTGCAGAGCTTGCACTTACTATTTCTGCATAATTTTTTCCGAATATCCGCCAGAAATCTTCTGCTTTTTCTTTGCTTCCAAAAATGTTTTTCAGGCTTTCCGAGTCTTCTGCCCGCAATTCCACATAGTCTTTTTCGCAGTCGCGCATTGCAATGTGCTTCATGAGGGAATAAGCGTGGCGCCTTTTTGCCTTGCTTCTGACCTGCAAAGCCATTAGCGCAAAAGTTGTTGTCAATTCTGCGGATATCGGGAAAACCCTGTGTAAGACAAGCGGCTTGTTGTTAGACCTGATAGACTGTAAAATCTGCGGCATAACTGGCATGAGTTTTTTTTCCAAGGCAGCCTGATGCTTGAATCCTAAAAAACCCACTCTTCCTGTAAATTCTATCTGCCTCCATTGCTGCTCTTTTCTTACGTGCCTTGGAATGCCTTTCCTGCTTCTCAAAATTCTTTCAGGCATTTTTCTTCACTCAAAAAATTCCTTGCGCACAATTCCGATGAGTGCCATTATTACTCCCTGTTCAATGTATTTTGTGCGCGGCATTTTCCCTTTTGTAAGCCAGCCAACTGCGCCCTCTTTCTGCTTGTCTGTTTTTTCCCTGAAAACCTTTTCGACTGCTTCTCCCACAACGCAGTTTTCAGCAAGGATTGTTTCAACTATTTTTTTCGGGTATTCAAACATAGGCGTAAATCCCAAGTGGAATTTTTTTCCGTCGAAAATCGCAACGCATGCAGTGTCTAACCATCCTGAATTTGTTCCCTGCAATTGAAAAATTCCGGCTTCTATTCCAACTCCAAAATCACACTCTTTTGATTCAAATGCTTTTTTTGCGCGGTTTTTTGCTCCCTGCAGAATTTCTTCAATATCAATGGGCTGTTCTCTTACTCTGCTTGCTGTTTCAATCCCTTCAATTTTCGCTTTTTTGAAGTATTTTAAAAAAGCGTTTTTTGCCGCGTTTATTTTCACGGGATTTTTCGAGCCTACAATAACAAGCATTTTTTTCACCTAATACCAAAAAAAGCGCCTGTTAATAATTGTCCTGCCCTTCTCGCTTGTTTTCCACTGGACAAAAATTTTGCTGCCCCTCTTTACAACAGTTCCCTTTGTGCGAGCCGCAAGTTCTTTCGCGCTTTTTAGGGCATGGCTTTTTAATTTTCGCAGGTTTTCTTTTTTCATGCTGCCCGGATTTCCTGCTTTTGGCGTGCGCCTGCGTTCTCTTCCCATTTTTTCGCCTCTTTTTTTTATTTTTTTCCTTTTGCAAGCTCTTTTTCCAGGGCAGCCATGTTCATTTCAAAAACAGCCTGCAGGTGCTGCGCTATTGCAAAACTTCCTCTTGCCTCTGTAAGCTTCTGTCGGCTTTCATTTTTTTTCCCATTTCTTAAAAGCATTACTGCTTCCTCTTCCAGCTGCTTACTGCGGTCGAATGCCACATCTGCTTTTAGTTTGAATTCTTCAGCCCTTTGCACAAGCTGCCATGTTTCAAGCGGCAGGTCTGTTCTCTGCAAAGCCCGTTCCAGCGTCTGTTTAAATTCAGGTTTTTTGCTGAGATGCTTTGCCTCGAGTTCTGCAAGCCTTTGCGGAGAAACATGCTGTTTTTCTTTTCTCTCCGAGGCTTTTTTCCAGAAGATGCGCACGTTCCTGACAATTTGAGGCGTTATTGTTACAGGCCCCGTTGCCCTTCTTTTTCCGAAAGCGTTTTTTTGCGCGTGAAGCCACAGGCTTTCTTTAGTTAGCAGCCTTGCGATTTCTGCGTCTTTTAAGCCCTGCCCGCTTAGTTCAAGAATCCTGTCTTTTGCCCTAGGAGAAATCCTCTGGTTTTTGACCATTGGCAGTTCTTGTACTATCCCTCTTTCATATGCTACTTCCCTTTCTTCCACACCGAGCTTTTGCGCTATTCTCGCATCCGGCCACCGGTTTTTCCAGACAAGCTCTCTCAGGGCTGCCTGTTTTTTTTCCTTTTTTACCAGACGCATTTTTTTCCCTGTTTCAATTACGCTTTTTTTCTTATTAACTGTTGCCCTGCTTGCGCGCTTTATCTTATCTTGAATTTCTGCTTTTTTTTCGGGCCAAATCCCTGAAGGACTTTTCCAATGTCCATTTTTCCGTTTTTCTGCATTTTTTCAAGCTTTTCCTCGTCCAATCCTTTAAACTTTTTGAATACCTTCTGCATCTGCTTGAACTGCTTCAGCAATTCGCGCACCTGGTTTTCTGTTTTTCCCGAGCCCTTTGCAACTCTTTCAATTCTCTTATGATTCAACAAGTCCGGATTTTTCTTTTCCTGCTTTGTCATTGAATCCATCATTACCTTAAACCCTTCAAGCTTTTCCTCTGTTGTTTCAAGCATTTCTTTTGGCAGCTGCATTTTCATTCCAAGCATTTCCGCAATTTTTCCAATGGAACCCATTTTTTTTGTCGCCTTTAACTGCTGGTAAAAGGTTTCCAAATTGAATTCTCCCTGCATTATTTCTTCAGGGCTCAATTCGTGCTCTTCGGAAAGCTCTTTTGCTTTTTCAAGCAGCCCCTGTAAATCACCGTAACCCATTACTCTGCTCAAAAATCTCTGTGCATCAAACTCTTCAATGTCATCTGGTTTTTCCCCTGTCCCGATGAAATAAACAGGGGATTTTGCAATATTGCACGCGCTTAACGCCCCTCCTCCCTTTGCGCTTCCGTCCATTCTTGTAATTATTACTCCGTTTACTCCCACTGCATTGTGAAAGGCAGTTGCCTGTTTTTTTGCAAGCTGCCCCATGTCTGCTCCCAGAACAAGCCATTTTTCTTCAGCTTTGAAAACTTTTTCAATTGCCTTTATTTCGGAAACAAGCTCTTCATTGAAAGCGTCCCTTCCCGCAGAATCAACAATCAGTAAATCAAACCCCTTCAGCTCCTTCAATCCCTGCTCAACTATTTTTGAAGCGTTTTTTTCCTTCGGGTTTCCATAAAAAGAAATATTGATTTTTTCAGCAAGCTGTTTCAATTGTTCGAATGCGGCAGGCCTGTATGAATCCGCACAAATTATTCCTGTTTTCAGGCCGCGTTTTGAATAGTATTTTGCAAGTTTGGAAACGCTTGTTGTTTTTCCCTGTCCGTACAATCCTACAAGCAGTATTCTTTTCGGCTTTTCAGGGGCTTTCTGCATTGTCCCGCCAATGAGTTCAACCAACAGGTCATAGGTTATTTTCAAAACATGCTCTCTTCTCGTTAATCCTTTTGGAAGTTCCTTGAATGCCGAGCTTTCGATTTTTTTTGTCAAATCAAGGACTAGCTGAACCTCTACATCAGCGGAAATCAGTGCGCGCTGGATTTCCTTTACAGCTTCCTTTATTGTTTCTTTGTCAAAGGCAGTTGCCTTGCGCAGGGATTCCATTGCGCTTCGTAGTTTTTCTCCCAAGCCCACAAAAAACTCTCCATAATCGAGTAAGATAATTAGAATTAGAAACAATTAAAAAAGTTAAAAAAACCGCAGGCAAGGCGTGTTTGCATGCGCGCTGAGTTTTTTAAGCCTTTTGCTGTCTGTTTGGTTTATGAATCCTATAATAGGATTTTTCCTTCCTAAAGAGACGGAATTTTTCAGCATGCTGGAAAAGCAGAGTTCCACAATACTTGAGGCATACAACGAGTTCCAGGCATTCATCCAGAACTATCCCTCTTTGAGCGAACAGCAGCGCCTGCACGCAATAGGCAGAATAGGAAAGTTAGAAGGAATAGGCGATGCACAGACAAGGGACATAACAGACTTATTGCACAAAAGTTTAATCACTCCTTATGACAGGGAAGACATCCATGCAATAACAGTGCATCTGGACGATGTCATTGATTTGATTGACGCTACTGCAAGAAAAATGGTTCTCTATAATATACGGAGAATTCCCTCTCCCATGTTCAAGCAGGTTGCTCTCCTCCTTGAGCTTGTACAGGCAATCCATTCGACAGTCCTTGAGCTTCACGCGCTTGATAAAATGAAAGGCCACTGCGAGGAGCTTTACAGGCTTGAACACAGGGCGGATGCATTGTATGAGGACGCGATTTCAAGCCTTTTCAGCGGCTTTGAAAAAGAAACAGACCCTGTTCTCGATGTAATAAAATACAGGGATTTATACGGGCAGCTTGAGGACATTTTTGATACGGGAAAGTATCTTGCAGACACTGTCAGAACAATTGTGGTAAAGCATGGCTGATCCTTTAGGATTAGTAATTGCGGGCATTGGAATTGCCCTGCTTTTTGATTTTGGAAACGGCTTCAATGACGCTGCAAATTCTATTTCAACAGTGATTGCAACCCATGTCCTGACACTGAGGCAGGCTGTTTTTCTGGCAGCTGGGGCAAACTTTGTCGCTGCATTTATTTTCGGTGTTGCTGTTGCAACCACTATAGGAAAAGGAATCATTGACCCTTCGGCTGTTTCAATTGTAATGGTAATCAGCGCGCTCATAGGGAGCGTAATCTGGGTTTTTGCAACGACTTTTTTCGGGCTGCCAATTTCCGCAAGCCATGCGCTGATAGGCGGCTTGGTTGGCGCGGGAATTTCTGCGGCAGGCTTGGGAGTCCTGAATCTTCCGGGGATTTTTACTGTAATTATTTTTATTTTTCTTGCCCCGTTTGCCGGGCTTTTTGGCGCAGTGATTTTTTCAATTCTGGTTTTGTGGATTGTGCGGAAAAAAAGCCCTTCCGTTGTGAACAATTATTTCAAAAAGCTCCAGTTAATTTCTGTTTCAATCTACAGCCTGAGCCACGGAACAAACGATGCCCAGAAAACAATGGGAGTTATTTCCCTGCTGCTTTTTACTGGGGGTTTTTTGGGAACAGTCTTTTTCGTGCCGTTCTGGGTTGTGCTGCTTTCCCACGCAACAATTGCGCTCGGAACTCTTGCCGGAGGGAGTAAAGTAGTGAAAACAATGGGGACAAAATTAACAAATCTGAAGCCGATGCAGGGCTTCTGCGCCGAAAGTTCAGGCGCATTGACAATTATTTTCTGCACTCTTTTCGGAATTCCAGTAAGCACGACCCATGTAATCTGCGGTTCTATTGCGGGCGTTGGATTAACAAGAAGGACATCGGCAGTAAGATGGGTTCTTGCAAGAAAAATAGTCTGGGCATGGATTTTGACAATTCCTGTTAGCGCGGCAATCGGCTTTGCCTGCTTCAAAATTTTAAGCCTTTTTTTGTAATTAACCTGCGCCTCCCCCTCCGCCTCCTCCTCCGCCACCGCCGCCAAAGCCGCCGCTTCCTGAAGTGCCTGATGCAGAGGAAAATGCGCCTGAAAAGCTTCCGATTGAAGAGCCGAAGCTTGCGAAATCCGCCGCAGTCATTGTTCCAACAAAGATTGCGGAATTAAAGTTTTTGTCGTAATCCTTGAAAACCAAATCCATTGCCTTCTGGACTTTTTTCGCAACTCCTAAAGGGATACTGTAAACAAGGTACTGCTCCCAGAGAGTAATCGCATCGGGAGAAACGTTTTTCAAATTGCTGAAATCATTCAAAAACTTTTTGAGCTTGTTCCATTTTGCATAATGTTCCGCTCCAGTCGGGGTTCTGTTGGGCAGGGAATTCGGAAAAATTATTGCCAAAAAAATCGCTTCCATTAAAGTTATTATTGGAAAAAAGGGAAAGAAAAAAATGCCCGCAACTGCAATCGCAATGCTTCCTATGATATATGCCTTTACTGCGTTTTTTTCCGCAAAGAAATACATTCCTTCAGCCTCTTCCTTTACTTTCTGCTGCCACCTGATTGCCCAGTAATACATTTCGCGCTTGTTTTCAGCAATGTAAAATTTTAGTTCCTCCATTGAAACAACATTCGGAGTCGAATCCTTTTTCATTACTGAAAAAACAACGAATTTTTTTTCAATTCCGTATTTTGCGGCATCGCTCAATAAATCGAAAACCAATTTTTCGCTTTCAGGCAAATCCGCAGTATTCCTGTTCAAAATGAGAATATTGAATTTGTCCTTTGCTGTTTTTTCAAGCTTTAATTTTCCTTTGAGGCAGAGATGCAATATTTCCCCGGTTATTTGGTCAAATCCCGGGGTTTTTGAAAACTGGTGAATCAGCGCGCTCACTATTGCCGGGCTGTAATCATACGGCACTTCCCTTTCGTAAATGCTTTCATCAAGGATTTTCGGCTCTCTTCCCCAGTGATGCCAGCAGAAAGCGAAAAAAACAATCTGGAGCGCGGCAAAAATAACTGCAAAAACCGGCAGCATTGCCAAAAAATTTTTCTGCGCATCTTCCTGCGCTGCAAAGTTTTTTTCCTCTGCAATAATTGCCTGCAATCCGTCAGAGTTTTTTACAATTGCGTTTCCCGCTGAAGGCAAATATTTTCTCGGAAAAGCAACGCGCAGTTCAACCCATTGTTCGCTAGGAATATTGAATGCCTGGAACAAAACAGTTTTGTTTTCAAGCATTGCGATTTTTCCGTTGAGTTGCGGATGCCCGTAAGTGTAAACTTCATTTGGATCTGCAACCCGCATCGGCAGTTCTATTGTTCCGTACAATTCCCTCAATGGAACAGCCCATCCGCTTCCCCAGACTTTCCAGTAAAATTCCGCAACATCGTTGTATGCAGTAACTGCTTTTTTCAAATCGTATTTTATTGTAAAAATTCTTTTTTCATTCGTTGCAGAAAAATGCCAGGTAATTCGCATTCCGCTTCCTGTAAATGACTCGTCAAAATTAACGGGATAATTGTTTTCAAGCACCTGAATGTTTTCAACTTCCCAGTCTCCATACTCAAAATCCCTGTAGGCATAAGTATAGCTTCCAGAAAAATTAAAAGTAAGGTCTTCCTGCACATGAACAAGCGCGTCCTGTTCAATCCGGATTTTTATGTCTGCCTTTTCAAGAGAATAGGATTTTGCGGAAGCAACCGCACAAAGAAGAATGAGCGCAAAAAACAGGAGGAAAATTTTTTTATCCATGAATTAATTAGCGCAATTTGTTTTTTTAAGCTGTTTTGTTTGCCTTACAATATTTTGTCAAGGACAAATTCAGGCCTGAATTTTTCCAGGTCCTTATACTCCTGCCCTGTTCCGACAAACAAAACAGGCTTTTTCAGTTTGTACAGCAGGCTTATTGTTGTCCCGCCTTTTGCGTCGCAGTCTATTTTTGTAAGAATAAATCCGTCTATTCCGATTGCCTTGTCGTATTCTTCCGCCTGCTGCAATAATGCCTGCCCTGTAAAGCTTTCGCCCACATAAATTTTCAAATCAGGTTTTATCACACGGACAATTTTTTTCAATTCTTCCATGAGATTTTTGTTTGTTTCCTGCCTTCCCGCAGAATCAATCAAAACCGCGTCAATTCCCTTTGCTTCCGCTGCCTTTACTGCGTCGAATGCAACTGCAGCAGGGTCTGCGCCGTAATTGTGCTTTACAACCCGCACTCCAAGCTTCTCTGCGTGCTTTTCAAGCTGTTCAATTGAAGCAGCCCTGAATGTATCAGAAGCAGCCCAGATTACTTTCAAATTATTGTCCTGCAAAAATTTTGTTATTTTTGCCATGCTGGTTGTTTTTCCCGCTCCGTTCGGCCCCAGAAAAAGAATTTTGAACGGCTTTTTTTCCTTCACTGTTTTCAAAAAGTCAATCTGCTTTGTTTCCATCATTCCGAGCAAAATCTCTTTTATTTCCCTTTTTATTGTTTCGTCAATGCTTTCCCTTGAGGAAATTTTTTTCCCAAGAATTCTTTTCTGAATCTCGCGCGCAATTTCCTCGGCGGCTGACTGTTCGACATCTGCCTCGAGAAGAGAAAGCTCCAGCTCTTCAAGCAGTTCCTTCAGATCTTTTTCTTCAACTGCAATTTCCCCGCCGAAAAACCGCTTTACTTTTCCGCCAATGCCGACCTTTGCCTTTAAATCGCGCTTTTTTTCCTCAAAAGCGCGCGGCTTTGGAACAGCTTCCGGAATTTCCGCTTCATGGGGAATTTCTGTTTCTTCCGCGGGAATTTCTTTTTCAATTTCAAAATCAGTTTCAGTTTTTTCTTCTTCGGCAGGTTTTTTTAATTCCTCTTCCTTCTGCGCCTCTTCTTCGGCCTGCTTCCAGATTTTTTCCTCTTCGGAAAGAGCCCCTTCCTTTTGAACCTGCTTTTTTTCCCTTGGAATTTTTTCAGGTTTTTTTTCCTCGGGAATCTGTTCTGTGGTTTTTTTTGTTTCTGCCTGCGGCTCTGCTTCTATTTTTTTCTTGAGCTTGTCTGTAAAAGAAGAGATTTTTTTCTTTAATAGTTCAAACAATGCGCTCACGCTTTTATTTTTCCGCGGCTTTCTGCAGCCTCTGCTGTGCCTGCCTTTCCGCCTGCTGCAATAATCCGCCTATTTCGTTCAAAGCAGAAATTGTTTTTTCGTATTCCTTTGCTGTTTCCGCTGATTCTTTCTGGAGCATTTCCTTCTGCTCCTTAAGGTAATCGAGTGTTTTTTTTGTATCGGAATTCTGCATTATGCTTCCCGCCAATCCCGTCTTGAAGCTTTCGTTGCCGTCAAGAACTGCTTCGGTGTAAACCCCCGCTCCGAGGCTTACTATTATTTTTTCGTTTTTCGCGGCTTTTTTTATTTCATTGACTGCCTCTTCCGCAGTGTTTGCCTCTATTACAAGCCCCTGCAATTGCTGCATTCTCTGCTGCAGTGCCTCGAGCTTCATCTGTTCCGCGCGGTAAGCCTCCAATAATTGTTCCCCGGTTACAGTGACCTGTTTTTTTTCTTCCACAAAAACCACCTTATTGTTTTTTTTCGCGAACTTCTTTTATTGCAATCATTCTTCTCGGCTTCCTGTGCTTCGAGCCTATTGTGCAGAGCGCCTTTTCCGCCGCATAATTCGCGTTTTCCGCTTTTATATGCAGGAGGAATTTCTGCCAGGATTTTTTCTCCCTGTATTCTCCGTGAATCTCGAATTCCTTCAAAAAAACACCTTCATTCTCCGCCTAATCCTTCGTCAATCCTTACAAGCTCTACTCCGGAAGTGCGTATTCCTGCTATTGCTGCCCTGCTGTTTGCCGCAAGCGAATTTCCTATGAAGGCGTCGCCGTAATTTGCCGTTGAGCTGCTTCCGTTCAATCCAAAAAATTTTTTTGCATCCGCGAATTCCTTTTCCGATGCTCGAGTGCTTATTACAAACCCCTTGTTTGTTGCGACAAGGCTGCTCCCTGCAAGGTCGCTGTTGCCGATTTTTGCTTCCCTTAATTCTATTTTCAGGAACTCTGCAATTTCCCTCTGGATTTTCGGCTTTATTGTTGGAGAGCAGATTCCCTTTGAATCGTTTGCCTCCAACAGGTTTCCTATTGCAGTTACTCCCGAAATTTTTTTTACCCTCAATCCAAGCCCTTTCAAGTGCTGTAATTCCTTTTCAGTTGCAATTTCTCCAAGGACAAACCCATTGCTGTTTCCAACAGCCAGAATTCCCAAAAGGCTGCTGTCTGCAATCTTTGCCCGTATAACTTCAATTCCGAACAATTCTTCAATGTCCTTTATTTCCTTGGGGGATACTCCCGCGTCCAAAGGAAACAATCCTGTTTTTTCCGTAATGCAGCAGAAAACCCCTACAAAAGGGCTTCCGCGCAGTGTTCTGCGCAAGATTTCCATTTTTTTTCCCTGCTTATGTTCCTCTTTTAATCGCCATTGCCTCGGCTTCTTTTTCCATTTCCTTTTTCTCTGTCTTTTTCTTCTGCATTTCCTTTTCTTTCTGCTTTTCTTCCTCTGTCTTTTCCTTTGCTTCTTTTTTCTTTTCCTTTTTTTCTGCAAAAGCCTCTTTTGGCAGTGAAATCCTTAATTTTCCTTCCTCGAGAACAGCCTTTACCTTTATTTTTCTCGGGATTTTTTCCATTCCGCCGTGCCAGATTGCCTGGTTTACTCCTGCGGAAATAAGCATGCTGCTTTCTTCAACGCGGAAATTTTTTTTCATGAATGCGCGTAAAAACCCTATTGCCTTGTTTGCGCGTTTTTTCGTGCTTCTCTCAAAGGCCTTTGCCAAGGAAACAGTGAATTCCCTTTCTATTTTTTCTGTTTTCTTTGCCTCTTTTTTTGCCATTCAAAACCACTTTTTTTTGCAGTTATTTTTTTTCAATACCTGCTTTTTTTGCGCCTGTGTTTCAGCTTCAGCTTTTTCTTTTTCTGGTGAACAGGCTTTTTCTTCACTGCAAGCTTTTTCTGCTTTGCACGATACAAGAATCCAAGGTCAACGTTTTTCCAGTGCCTTTTCTGCTTCGGGTTCCAGATTCTTTTTCCTGCCTTCTTCAGAACCCAGAAGGGCGCGTTTGTCATTCCAGGCCCGATTTTTTTTCTCGAGCTTATCAGAAAATCCTTAAACTCTTTTTCCTTGTTCCTTGCCATTTCAACCACTTATTTTCTTTTTATTTTTATTTCCCTTTTTTCCGAAAATTTTTCAAGCAGCTGCCTCAGCTGCAGTTCATCGATTTTTCCGCTTATTCTTCCCTGATTGTACAAATAAATAATTGTCTTCGCTGCCTTGAAATAAAGTTCCCGGTTTACCAGCCCGACATTGTTCAGCCTGTTTTTTGCTTCGGGAGTCAAAACAAGGCGCATTGTTTCATCGATCTGCTCAAGGGCTTTTTCCTGTTTCTGCGCGTTCTTGCTTTCTTCCTCACTCATTTGTTTCGCCCTCGGCTTTTTTCTTCTTTACTTTCTTTTCGATTTTTTTTGCCGGAGCCCCGCTTATTTTCCTGAGTTCCTCCCTTGTCTTTTTTTCCTCGGCATCCCTTTTTGCGCGCCCCCTTTCCTTTTCGGCTTTTCTTTCGACAGATGTTTTCTGTTCCTCAATTGTAATTCTCATTGCCTCTTTTGCCATTTTGTCCAAAAAAGCGCTTCCTTTTGGGGAGAGTTTTCTTCCGCCGGTTTTCTGCTTCTGCAGATAGCCCTGCTTTTCCAGTTCCTGCAGGCAGCTTCGAATTATTTTTCCGCCTGCCTTGAAAAAAGCGTGCGGCCTTACTCCTCTTGCCTTTCTTCCGCCGTAATAACTTCTCAATCTCTGCGTTCCTACAGAGCCTGTCTTTGAAACCCTGTACAAAATGCTTGCAAGCCTGAAATACCACCATTTTCTATTATGCGGGGCTCTTTCCTTGTGTGTTCCGGTTTTTACAAAAACAGCCCATTCCGGCATTTTTACGCCCTGCTTTTCAAATTCAATTGCAGCTGCCTCTACAAGCTTGTTTGGAGAAACGTCAAATTCTTTCAATACAATCACCTGTGCATCCTACGATGCGATTTGCTTTACTCTTTTGCAGAGAAGCAAAATCAGTAATTCAGTAATTATCTTTCTAGAAAACAAGGTTTAAAAACCCGAGTCATGCCCTTGTTTTCCTTTCAAAACCGCACTCTTTGCAGCGGATGCACAGCAGTGTGCCGCGCTTTTCAGTTTCACAGTTTTTCCCGTTTTTCAGAAGCGAATTGCATTTTTTGCAGAAGCTTGCTTTTAATTCCTCTGGAATGCGCGCCCTGTTTCTTGTCGAAACTTTTCTCGCAATCCCTATGTAATGCGCGCTTCTCTCGGGGTGTGTTTCAAATTCCTGCTCTGCAAGCTCGAAGAGCCTGTAAATTCTTTCCAAAGCGATTTTTTCAAAAAACTTTTTGTTCTGCGGCATCAGCAATCATTGCCTTTTTTTCTTTTTATTACTGCGCTTTGCTTGGACTCGGGGGGAGTTGAACCCCCGTCCCGGCCTTGCGAAGGCCGGATCATACCGTTAGAATACGAGCCCCGGTTTCTGAAGAAAAGTAAGAAAATGCGTCCGCCGGGATTCGAACCCGGGTCATG
>DATDTD010000051.1:0-18177 GCA_035290965.1 archaeon | reverse complement strand
CCTGAACAAATTGCATGGAGTGAAAAGCGCAAAAGTGAGCCTGGCAACCGAAAAGGCAGTCGTAGAATTCGACCCTGCAGTTGCCACAATAAAGGAAATTATTGAGGCAGTAAAAAAATCCGGTTACGGCGCAGAAAAAGCTGAATCAAGGGATTTTGAAAAACAGGCGCGGGAAAAAGAAATTTCAGGATACAAAAAAAAATTTTTGGTTTCTTTTGCATTGAGTTTGCCGATGATTTTTTTCATGGCCGATGCAATTGCCGGATTTCCGTTGCCAAAAATTCTTGAAGAAAACATGGTTTCGATACAGTTTTTGCTTGCAACTGGGGTAATGGTTACAGGCTTTGAGTTTTTCAGCGGCGGCTTAAAGGCACTGTTCCTGAACAGAAATCCCAACATGTATTCGCTTGTCGCAATGGGCGTGGGAGCCGCTTATTTGTACAGTTTGGCGGCAAGCATTTCCTTCTGGCTCGGATTAAATTTTTTGCCGAAGGAAAGCCTGTATTATGAGGTTGCGGCACTGCTGATTGCATTTATCTTCCTCGGAAAATATTTTGAAGCGCTTGCAAAGGGCAGGACATCCGAGGCAATAAAAAAGCTCATAGGCCTGCAGGCAAAAACCGCGTTTGTTGAAAGGAACGGAAAAGAAATCGAAGTAAAAATCGAGGAGGTTCAAATAGGCGACATTGTGATTGTAAAGCCCGGGCAGAAAATTCCCGTTGACGGAACCATAATTTCCGGGCATTCAAGCATTGACGAGAGCATGGTTTCCGGGGAAAGCATTCCAGTGGAAAAAAGCATTGGGGACAAGGTAACAGGCGCAACAATAAACAAAAACGGCTTCTTAAAATTCAGGGCTGAAAAAATCGGCTCGGAAACCTTTCTGGCGCAGATAATAAAGCTTGTAGAGGATGCACAGGCAAGCAAGGCGCCCATTCAGGCGCTTGCCGACAAAATCTCACGCGTTTTTGTGCCGAGCGTAATCATAATTGCAATTGTTTCGGCTTTGATATGGATTTTGCTCGGGCAGAGTTTTTTGTTTGCACTAACGATTTTTATTTCTGTTTTAATAATTGCCTGCCCGTGCGCCCTTGGGCTGGCGACTCCCACTGCAGTAATGGTCGGCACAGGAAAAGGCGCAGAACATGGAATCCTGATCAAGAGCGCCGGCGCACTGCAGAAAGCGCAGGAAATAAGCACAATTGTTTTTGACAAGACAGGGACTTTGACAAAAGGAAAGCCGGAAGTAACTGACGTAATCGCAAAAAATTCCTTCAAGCAAAACGATGTGCTGAAGCTTGTCGCAATTGCGGAAAAAAAATCCGAGCATCCATTGGGAGAGGCAATAATCAGGAAGGCGCAGGAGGAAAAAATAAAAATTCCCGATTCGGAAAAATTCAATTCGCTTTCAGGGAAAGGCGTGATTGCCGAATTTGAGGGGAAAAAAATCCTGCTCGGAAACAGGGCTTTGATGAAAGAATCAAAAATAGATTTTTCCTTGCTTGAAAAAGAACTGCAAAAACTGGAGGAAGAGGGAAAAACCGCAATCCTCATTGCGTTGGACAAAAAAATTGCGGGGATTGTCGCTGTTGCAGACACAATAAAGGAAAATTCAAAAACAGCGGTTGAAGCGCTGAAAAAAATGAAAAAAGAAGTTATAATGATAACAGGAGACAACAAGCGCACTGCCGAAGCAATAGGAAAACAGCTGGGAATTGAAAACGTACTTGCAGAGGTTCTGCCGGAACAAAAAGAAAAGGAAATCAAAAAGCTTCAGGAACGGGGAAAAATTGTTGCAATGGTGGGCGATGGAATAAACGATGCTCCCGCTCTTGCCGCGGCAGACATTGGAATTGCAATAGGCTCGGGAACAGACATTGCAATCGAATCAGGAGACATTGTGCTTGTGAAAAACGATTTGCGCGATGTTGTTGCGGCAATACAACTGAGCGCTTATGCAATGAAAAAAATAAAGCAGAATTTTTTCTGGGCGTTTTTTTACAATGTAGTGGGAATTCCCGTTGCAGCGGGAATATTGTTTCCCTTTACGGGCTGGCTCCTGAATCCTGTAATCGCGGGAACAGCAATGGCTTTCAGCTCTGTAAGCGTTGTAAGCAACTCGCTCCTGATGAAAAGATTCAGGCCGAAAATAGCAAAATAATAAACAGTTATTTTATTATGCGGATTTTTTCGATTTCTTTTTCTGAAATCTGCTCTACAAGGATTTTTTTTGATTTTTTATTTGGAAAAAGAGCAAAGGGCAATAGTGCCTGCAATAAACCCGATCACTGTTCAAAAGTCTTCCAAGTCAAAAGCCAAAAAGCCTTCTGCTCTTAGTTTTTGTTTTCCTTCAATCTTTTTGGCAATCAAGCCAAGTTTCAAGCCAGCCATTTTTTTAAGCAAGTGCTTGGTTTTGCTTTCAAGCTCGTTGAGAATGCTGGTTGCTTCTTTGTTTGATAATTCTTTCCACTTGAATTCAAACGCAAAAACTTCTTTGCTGTTTTTTCCAATTAAATCAATCTCGTAAGTGTTTTCTCCCTTTTTTGCCCCCTGAATTTTGCCCCACTGTCTTTTGGCTTCTTTTAGTTCAAGCTTGCTTGTCAGGAATTCTTTTGCGACTTTCTCAAAAGACCTGCCGTAAACAGAATTCAAGTTTTTCTTCAATTTTTCCAGGAACTCAAGATTTCTTGCAGCATAATCTGAATAATTTTTGTATATTTCAGAAAACCAGAACTGGATTAATGGGTGCCTTATTTTGTAAATGCCTCTTTTTCCTTCAAAAGGCAATTCAAACTCAATCAATTCAAAATAATCCTTCAACTCCTTAATCTGCCGGGTAATAGAAGTCGGGCTAGTATTCAAAGCGCCTGCAATTGTAGAATTAGTGTTGTTTCCGTTTGCAATCGCTTCCAAAATCGAATAGTATACCCCGCTTCTTCCGCCGAACTCTTGGGAGAGAATGCTGTTTACTTCATCTTCCAAAGGGGCATCCTTTACCAGCAGCAAGGAATCAAATATTTCTTCGGCTTTTTTCCCCTGCAAACCAAAATCCTGAATTGCAACAAAATACTTTGGGTAACCGCCAAAGACACAGTAAATCTTTACGAGTTCTTCCTTATTCAATTTCAATTCTTTGCCTAATTCCAGGCAAGACTCCAAACTTAACGGCTCAAGCTTGAAACCTTTTTTTATTCTGCCGTATAACGGCTCTTTTGAACTCTTGAACAAATTCTTCATCAGCCCAATCAAAGAGCCGGAAAGAACCAGCAAGCCAGCCTTATTCTCATTCAAATCAATTGTTTTCTGCATTATTCCAAAAACAGCTGGCTCGACAAAACTAAAATTTTGGAACTCGTCAAAAACAACAGGCGGAACATCACGCTTAATCAAAACCTCGAAAAACTTGTCCCAGGAATTAACAGACTCCAATTCAGTCAAAACTTTGGCCTTTCTCAGAATCTCTTGGAATTCATTCAAAAGGTCATTAGGGGTTTTATTCTTGTTGACAAAAAAATAAAGCCCTCTTTCCTTCAAAAACTCCAAAAGCAGCCTTGTTTTGCCAACTCTCCTCAAGCCATACAAAGCCACTACAAACAGCTTCTTCTTTGAAAGAGCCTCAATCTCCTTTAACTCTTTCAATTCCCTTTTCCTGTCAACAAATCTCAAATATATTCACCCACTGACATATTCAGTAAGTGAATATATATTTAAACATATGCTTCAAGCAGCTGAATTAATGCGTTTCTTCGAATATGAACGAGGGAAAGAGAAAAAGCCCTCTTCTTAAAACAAAAAATTATTTTATTATCCGCATTTTCTCGATTTCCGCTTCGGAAATCTGTCGCACAAGGACTTTTTTTATTTTTTTCGCGCCCGCTCTGCATTCAACTTCTGCTTCAGGCGTCTTGCAGTCTGAATAATGAAGCGCAATCTGCGCCGCGGTTTCAACTGGCTTTTTTGTTTTTGCTCCCTGCAAAAGCACAATCGGGCTTCCCAAACCTTTTACTTCAAAAACAAAATCGCTTTTGTTTTTCAGGAAAAGTAGTCTGCTGTTTTCCAGCGAGTTTCTTCCCGCAATGATTTTGCTTTTTCCAAAGCGGAAATGCCTTCCGATTTTTAAAAGTTCAATGTCGATTGCTGAAACGCTTTTTTTGCTTTCAAACAAATCCTTGAGTTTTGCGGCAAATTCATTGTAAGTGAGAAGGCATCCCCCTGAAGGACAGGGATAATCCTTTACGGAAAATTTTTTTGCAAGCTCGAACTGCGGCTTTCTCTGCCTTCCCTGCAGTGAGAGCAGTTTTTCCCTTGAAACCCAGTGTTTTTTTTCGGCTTCTGTTTCAGGCAGGAGTTTTGCCGAGAGCGGCCTTAAAAGTTTTCCTTCAAGCCCTGCCTCTTTTTCAATAAGGCGCAGTGCGTGAAAGTGCTGGCTCATTGGCCTTTGCCCCAAAACTTCTCCCGTAAAAATAAATTTTGCCCCAATGCCTTTTGCAAACTTTTTTGCTTTTTTCAGAATGAAAATCCTGCAGTCAATGCAGGGATTCATTGCCCGCCCATACCCGTGTTTTGGATTGCGCAGGAGTTTCAGATATTCTTTTCCCTTCTGCATTGTCCTGTATTTCAGGCCGAGCTTTTTTGCTGTTTCAGCAGAATAGCATTTTCCTTTCTGGTCGCACAAGCAGAAAGGGCTTTTGAAATTAAGCGCAATTATTTCAATGCCCTGTTCTTTAAGCAATTCCGCTGCAAGCGTTGAATCAAGTCCGCCCGAAAGCAAACCCACTGCCTTTATTTTTTTCATGAGGACACCAAAAAAATATAGCATGTTAAATGTTTAAAAAAGAAACAAAAGGGCGGTTAGGATTTTGCCTAACAAAAACAAAAGGCGTTTATTAATGAACGGGCAGTAATGATTCTGAATTTTAACGCAAAAAAAAGTGTTTTTTATGCCTGAAAAACAATTAAATATGGGAAAGGACTATAGTTCTGCAGATATGGGGAAAAATTTCAAGATTGGAATTGCAGTGCTTGTTCTGATTGCTGTTTTTGTTTTTTCGCTCAGCGCAAACGCGGATGTAAACGGCACTGACGGAAATTCCGACGGAAACACGGCTGTTTGCACTCTTGAGTATGCGCCCGTATGCGGAACAAACGGACAGACTTATTCAAACAAATGCTTTGCCGAAGCCGCGGGAGTTTCAATTTCCTGCTCCGGAGAATGCCCCTGCGCACAGGCCTGCAAGGCAGAGGGGGAAACAATTCCCGTAATAGCAAATCCGCCTGTCTGCTGTGCTGGATTGATATTGATTCCGCCGAAAGAAAAAGAAACTCTCGGCATAAGCGGAATCTGCACTGCAAAATGCGGCAACGGGGTTTGTGATTCGGAAACAGAATCAGCTTACAATTGCCCGCAGGACTGCCAAACACAAAAATGCTATGACAGCGATCAAACAGAAGAATATCCCAGCGGAATAAATCCGTTTCTTGCGGGAACAACAACAGGCAATGGAAAAACCCAGACAGAGTATTGTTCAAATGACAATTATCTCATAGAGGATTACTGCAACAGCTTAGGCTCAATCTCAGCCACTACAGTGGACTGCAGGATTTACAATTCAACATGCAGCGGCGGCGCATGCGTTCCTGCAAAAACAAAAAACTTTTACATCAGCGCAGTCTGGACTGACAAGGAAAGATACGAAGCGGGAAAGGATTCCGCAATCCTGGTTTTTGCAAAAATAGTTGATTTGGACGGAACTCCAAGCCTGCCGGAAGAAGGAACGAGTGCAAGGGCAAAAATTTCCGGCATTGTTTATGCTACAGCAACAAGCGCGACAGCAGGCTCTTCTGCGGAAACAACAATTGCGGAAGCATTTGATTTGGCGTATAATCCTTCATCAAATTATTACGAAGCAAAGGCAAGAGTCCCTTCAAATGCGGGAACTTATGCGGTTGAAGCAGTCGCATACAATGCGAACAGTTCTCCAAGCTCTGTTTCAAGTTACGCAAAATTTGCGGTTACAAAGGAAAGCGTTCCGGATATTGTTTATGCGCAGCTCAATGAAAAATTTTCTTTGCAGCAGAGCCAGCAGGCAAATGTAATGGACAGCAAGGAAAGCGGGAAAACAGTAATGAAAATACGGTTTGAATCAGCAATTGGAATTTCGTGCCCCGTGGTTTCAACAGCTGAAAAAACAGAATGCGGCGGCATAAAATACACGCAATTCTCAATAAGCACGGCAAGCGGCATACAGACAAGCATTACGCTCGGCAGCGGGCAGAGCACTAATGTCGGAGAATACAAAATAACTCTAGGAGAACTTGCAATGAACATTACAACGGGGACATACTCGGCAACACTGCTTGTTGAAACAGAATCCGAAACAATTGTTTACGCAAATCTTGATGAACAATTTTGGCTGGAAAAAAACCAGACAGCAGTGATAAAAGAAGCCGGGCTTAAATTGACGCTTGTAAATCTGGAGTGGACTATTGTCTGCATGGGAACAGGCTGCCCCCCGAGCGAGCTTACAGCTTATTTCAATGCAAATGCGCCGCCGTACAAAGTGCAGGTTGCCCTGAACAGGGAAGAAACTATTGGAGATTATTCTTTGAAATTCAATTATGCAAAAGAAAAGACTGCGGGAAATTTCACTGTTTCAAAAAATACAACAAAGCCGCCAAAAACAGTTTCATTGAACGAAAAATTCGAACTGCTCCAGTCTGAAACAGCCCTGGTAAAAGAAACAAACATGTCAATACAATTGCTCGGCATTGCAATGCCGGCATATGCGGCGAGCGCGGGGGGTGCGAGCGGGGGCGGCGGAAGCGCAACTGGAAATGTGACAATGGATGCAGCCGCAACAACTGCTGTTCCGGCAAACACCACTGTGCAGTCAATTTCAAGCACTGGAACTTCAACTGAAATAGAAAAGCCGATAACAGTCGATTCAAGGGCTCTTGCAAAACTGCTTGTGCAAACCCAGATAGTCTGCATTACAACTCCCTGCAATCCTGTTTTGACAGAGATTGCAATAAGGCAGGGGGAAACAAGGACAATCAACGGTTATAATATTCATGCGCTGCAAATTAGCAGAGCGTCTGTTGTTTTAATAATGAAAAAAGCCGAAGGCGGCGATTACATCAAAGCAAGCCTTGACAATGAATTCAGGCTCGCGCAGGAACAAACAGCGTTTGTTTCCGATGCAGGGCTTTTTTTGAAGCTGAACAATGTTGTTTTTGCAAGGTGCCTTGAGGAAGAATCTCCTGCAAGCACAAGATGCGTCGGGGCGCAGTTTGCAAAAATAATTGCCTGGCAGGAAAATTATTCAATTGAATCCAATGCAAAAACAGCGCAGACGCAGAACGGAGTAACAATCTATCTGAACAAGCCGGTTGAATTGTACGGCTATCAGATAACATTGAAAAGCCTTGATGCTGGAACTCCGAGCGCTTCTTTTGTCGTAAGCAGGGAATCAAACCAGACAGAGATAAATGTGCATACCGGAGAGCCGTTCAAATTATCACAGAGCATGCGCGCAAATGTTTTGGAAGCGAATTTGCAGCTGGAAGTTTTGGAATTAAGCGAAAGCGCGGTAAGATTCAGCATCAGCAATTACTGGTATTCAAAGGAATACATAGGCAAAAATGTTTCGCAGAGCATAATAGATGAAAAAGTAAGCGAAACCCCGCAGGTTCCTGAAAGAGCGGTTCATACAGCCGCAAAAAAAACAGAAGGCACTCTGCTGCTTGCGGAAGCAGTGGAAACAACGCAAATGCCGCCAATGCCGTTCGAGGTTTATTCTTTAAAAGCGGGGGAAAGCATTGAAGTCAATGATTTTGTAATTCAGGTTTTGAGCGTAAACCCGGACACTGCTGTTTTCATTGTAAAGGAAAAGGGCGCAAACAAAAAAATTGCTTTTGAATTTGCAAAGGGCTGGAATCTGTTTTCAATGCCGGGAGACATGTCAAACAGCGGAACAAACTGCGAATCCCAGAACTTCAGGCTGTTTGAATACAGCAATGCTGAAAACAAGTTTGCGCAGGTTTCAAGCCCGAAGCTCGGCAGGGCTTACTGGCTTTACAACAGCGGAAACGCCTGCACTGCAAAGGGCACTTTGGGAAAAACAGTTTCATTGAACGATCTGGAATCATTTGGAAAGGGCTGGAATTTTTCAGCAGTTGTCCCTGAAATGATTGGCAAAAAAATAAACGAACTGGGAAACTGCCAGTTGAAATCAGCTTTTGTTTATAATGCGGAAAACAAAAAATGGGAAAGCGCGCTTGGCAGGGAGATAGCTGAAAGCGATCTGGGAAAGGGAATTGCGGTTAACGCGCTTGAAGCATGCTCTTTCGGCTCTGCACAAGAACAGCCGCCAATGCCAACAGGATAAAATGAGGAATGAAAATGAACAAAAAAATCTTGGTTGTTTTTTCAATAATTGCGCTTGCGCTATTGCTTGCGGGCTGCACTCAGCAGCCGCAAAATTGCGGCAATGCAACCTGCGATTCAGGAGAAACATTCCAGAACTGCCCTAACGACTGCCCTGAGGGGAACATTCCAATGCCTGACAATGCAACGGGAACAGAACTGCCTCCCGAATTGCCGTTCTGATTAATCTGCAGCAGCAGTGCACGGTTATATTTTTTATTGCTGATTCTTGAGTTTTTTGCCGATTGCAGAGCGCGCCCGAATAAGAACAATGTTTATATATTGAAAAGGCGTTTTCTTATCTGAAAATTCCAGTTATATTAATCTTATATCAATTAATTAAAGGGCAGTGGAAATGGCTTTGGATTTTTTGCAGGAAAACCAGAATTCCCTTGCCGGCAGGATAGGCAGAAAGGGAATTGCGGCAATAGCCGTTGTCGTAATTGTCCTGATAACGCTTCTTGCAATTGTCCTCCTGCAGCCAGGCGAAAGCCGCGCAATAGAGCTCACAATAAAGGATTCTTCAGGAGCAGCAATAGAAGGCGCGCATCTCTCATACACAATTGATTCCGGGCAGGCAGTTGAAAAAACAAGCGATGCCCAGGGAAAGGTTTCCTTTCAAGCCCCCCTTAATTCAAGCGTTTCAGTGGAAATTCCCGCTCAGGTAATTTCGGGAAAAAGCTTTTCTGCGCATTCGGAATTGTACACTGTGACAGAGGCGCTGTTCGAGGAAATTTCTTTGCAGGCAACAGCCAGCGCGCAGGCGGCAGAAAGGACTGTTCTTTTCCAGAGGGCCGACGGAAGCAGGATAACCGGAAAACTAATTACTCTGAGACTTGCATGCGCAAACGGTTTTGCGATTTCCCCAAACACTGTTTCTGACACGCAGATGGACGGAGAAATAACAATTGAACAGCCGGCGGAATGCGACACACTTACAGCAGTAGTAATTGCTCCCTCTGATTTCAAGCAGACCACTCTTCTCCTGAATTCAGACACGAAAATGGCAACGCTCGAATCCGCAATAATTGATTCTCCAAAAGGAACACTGAGAATAAAGGTAAAGAATTCTTCCGGAAGCCTTGTAACAGAAACAAGCTTTGACGTTACTCTGAGAAAGCCCGACGGCTCTCCGGCAGGCACAAAGCAGACCGGCTATTACGGAGAGGCTGTTTTTGCAAACATTGAAACAGGGACATACACTGCAAGCGTGCTTGATTCCACGAATACCTATGGGCTTGTTTCGCTGAGCGGGCTGGTTGTTTCAAAGGGAACAACAACAGAGCAGTCCGCGACAGTAAGCAAAAACATAAAGAGAACAATAAAAGTAACTGTGCTTGACAAAAGTTCCGGGGCAAAAATTGCAAATGCAACAGTACAGCTGTTAGATTCGGAAGGGACAATTCTTGCAGAGGAAAGCACGGGAGATTCGGGAAGCATTGTAAGCTTTCCGATAATTGAAGAAGCGGATTTCAGTGTTTTTGTTTCGCATGAAGAATATTTGTATGAAAAAATTTCCCTTACAGCAGCGCAGACAGCGGTTACTTTCAACCTGGAAAAAATCACCCCTGAAAATTCTGGAAAGGTGCAGGTAAAGGTTTTTGACGAGGATTTGAAGCCTGTTGAAGGCGCAAAGGTCGCGCTGAAAAATTTTGAAGACGATTTTCTTGCATCTGATTACAAATACACTGATTACAACGGAATGGCTTTTTTCAGGGGAATGAGAAAAGGGAAATATTACGCTTATGCCGCAAAAGAGCCTGTCGCGTTTGCAGATGCAAAAGAACAGGCTGTTGAAATAAACATTCTTGAAACAACTGAATTTGTTGTCGAGCTTGTAATAGGAAATTCAACGCTCCATCTGAAGGCAGTGAATTCAGACAGCGAGGCAGTTGCTGGCGCAGAGGCGCAGATTTTTTCAAGCGATGGAAAAAGCCTCGGGAGAATTCCTCTTCCCAATGGAACAGCGGATTATTCTTTGAAGGCTGACAAAAAAATATATGTTGTTTTCACCCAGGAGGACTTTGCAAAAGTGCAAACGCTTCCCCGGCAGTTATGGCCCGACAGGGAATTTTCTTTTGAAGCCGAAATGCCGGCAAAAACAGTAAGCGGAAACTTAAAGGTTGAGCATGAGGGAATTTTCACTGAAGCAGGGGAAAAAACAACGCTGTTCAATGCCGGCGAGAAATATCTTGCAGTGTTCAAAATTACTGTTCCTGAAAGCTCCACAATAGAAACAGTTGGGCTGCATTTCAGGGTAGGGGATGAAAAAAGGCTGGAGAACGAGCCGCTTGCAGTAATAGAAGCCGAAGCCGGAAATCCTTCCTCGATAATAAAAGGGCTTACATTCAATCCCCCTGCAGGATATGAAACAGACTCAAAAAATCTTTCAGAGGGAGACGCAAAATGGACAAACATTGAAATTTCAAACACTTCCCCGGGAGTTTATTATGCGGGAGTATTGTTCAGGGTGAAAAGCAGCACTCTGCCGAGCGCTCTTCTTTCAATGCACTACAGGGCATACGGAATTGATTCTTCCGAAAATTATGCGCGCGACCCTGCAGACAATGAGCTCGGAAATTCGGAAAACACTGCCGAGAAGCAGGCGCTCTATGCAAAGACAATTGATAACTTAAGATTTTACGAGGGCGAAGAGCCTGTCTGCGAGGAGGAATTCTGCTATTCTGGGGAATGGCTCTATGACAACGCGGAAGGATTGTACCTGAACGCGCCCTACGAAGTGACTGTGGATTCGGATTACAATTTCCATTTCAACATTGCAAACAATTCGGAAAGGGCGTTTGAAAACTCGGCATTGTTCGTGAAAAGCTATACAAATGACGAGAGCAAGGAAGAATACAAGTTCAAGGCATACACAATTGAAGATGCCTCAGGAAAAAAGACAAGCGCTTTCAGCATAAGCGCCGATAAAATAGAAAACATTTCGCTTGGAAGCTTTTTGCGCGGAACAAGCGTTTCCGGAAATTTGCTTTTCACTACGAAAAAAATCGCGCCCGCAATAATTTACCTGTACATAATTGCGGACGGGAGAAAGGTTTTCGAAAAAACAATCAATCTGAAAATAAATTCAGACAAAAAAATGCTTATTTCAGTCCAGCCCGATCCGATTCCCGCTTTTGTTGAAAACAGGCTGCAGATAAAAGTGGAACAGGAAAAGGAAACCGGAAACCTTGAAGTTGAGGGCGCGAGAGTAACGCTTACAAAAACAAATCCTGATAAAACAAAAAACATTTTCACTGCAACAACAAACGCACTTGGAATCGCGCAAATAATACTGCCGGCTTCCTCCCCAAAAACAATGCTTTTGTTCGAAGCCGAAAAGCCGGGTTTTTTCGCAGAGCCAATTGAAAAGGAAATTTCTGCGGACATTCTTTCATTCGAGCCTGCAAGCATTAATGCAGAGCTTGATACGAGAAATATAACTGAACAGTATTTTGACTCAAAAATAACAAACAGCACTGGGCTCAGCCTTTCAATAGACTCTATTTTTGCAAGGGGAAAAATTGCAAGGGCGCTTGACACGCAGACAATGGTTAATTATTCCAGCAATTTCAGGGGCAAAAAAATACTTGCATCTGATACAACTGAATTTGAAAGGCTTTTTTTCGTAAAACTCCGCGCTGAAGCCGCAAGGGAACTCCAGCAGAACACTTCATTGGACGGAAACTTCATTGTAACTGTAATAGAGGAAAACACAAAGAGCAAGTTTGATTTTGCAGTTCCATTGCACGCAGGAATAACAATCGCAGACCTTCCTTTAGAGCCCTGCATTGAAATTTCGCAGTCTGAATGGCTTGCCTCAACGCAGGGAAACAGTGCAACTTTGGAGATTGAAGTAAACAACAACTGCACTGCGGATTCGCAGGCGCTCGCGCTTGAGGATTTGATGGCAAAGGTAAACTGGAGCTCGAACAAGTTCGGGACAATAGAGCTTTCTTTAACAGATTCGCAGACAGGGGAAACAAACACTGAAACTTTGGAAGCGGGAAGCTGGACACGGCTGTTCGGAAAAGTAAGGGCAAACGCATCCTATTCCGGATTTTTGACTTTCACTCCCAAGCAGGGAGCGCTTGGAAAAGACGCTGTTTTTTCAGTTGAAATAAACAGCGAAATGCTCACTTCTTCGGGATTAAAGTTTGTGGGCTCTCTCCCTGAAGCAATCAATGCAACAATAAAAATAATCAATCTCGAGCAATGCCTGCAGTACAAGGATGCAGAGGACCTGATTACAATCGCGGCGGGCGCAACTGACGCAAAGTTTTCAATTGATTCAAGCAGCTGCGGGGCAACTGATGTTGAAATAGCCTTGTGCAAATCGGATTCGGGAAAATGTTCAGGCGGAGCGGAAGGCGCAGTGCAGTTAAGCAAAACAGGTTTTACTCTCACTCCTGAAAAGGCTTTGCAGGAAATAACTGTTTTCAGGCAGGAAATTGCAGGCATGTACGGGCTTGTTGTAGAGGCAAAGGTTCCCGGAAAAGGCTGGCAGAAAGTAAGGACAATTGATTTGCTTGTATATCCCGATGCAGACGCAATTATTTCCCTTGAAAGATATTCCTTTGCAATAAAAGGCATAGGGACAAAGGATTCAACAACTGCAACAAGCAAAAATGTTACAGAGGACGTTACAATAGATGCAAGCGCATGCGACTGGGCATCTGGACAGCAGAAAGCAAGTGAAAACAGGAACAATTCAATGCTTCCATTGATGATTGGAATGATGCCCTTCATGATGCAGAGCATGCCCCCGCTGGTTGACGCAATGAGCAACGCTTCGCAGGGAATTACACAGGCAAAAGAAACACCCACAGCAACAATTTCACTTAACTCTGTAAACAAGGCAAAAGACAGCGTTCAGGACGCTGTTTACAGCGGCATTGGAAATACTCAGGACAAAGTTTTGAATACGCTCGGCAGCACAAGCTCAAAAGTCGGGCTTGTTGAAAAATCACAAAAAAACCTTGACGATATAGTAAAGCAAATCAAGGGAGGCGGCAGCACGCTTGGCTTGTCAAGCATGGCAAGTGCTGCAAGCGGTTCCAGCTCAGAATGCGATGCACAATTGGCAGTAATAAAACAAAAAATCACTATTTTGGAAAGCAATGCAACAAAAGCAAAAGAACAAATGGACAAATGCGCGGGCGAAGATTCAAGCTTTAGCAAGGCGCTTGAAAATGCAAAAAGCGCTTTTGATTACGGCAGCAAGGCGCTTGGCAGCCAGACAAGCGGAATTACCGATGCGCTTAATCAGACAAACAAAGCAATTGAAAGCGAAAAGCCAAAAAGCGGAGCGCAGGGAATTGCAACTGCTGCGGCTTTGGGCGGGCAGTTGGAACAAAAAATAGCACCGCAGATTGATGCAGTTACAGACAACCTGAACAAGGCAAAAACCCAGCTGGGCGATGACGGCCTGAAGAAAAATCTTCAGGACTTTGGAACGTGCATTGACGACGTAAAAAAACAGGTTGAGCCCATTAAAACACTGACACAGGACATAAGCAGCAACTGGAGCACAATGACAAGCAGTTGCACTGGAAACAGCACACCGCTCTTAGATTTGAAAAACCGCTTTAGTGCAATTTCAACAAAATCAAAAGACTTTTTGGAAGGAGACGATTTAAAAAATTTGACAAAAACAGTTAACGATGTTATTACTAGCAACGTAAATCCGGCTCTTGAAAAAATCGGCTCTTCAGGAAGCGGCGGCTCTGGCGCTTTAAACGATTTGGCAACTGCGCGCACTGATATGCTGAATGCGAGCAAGAACAAATTGGAATTAGCCAATGCCCAGCAGCCGTTGCAGGATTCTGCAAAAAAAGCGCTTGGGGATCCCGCAACAAACAAGGCGCTTACAAACTTTGTAATGAATGCTGGAATGGGCGCACTGATGGGTTCAATGCTTGCAGGCGGTTTTTCTGCGGGAACAGACACTAATCCCTGCAATGACAGGGTACAGCAGCAGGTAACTGCATGGGTTGTAAACCTGCAGGCAAACAACCAGCAGATTACAATGGACAAGGCGGGAATAAACGCTTACTGGGACACTGCAAATGTAAAGCTAGTCGGGCAGTATGAAAAACAGGAAATAGGAGTTGTTTTTGAAAACACTGCGCTTGCAAGCCTCGAGCCTGTTTATTCGACAGCAACATTCAGGATAAGCAAGACAACGCACAATCCAAGCGGAATAAAACTGCCTTCTGTGGCGGGAATAGGAAAAATCACTGGCCCAATGCTGCAGATGGCAACCACTGGCTTTATGGGGCCGAGCATTGTGCCTGGAACAACACAGGTAGTGCAGGAAAAATTCCATTTGAAATTTGTTTCAATGGATTTCATTGAGCCATTGCCTCCGGCAATAACAGAGGAAAGCTGTTTGCAGGGAACAATGATTGGAAGCACGGGAGAAAGCGCTTTGCCCAAAATAAAATTCAACTGGGACTGGGCAGACACGGGAATTTCAAAGGACGCATGCATTGAATCTGATTCGGGAATTTACTGCGATGCAGCGCAGTTCGGCATAATGCTTTCAAAAAGAATGAAAATACTGCAGGAATTTTTGGATGCAAACCCGAATCTTGCCTGCCCTGAAAATCCGGGAGCAGAGGCAGTCGGGGAGATTACAAAAAACTATAACAGGTATCTGCTTGAACTTGGGCTTGAGCCATTGCCCGCAGACCTTGCAAGCCTTACAAACTGCTGGGTTCCGAAATCAACAATAGACATGGGACCTGCTGTGGGAACAGGGGAAAAGACTGCGCTTGAATACTATCTTGACAATGCAAGCGTGAACTGGACTGCGGAAATAAAAGATGCTTCGGATTTGAGGGAACTGCTGCACTTCAAGGCTTTCCTGATGAAGGACAATTACAACAATGATTTCAAGGCAGACTTTGCGGATTATTACAAAACAAGCTCTTTTTTGAATGCGCCCGAATGGTTCCTGAACAATGCAAACGGAAAATTCTCGGATTATTTTTACGGCGAAAATCTTTCCTTCACGAGAAAAAACCTTGATTCGAGCGAGCTTCTTGCCCCCGGCATTTATGAGGTTGCGCTTGACATTGACTTTGGCAGCGAATGGAAATTTTTTGACAATGAGGCAAAGCCGCGCGCAAAAGTGCTTGCGGTTTTCAATTACCTGCAGGAACCCTATCCAAACAGCGTGTTCTATTACCTGCCGCTGAATTCAAACATAGGAAGGGATTCCTCGAACGGAAGGACTGGCTATGGAACAGGGTTTGAAAACGAAACAGAAGCGCTGGCAATTACTGGAACAGGAACAGACATTGTTTCAACAGGAGTTATCCCCGGCTCGAGCGCGCTTGTCTCGCTTAACACAAAAATCAGCTCGGATGCAAAGGAACTGAACAGCATTGCATCCAAGCGCGGAAGCATAATGAGAATAAGCAAGCAGGAATCTGCAATACGGCTTGTTTTCTCGCCGAATTATGCAACCCCGATTGTATTGAAAATCCATTCAACCCAGAATCCGAACGAGTTCTCGGCATTTTACGAACTGCACAAGGCGCAGACTCCAATACAGACAGGAGCGCATCTCGCTTTCTGGAGCGCTGCAGGGCAGTGCTATGATTTTACCGGAGTTCCTTTGACAGACAGGTTTGATTTCTCGGCAGACAGGCAGGCTGTTTCTTCAGATCCCATAAACAACTGGCAGTTTGCATACGGGATAGACTGGAGCAAGGCAGACAAGGCGGGCGATGTTTATCTGAGAAGCGTTTTTTACACTCCGAACAACACGGCATTCACTCTCAATTCCATAAGCCCGGACAGCCTTTTGTTTGCAAGCGCGGATTCCGGATTTGTGCGCAGCATTGACCTTCAAGGTGTAAGCGCAATGGTTCACAACAACATGAAAAGCGCTGATTCAGTGAACACAATGGAACAATTGTTCGAGCTTGTAAAATCCGGGAACGCGTGCGTTACAAACTCGGGCTCAGATGCATTATTCTGGTGGAACCCCAAAGTATTGTATGAAACAGCGGGAACATCCGGCTCCCAGAAGGAAATCTCGGAAACAGCGCAGTGCATAAAATAATTTGCGGAAAAAAAAAGGATTTGTTTTTTTATGAACAGCATTCTGGAAAAATTAAAGGGCGGGTATTATTTTTTCGAGGACAAGTATTACGCACTGCTCGACAGGATTGACACAAAAGTTCCGGTATACAAAATAATAGACCCGATTGACAAAATTTTTCCGAGCTTTGTGCTGCTGCTCATAATAATCGCGGCGCTTGTAATTTTCCTTTTGCTGCCTGTTATTTCCGGAGCTTTGTTCGGAGCGCAGGAATTCCGCGCAGGCATACTTGTTGTGGATGAAACAGAAACTCCTGTTACCGATGCGCTTGTAAAAGCAAATTTTTTGGACGCAAACCATTCCGGAAGGACTGACAATAACGGGGAATTTTCACTGATTATTCCGCAGCGTGAAATAGACGCAAAAGTAAGCGTTGAAAAAACAGGCTTTATTACTCAAAACAATGTGGAAAAAACGCTTTCATTCGACAATCGCGCAAAAATAATACTTAAGCGCTCTGCAGTTACAACAGTGCAAAAATACAATCTCACAATCCTTGATTCGGAAACAAATGCCCCGATTACTTCAACATCTGTGCACGCTGTTTTCCACTGCAGCGGAAGCGCAGTCCCTCCTTCAGCGGCAAACACTACGAACGGGCAGATCCTGAACATTGTTCCGGGAAACAATTGCGTCAGGCTTTCCGCGGATTTTACTGCAGAGGGATATGAATCAAAAACAGGCTTCCAGATAATGAGCGAAAACACGCAGGTGAGAATGGACAGGGAAACTGGCAGCGTTGAAGTAACAGTAACAGACCCGCACGGAGCAGTTGAGGATGCGGAAGTTTCATTGTTCAAGCCGGGCTATCCCAACAGCGATTCCGGAACAACAGGCTCTGACGGAGATTATTTGTTTGAAAATGTTTCTCCCGGCACTTACCAGATAAGCGCTTCAAGCGGCTCAAGAAATGAAGAATCCGAAGAATTTTCTGTTCAGGCGGGAGAAACAACTGCTGTTTCAATAGAACTGCCTGCGGCAGTTCCCGTTGCAGAGCAGAAAAAGATTTTTGTGAAAATAATTGATTCGAATTCCCAGCAGCCTGTTTCCGGCGCAAAAATAATTGTTTTTACTGGAACATCCTACTTTGACCCGGATGAAACAGACTCGGAAGGCGAATATTCAAGGGAAGATGGAATAGACCCAAAAAAAGCCTACAGCATTGCAATAAGCAAGGCGGGATATGTGACAAAAATACTTTCCCCAATAGCCCTGAAAAGCATTGATGATTTCGAGCCGACAAAAATAGCATTCGACCCGCTCAAGGCAGACAAGTCGAATTACGGGGAGATACTTGTGCACGTATTCGACGAGGAAAACAAGGCAGTTGCAAACGCAAAAATATACCTGTCCCCGAAAAACAATCCGGGCCTGATTGTAAACTATCCTTACAGTTTAACAAATTCAGACGGAAATGTTTTGCTTACGGCGCTTCCCGCAGGAGACTACAATGTAAGGGCAGAGGTCGGAAGCCTTTTCGGAGAGGCAACTGTGCATGTCGAAAACAAAAAAACAAGCTTTGTGAATATACGGGTTGTGCTTACTGAAGGAACGCTTGAAATAACAGTGAGGGAAGCGGGAGGAACATCGCTGATTCAGAATGCAACAGTGACAGTCTATGATTCTGCAGCAGGAACAG
>DATDTD010000050.1:0-13465 GCA_035290965.1 archaeon | reverse complement strand
CCGCCTCCTCCCCCGCCGCCCGGGCTCACAGGCGCTGGAGTTTCCGCAGTAATTTCTGTTCCTGTAACAGTGAATCTTCCTGCGTTGTTTGAATCAGTTGAGAGTCCGCATGTGAATGCTGATGTTGCCGTGTATGTTCCTGTTGTGTTTGGGATTATGAAGTTGTAGTAGTATTCTCCGTTTCCTGTTTCTGCCATTGTTGCGTCCTGTGCGAAAACAGTTGCGTTCGGATAATAGATTGTGGTTGTTCCCGTCAATCCAGTGAATGCGTTTCCGTCTGTGTTTTTTACCATGTTTCTTATGCTTCCCGAGTCTCCGCCTGAGTAAGAGGAGTTGTTGCTTAAAAAAGAAATATTGATGTCGAATGTTCCTACGTATATGTATGTGTTTGTGTCTGCTGTGATGTTGTTGTTTGTGTCGTTTACTGCGTGTATTGCAAGAATGAATGTTCCGTTTGTGTCGAAGTTTATTGTTTTTGTGTAGTTTCCGTCTGAATTGTTTGTGAATGGTATGTTGCTGTTTGTGTCTCCGTTTGGTTTGTATATTGTTGCTGTTACTGTTGCGTTTGTGTCGTATGTGTTTTGCGGGTAGTCTATTACTGTTACTGTTATGTTGTTGTTTCCGGGATAGTTCATGCATCTTGTTGCTGTTATTGCTGTTGCTATGCTTGTTGTCTGCGGTGTTATCCATGTTATTTGTGATGTCAGTGTTTCTGCTGTTGTTATTGAGAAGAAGCTTGCTGTTGCGAACAGTAGCAGTGCCGCTGTTATGAGGGCTTTTTTTTTGTTTTGCATCAGCAATATTATTGCTTTACTGCTTATTTATTTTACTGTTGCGCGGCAATTGAAAGCAGTTCTTTTGTTTTAAGAAATTTCTGCTTTGCCTGCGGCAAGAATCAGCTTGGGAAAACTTTATTTTACTGTTATGTTCAACTGGATCTGGTTTCCGCTCGCCTTTATTATTCCTGCGCCGTCAAAATAAAGGCTCGGGTGTTCTGCGTTCCATTTGTCCCTTAGTTCGCGCGGCGGAATCTCCACATTGATTCCGATGGAATAAGTTCCAGGCGGAGTGTCGGGCTTCAGCTTTCCGGTTATTTCAACCTTGTAAGCCCAGTTTTTTCCGAATTTTGCAAAAGTCGGTTCAAGCAAAAATGTTTTTGGCGTTATTTCAAGGTCAAAATATTTTTGCGATTCAGTGTCTGCCCTTAAGGAAATTCCCTGGTAGGTTTGCACGCCCCAGCCGGCATAAAAAAACACAACGCCCCTGAATTCCTCATTCTTGCCTTTTTCAAGCGTATCCCACTGCTCCGCAGGATATGTGCCATAGCCGTTTGCAACCCAGTATTTTGGATCCGGCCTTGTCCAGTATCTTACTCCAAGAGTTTTAAAATTAGGGTAAAATTCCGGCTGCTTGTAATATGTTTCGTCAAGCAAAGCAAGATTGAAATATTGTCCCTGTGCAAGCAAATAAGCAATTTCGCTGAAATCTGCTGCGAGTGCGGGCAGTTCGGAAAAAATTTCTTCCTCGCTGTTCAAACTGAAATAAGCCGGAACTTCTGAAACAGGCTTTTTCAGAAAATCAGCCGCTTTTTCCAATAACTTGTATGTTTCCCTGCGCGGCCTGAAAACCTCTTTAAAATAGTCCTCTCTCAAAATAAACTGCGAAGGGTCGATTACATCGCTCTGCATTTCAATGTTTTGAAGCGTGGTATTGTCTGTTGCGGTTTTCATTGAAGGCCCTGAAATCTGCGGAGCCGCAATTGCGCCCGCGGAATTCTGCAATGGGTTTTGCTGGAAAAAAACAAATGCCAGAGAAAAAACAGCAATCACTATTACAATTGCGGATAATGCAAGAATGCGGGTTTTTCCGGATTTCTTCGGAATATTTGCATTATCCGTGTTTTCCATGTTTATTGCCTTCAATGTAAGATAAAGAAAAAAGAATAAAAAAGAATATGCTGGTGCGGGATTGCGAAAAGCAAGTTCTATTTAGTCTGTCATTGTGTTGAATGTTCCGTTATGGTCTCCGGCAAGGACGTTTGACGGCAATGTAATTACAGGCCCCATTAGTTCTCCGGAAACGCAGAGATGATTAGTGTCTAAAACTGGCAAGCTTGATATCAGCCTTACTGTCGTTGTTTCATTGCTGCTGTTAAAATCCCTGCAGGTTGTGTAAGCCACTGGAGTAGTGGTATCTGCTGCTCCTGGAAGAGCGCAAAGCTTTGAATAGCCGCCGAATGCATCAGCTGCGCCGCAATCTGTTGCAGCATCGCCATTTCCCATCCAGACCTTCAGCCAGATATTTGTGTCTATGTTATCATTAAAGTTTACATCAATATTTGTAGTAGCGTTCCCGTTATTGGTTATAACTATTGGCGCTGTTGTTTGCGCCTGGCAGGCGCTGCCGCCGCTCCTGAGGTTATAAGGCAATATTCTCGCTGCATTGCCGTCGGTATCATTGTCTTCTGTGGCGTTTGTTTCCACAAAGAAAAATGCAGTAGCGCTGCAGCTTCCCCCGTAGCTAACAAGTATTGATTTTGACGATGGCACAACCCAGGTCATTGTTGTCGGGGAAATTGTTGCCGAAACAAAAGAAGAAAACAAAAAAAAGCTTATTAAAAAAACGCTTAAAACAAGAATTTTTGAAGAATTTTTCATGAAAACACCTTTTGAAGTTGATTTATTTTCTGTATCTATTACAATCTTGTTATTTATAAACTTTTCTCTTGCGCGGCTTTTTAAAAAATTATTTTTCACTGGCTTTTGTTTATTTTTTTTAACAACTAATTTGCCTGCATGATTCAATGGCTGCCTTTCTTCTGTTTTTTTTTGCGGTTTTTCCGGATTTTTTTGCAGGAGTGATTAATTGTTTCCTAATAAAAAGGATTAATAATCAAAAAAGCTTATTCTATTGCATGAAAACTGTTTTTTTTGGCGGCAGGGCAAAATTTTTTCTGCATGCAAAATTTTTTCTGCCGTTATTGCTTTTTATTTTTGTGTTCTGGGCTATTGCACAGACAGGGCAAATGCAGGAACCCGCTTTTTCCATAATTGCGCCCTTTTCCGGAGAAACTGTTTCGGGTGCAATGATTGTAATTGCAAAGCCGGATTCTCCCGAAGAAATTACTGGCATGAAAATAAGGCTTTTGTCGGATTCTCTCCCCGAGTTTGAAAAAAATTTTTCCGCAGAAGAAAACTGGGCATTAGAATGGGACTCAGGCACTGTTCCCGACGGAAATTATTCCTTTGAAATTACCGCGTGCTCTTCTGCTTCCTGCTCGAAAAAAACCCTTGAAATTTTTGTTGCAAACTCAGGGCGGGAGGCAGCACAGCAGCCTTCGGGCGATCTGCGTATTTTCACTTTAACGCCTTCCAATGTTTTAAGCGCCTTTTACCTGCAGGATTCTTCAACGCTTGAAACAAAAGCAGTTTCAAGCGGCGACCCCCTGGGAGTTCCCGAAGGAACTTACAGCGCAAAGCTACAGCTCCTGGATTACGAGGTTTCTGAAATAGTTTTTTCGCAGATGCCTGTTGATAAGGATTCAACGCTCGCTGTTTTTTCCGAAGCTCCCCCGCAGGACTTTCAGATTGCGGAAAAATTTTTCAAGGCGGAAAAAATCATTCAGGTTGCCTTCGGGCTTTCCGCGGAAAAAAATATTTTTTTGAAAAGCATTCCCTCTCCCGCAAAATGGTTCTATTGCCCCGCATGGCTTTCAGATTCGTCAGCCTGCGGTTCAGAATGGCAGGAAACAGATTCGGGCGCAAACACTGTTTTTGTGCCTGAAACAGTTTCTGAAATCGCGCTTGCGCAGGCGGCAGAGCGCATTGAAAATGAAATCCCGCAGGACATTGGCAATGGCTCTTCGGATTTGAATCAGGCACCCGCCGATGAAAACACTGCCAATGCAGACTTGAATGTTCCTGTTCCTGATGGGAATGTTGTTGTTTCTGAAGATTTGAATGTTCCTGTTCCTGACGAGAATGTTTTTGTTCCCGATGTTAATTCTTTCTGCGATTTTAACGGTGTTGTTCCTGTTGGCTGGAATAATCCTGTTTGCGGGCTTGGTGATGCCAATGATTTTGTTGTTCCCGATTTGAATGTTCCTGTTCCCGATGAGAATATTGCTGTTCCCGATTTGAATGTTCCTGTTCCTGAACAGATTATAGAAACATTTATTGTCGTTCCTTCAAATGTTCCCGCGGAAATGCAGTTGTTTGACCTTAACGGAGAGCCTGTTTTAAGTTCCTCGGAGCCTGTTGAAATTGCGCAGAAAATTTTTGATGCAAACATTGTTTTTTACGGGCAGGCAATTTCAGGCGCTTTTTTGCAGGGAATTTCAATAGACCACAACGGAACACTTCTGGAATTAACAGAACTGAATCCTGGCAATTTGTTTGAACAAAAAATTTCCGATGCAAATGAAACCCTAACAGACAAAAATTTTGAAGCAAAAAAACAATTGGAATTTGAAAAGGCTTTTGAGCTGAAAACAGGCTTCGTGATTTCAGGCGGATTTGCAGTTCCAAGCGATGAAAATGCCTGGAAAAAGCTTTTCAAGTGCACTGAATGGAATCCGGAAACACAAAAATGCATTGGGGCATGGGAAAGGGTTTTTGAAATCCGTCTTGTTTCGGGAACTAATGTTTTTGCAATAGAAAAAGAAAAAGAGCCTGTTGCGCGAAAAATCGGGAAAATAAAAATGTTAGTGCAAAAAAAAGCCTTCGGCTTTGCCGCGAACGATTTGCCTTACTTTGAAGTTTCTTTTTCCGAAGAGCCAGAGCCTTCAAAAGCGCTCGGCGGAGAGCCTATAGTTGAAACTCCCGTTGATGTTCCAATCGAGGCGGCAATGAATCTTCCGGACGGAACTGCGCGGGAAATTTCTCAGGAGAGCATTAAGAAAAAGGAAACAGGGCATTTTTTTGTTTTTGCGGAAAGGCCGCGCAGTTTCAAGCCCGGCACTTATTCTGTTTCAATTAAAACCTCTGATGGAAACACTGTTTCAGAAGAAACAATAGAATTTGAATGGGGCCTGATTGCAGTCAATACAAGAAAAAGCATTTACAGGCCCTCTGAAACAGCAGAATTTGAAATAGTCGTCCTTGACAGCGCAAGCTATGGCGTTGCTGGGGCAGAGGTTTCAATGGCGCTTGTTTCTCCAAGCGGAAAAACAGAAATCCTTTCAACTTCAAACGGAAAAATTTTGGAAACAACAAGTTCGGGAATTTATGTGGCAAAGGCAGTTGTTTCCGAAGAGGGAACTTATGATGTTCAGGTGCAGGCAACTGCCCCGAGCATTGACACTGCAATACAGACGGGCTTTCTTGTTGCGCAGGATTTTGATTTTGACATTATAAGATTGACTGCCACAAAAATCGACCCTGCCTGGCAGCCGATTTCAGTCGAACTCCAGTTAACTGCCCTGCACGGGCAGAAAACAGTTAATGTAAAGGAATTTGTCCCGAAAGAATTTTTTGTAATGCCTAAAAAAATTGTTCTGGAGAAGCAGAACGGGGAAGAAACAACCGAAGAGCAGATTGACGATCCGAGAGTTTCAATTTTGCAGGCTGAAACAGAGCAAATTATCGAGTGGGAGAATGTCGAGTTTGATGCCGAGGGAAAGGCAGCCCTGAATTATTCCTATTCTGTTCCCGGCAGAAAGCCCTGGCTTTATCTCCTTGGGCCGATTGAAATTTATGAAGAAGATTCAAACAATTCTTTTTCCGAAGCGCGCGCCTGGATGGTTGCTGTCGACGCAACCCCGAATACTGTTTTTTATTTCAAGGCAAGCGCTGATTTTGCCGCCACAGAGCCAATGCCGAATGCCTCTGCTTCCGGAGACAGTTTTGTCCAGAACGACTGGGCAGGCTATGGAATGAACGACACTGCCTCTGCCAGCAGTGAAAACAGGTCAAACACAGAATATGGCGGAGCATCTGGCAATTTAGCGATTGCTTCCTATACTTCCCCGCCATTGGTTGCGCAGACAATTGGAGCCGGAACATGGGCTGTCGGAGGCAGGTTTTCAGAGAGCGGGACAAACGACGATCTGCAGTTAAGGGCTGCGATTTACGGCTGGACAACTGCGGATGCAAAAGGCACAGTGGTTGTTGCCCCTACAAGCGAGGGCACTGAATTTACAGGCACAAACATAAGGCTGGCAGCAGCAGGCAGCCAAATAACTTTTGCAAGGGGCGATAAAATTGTCGCAGAAATAGAGTTTTATGGAATAACCCCCGTTAGTGCTATTGGAACAACGAACTGGGGCTTGAACTATAACGATGCAAACCTTACTGCGCCTGCTACAATTCGGATTGCCGGGGATTTGAATACAGGCATTATTTCCCCTGCAAACAACTCAAGCAAAATAAACACAACTGCTTTTGATGTGAATGTGCTGGGCTCCTGCAGGAATTATTCCTGCGGCGATACAAATGTGCAGCTGCAATATTGTGTTGCTCCTGCAGGCGGCTGCACTGGAAGATGGTTTGACATGAATACTGCAAGTGCAAGCCCTTTGTATGTTTCAAGCGGGCTTGCTTCAAGAAGAGACAACCTGATGAATGACGCAGACACAAACTATTTCCCGCTTCAGGTTACACCGACTGCAGTCGGAACCTATACAATCAGGTCAAAGATTGATTCAAACTGGAGTGCGGATGTTAATTATTCAAATTTGACCAATATGGATGTTAATGTAACTATACTGGCTAATTTGACTACTAATTATATAAAATCAGTCTGCAATACGGGTGATGCAAACGTTACCTGGTATGATGGAAACACTTATTTTTTGAATGTGGACGGGAATGTTGACATTGAAAACTGCCAGTTGACTATTTTGCCTGGTGCTGTTGTAAAGTATAAGGCTAATGGCCCTATTAGCGCGGGTTCTTTTTTGCGTGTTTGGAACAAGGGTGTTTTGAAGGCGCAGGGAACTTCTGCTAACAAGATTGTTTTTACTTCTCAAAACGATGATTCTGCCGGGCAGACTATTTCAGGAAGTTCCGGAACTCCGAATAGGGCTGATTATAATTCTGCATTCTGGCTTTCTCCGAGCGCGGGGGTTACTTCCGATGCAAACGATTTTTTTGATTTGAACATAGGTTTTGCAAGGCAGGCAATCGTAGTCAGCAGGACTGTTAATTCAATTTATGATTCCAATATTCATGACAATAATTCGGGCACAAAAAACGGGGCGGGTGTAATATTAAACATGGGCGTAATCGCAAGTTTTTACAACAACACAATAAAAGACAACAACAGCACAAGCGGTTTAGGAACAGGAATATACAATGCCGGCACAATTCCAAGTTTTTATAATAACATAATTTCAAACAATTCAGCCATAAACGGCGGCGGAGCCGTATACAATGGCGGCACAATTACTGATTTTTACGGCAACCTGATTTCAGGCAACAGCACAACAAGCGGCAACGGAGCAGGAGTAACCAGTGCAGCTACAACTACGCTTACTAATTTTTTCAATAACACGCTTTCAAACAACAGAAGCACAAGCGGGGGCGGAGCCGCATTATACTCCTCAGTATCCACTACGAATATTTACAATAATACTTTTTCAAACAATTCTACAATAACAGGAAAGGGCGGAGCAGTGAATTTCTTCGGCGGAACAGTAACCCTGACTGTTGGAAGCCTGTATAACAATATTTTTAAGAAAAATTCGGCTTCTTCAGGGGGGGCGCTTTATCTTTTCGGCTCAGGAGACGAGGGCTCCTGCCTTTCAAATGCAACAATTACAAATCTTTACAACAACACTTTTTTTGACAGCAATTCCAATGCAATCGGCGGCGGCGCAATTATGTTAGATACTTCGCAGGTGGCGGGAGAAAAATGCGCTATACTCACTAATTTCAAAAACAATATTCTCTCCTACAGCTATGGAACCGCAGTCCAAAGCACCAAAGGCATAATTTCAACGCCGAACAACAATGCCTACTGGGCAAACGATGCAAACACAAGCGGATTTACTGAAGGAGCAGCCACTTTGTACCTGGGAGCAACTCCTTTCATTGATGATGGAAGCGACAGGAACTTTTTGTACAATTCATACGGAATAGCGCAGCTGCAGGGAAACGGGGATAATGCCATTGGAACAGACTCCTGGTTCCAGGGCAGGACTGTTCGTTTTGATAATCGCTTGGATTATGGCAGGACTGCGGGTTTTCATTATGACCAGAATTCTCCGTATGTTTTTGTTGTTAATCCCGCTGTCGGCACTTATGAGCCCGGCAATATTTCCATTGATTTTAATGTTTCTTCGAATTCAGTTAATTCTGTTGTGAATATTGATTTGAATGTTTTGAAATCCGCAACTCTTGACCAGAATGTTTTGTATTTGTACCAGAATTATGCCAGCTGGACTTGCAATGCAGCGCTGCCTAACACAACAATGGATTCTAATTGTACTTATGTCTGGGACGCTTCTGGTGCTGCTGTTGATACTAATTATTTGGTTCAGGCGCGCGCGATTGACGGGAACGGAACAGGAATTTATGCGCAAATAAACAGTTTCAGAATAGAAACTCCCGCTAATCCTTTGTTGACTACTTATACAAAATCCATCTGCAATTCCGGAGACGCAAACGTTACCTGGTATGATGGGAATACTTATTTTTTGAATGTTGACGGGAATGTTGATGTTGAAAACTGCCAGTTGACTATTTTGCCGGGCGCTGTTGTAAAGTATGTTGCAAACGGCCCCATTAGCGCGGGTTCTTTTTTGCGCATTTTGAACAAGGGTGTTTTGAAGGCTCAGGGAACAAGCGCCAGCAAAATTGTTTTTACTTCTCAAAACGATGATTCTGTTGGGCAGACTGTTGCCGGAAGCACTGGAACTCCTGTGCCTGCGGATTATAACACTGCAATCTGGTTTTCTAACAGCGCCGGCATTACTTCCGATGCGAATTCTTTTTCGGATTTGAATATCGGTTTTGCAATGCAGGCGCTTGTAATCCGCAGGTATATAGGCGAGATTCACGACAACAATATTCATGACAATAACGGCGGTTCTTTGAGCGGCGTGGGAATAGTTGTTAGTGCAGGGACAGTTGACAATATGTACAATAACACTGTCAAAAACAATCGTGCAACAAGCGGAAGGTACGTTGGAGTAGCCATAAACGGCGGCGTAGTAAGGAATTTTTATAATAATACTATTACAAACAACAGTTCAAATGGAACTGCTCCCGGAATGTTTCTTATCGGTTCAACTAACAATTTTTATGGCAACATAATAAGCCGGAATGTTCTTACGGGCGCTGTCGGTGCTTATGTAGGCGGGCTTGTTTTGGGAGGCACTGCCATTATTACTAATTTTTATGATAATACTTTGAACAATAACAAAGGAGGCTGGGGAGGGGCAATGCAGTGCAGCAGCACTTTTTCCACTACAATAACAAATTTTTACAACAACACTTTTAACGACAACAATGCCGCGCGCGGAGCCGGATTATATGTGGGTTGCGGCATAACAAATCTTTACAACAACACTTTTTCGAACAATTCAACTACAAACCATGGAGCCGGGATTTGGGTTCAGAAGGAAATTTTGAATTTTTATGACAATACAATCAGTTCCAATTCAAGCGCAACCGACGGCGGGGGAATGTATCTTATCGCGGGAATAGAATCTTTTTACAATAATGTCATAAAAAACAATTCTGCGGATATAAACGGCGGAGGCATCTATGACAAAAACATTATCCAGAATTTTTACAACAACACCTTTTTCAACAATTCAGCAGCAGCAGGCGGAGCAATTCATACACAGGACTTAAACGGAATATTGCTGAATGCTTACAACAATATTTTTGCGTACAACACAGGAACAGCGGTTTCAACTTCCGGAGGAGAACTTGATTCAAACTTCAATGCCTTTTGGGCAAACGATACAAACACGGCAGGTTATACTGAAGGGACACAGAGCGTTTATTTGGGAGCAACTCCGTTTGCAAGCGACAGCACAACAGACACAAATTCAGACAGAAACTTCTTATTGAATTCTTATGGAATAGCACAGTTGCAGGGAATTGGCAGTTCAAGCACTGGTACTGATTCCTGGTTCCAGGGCAGGACTGTCCGCTATGACAATCGTTTGGATTACAACAGGACTCCCGGCTGGCATGCCGACCAGAATTCCCCTTATATTTTTGTTGTTAATCCTGCTGTTGGAACTTATTCTCCTGGAAATATTTTGATTGATTTTAATGTTTCTTCGAATTCAGTTAATTCTGTTGTTAATCTTGATTTGAATATCTTGAAGTCTGCAACTCTTGACCAGAATGTTTTGTATTTGTACCAGAATTATGGTTCCTGGACTTGCAATGCAGCGCTGCCTAACACAACAATGGATTCTAATTGTACTTATGTCTGGGACGCGTCTGCAGCAACTGTTGACACAAACTATCTTGTGCAGGCAAGGGCAATTGACGGAAACGGCACTGAGATATACAGGCAATTGAACAGCTTTGTAATAGCCTCTGTGAATTATTCCTTTGCATTGATGCTGCCTTCGAGCGGCTGCACTAACGGAAAAGGAAGAATTGATTCCGGAAGCGGAGCCTGCCAGAAGGGATATTTTGAGGCAACTGATTTAACGGGATTGGCGGACCAGAACAAGGTTGACCCTGAAGGACAGACAAGCCTTATACCTTTTTTTGTTTACGACAACCAGAGCACTTCAAGTTCTGACTTCAATGTTATGCTTGACTTTAACCAGTCCCTGTCGCCAACACTGCATCTGAAAGTTTCGAAGATTTATGCAGGATGGGCATGGGCATGCACCGGCAACACTGATTCTAATTGTACGGAAGTAATTCCGCTAACCACAAGAAACATTGGAATAGCAACTTATACAGGCAATACCCAGGACCTGAATATTTTCATCTGGGGGGACTTCAACAGCGCTGCAGTCGGCAGGGCAGACGTAAACGTTCGCAGCTCGACAGCCCAGTGCACTGCGGCGTCGCAATGCCCAAAAAATACGTGTTATGCCCAGACATGCACAGGCGGAATCTGCGGGCAGACTTTTATTGCAAACGGGCAGGAAGACCCGGGCTACTGCGACGGCGGTGCCACCTGCGATGGTGCAGGCCATTGTGTTCTTGCATAAACAGTAGGTTTTTTTTTATGCAGAAATTTTCCTTTAAAAAAAAAAATTTTCCAAAGGCGCGGGCAGTTGCGGTTGTTTTAGCAACAGCTGCCTGCATTATTGTTGTTTTTTTTGTTTTTTTTAATTCAGGCGCTTTTTTTCCCCCAGAAACCGGGCAGGGCTTTTCTGCGGGCACTGACATAAACGGCTGCATTGACCTGAACAGGTCTTCTTATAACATTCCGGGCGCTGTTTTTGAGGCGCTTCCAAACCCTCCAAAATGCTTTGTTTCAATAATGCAGGCTTACGCAAGCGGAAAATTTTCCGACAGCGGTTTTTTTTCAAAGCAGTTTTTTTCCCAGCCCGAGTTTTACAGCAACTTTGAAACCCAGGGCCTGCAATACTGGGAAAATCCCGTTGCAACGCATTACGGCGCAATAGGCTACGGCTCTTTTCCTGAAAGCAGTTCTCTTTCGGCAAAGCCAGGTGAAACAGTTGAAGCAAGGTTTTTTTTCCATTCGGGCTTCGGAGTAAGGAGTTTTCAGGGGCTGAGGCTTGAGCCTGAATTTGAAAATCCTTCAGATGCGCAGTTTGTGCAGGTTTCGCTTGATGCGGAAAGCGGCAGCGGCTTTTTGTTGGGGCCGAGCTTTCCGAAGTTTGACAAGGACTGGGCAAAGGCAGTTGAAGTGAAAATAACAGTCTTGCCCGAAGCCGTGCAGAAAACAGTCAAGGTTTTTTTGAAGACAAGGGCGCCCGATTCCGCGCTTGCAGAGCAGTGGAGGAACGTGCATTCGCTTTATTATAATGCCACTGATTTTGTGGGAAGCAGGGCTGCAATGCAGATTACACTGCAAATACGCTGATTTTTTTTGCCAAAGCCAAACAAGTTTTTTTTTGCAAAAAAAAGAAAAACAAATTTTTTCATGCTATGAACTTGGTAAAACCTGTGAAAAAGCTTTAATAAGGCATATTTGCTCAAATATATTGTTTTCGAATTTTATCGAAATGTTTATAAATAACTTTGTACGAATATTGTTATATGCGGAAAACAGAACTAGTGTTTCTTGAGCTTTTTCGGGGTGCAAAAACGCAGAAGGAAATAGCCGAAAAGCTCGGGATTTCTTTGAGCACTGTGAATAATGCAGTTGAGCCGCTTGCAAGGATTGGTGCAATTGAGATAAGAAAGTTTGGCTTGAGGCTGGTGGACAGGGAAAAGGCTGTCATGTACTGGGCGAGTGCGAGAAATATTGTGAAGGATATTGTTTACAGCACAAGAGTAGATAGTCCTGTGATTGAAATTGAGAGGCTTATGCCTGCAGGAATTATTTTTACTGCTTTTAGCGCTTTCAGATTGAGTTTCAACGAGGTTCCGGCAGATTACAGCGAGGTTTTTGTGTATGCAGGAGAAGAAGAGCTTTTTGAAATTCGGAAAAGGTTTCCGCAAAGAGAAGGCCCTGCTAATCTCATAGTGCTCCAGAAAGAGGAAATGCTGGGTGAAGAAAAAATTGTTTCTGTTGAACTAATGTTTGTTGACCTTTGGAATCTCAAAGAATGGTACGCAAAAGAATTCATAAAGGCGCTGAAACAAAAAGCGGGTTTTTTTCAATGAAAGCAAAAGAGTTTTGGCATGAAAGCCTCACACAGGAGAGCTGGAAGAAGCTGCAGGAACTCTCAATGGAAACAGAGTTGACTGTAATTGGCGGCTGGAGCGTTTGGCTCTGGACTAAACAGCATAAGAGCAGGGACATTGACATAATTGTTGATTTTGCAGAGCTTTCAAGACTAAAGGAAAAATATGTTCTCGAGAAAAACGACAGGCTAAAAAAATACGAAGTCAAAATGACCGGCTTCGACATTGACATTTATGTGCAGTTCTATTCGAAACTGGCACTTCCAATAGAAGCCCTTGTAAAAGAAAGAGTAAAAATAGACGGAATAAATACAATAATCTGTGAGGCACTGCTCATTCTCAAGCAGGGGGCGGAAATCGACAGGAGAAGTACTGTAAAAGGCCAGAAAGATATAATAGACATACTTACGATTCTTATTTACTGTCCTTTAAATTTCAGGAAATATTTTGAACTGCTGGGCAAATACAAAAAAGAAACTCTTGCAAAAGAATTAACAGGGGAAATTGCGCGGTTCAATCCCAAAGATTCTGAACGCTATCTCGGGCTAAAATACAGAGAATTCGCCAAAAGGAAAAAGGAAATAATGGAAAAAATAAAGAAAGCACAAAAGGCAATATAAAATTTTGCAAAAAACAAGCAAATTGCGGCCAGTCTAACAAAAAAAGCGCATTTAAAAAGTTTTACTTTGATAATTAAAATAAATCTTCTTAATTTTTTTGCTTTA
>DATDTD010000049.1:0-14557 GCA_035290965.1 archaeon | reverse complement strand
AATTTATGGGAATTTTAGACGGTTTGAACAAGACAATCGGCACAGTGAACAGGACTTCCAGCACTGTACGCGGCGGAATGGATGCTGCGAAAGGCGCAAAGCAGACAACGCAGGCTGTCGGAAAGGTATTTGAAAAAAAATGCAAGTTCTGCGGAAAGCCGCTGCAGACAGATGCCGAAAAGCAGAAGGGCGTCTGCGCAAGCTGCGCTCTTTCAAGAATGTAAAGGCGCTTTGGCGTTTTTCCGTTTTGCAGAATCAGCCTCTGGCAAAAAAAAATTAAAAAAATGGAAAGGCCAGTTTTTCCTTTCCAGCCCCTTTGCCCTTTCGGAAACTTTCTCTTTCGCACTGAGATTTTTAACAGGTTTGCATGTTGAATGCGGGAACAGTGTTTTTTTTTATGAACGCAATTGAAATAATGGATTTGGAAAAAAAGTTCGGGGATTTTACCGCAGTCGACAGGATAAGCCTTGAAATCAAAGAGGGCGAGCTTTTCGGGTTGCTCGGGCCGAACGGTGCGGGAAAGACAACTACGATTTCCATGCTTTCCACTATTCTGCAGCCGACTTCGGGAACAGCAAAAGTCTGGGAGCACGATATTGTGCACGAAAAGGACGCCGTAAGGCATTCGATTGGAATTGTTTTCCAGGACCCGAGCCTTGACGACGAGCTTACGGGCAGGGAAAACCTTGATTTTCACGGAAGAATGTACGGAATGGGGGCAGAACAGAGAAAAGAGCGCATTGCCGAAGTCCTTAAGCTTGTCGAGCTTGAAAGCCGTGCGGATAGTTTGGTGAAAACTTATTCAGGCGGAATGAAGAGAAGGCTTGAAATTGCGCGCGGCCTGATGCACAAGCCCAAAATTCTTTTTCTGGACGAGCCTACAATAGGATTAGACCCTCAGACAAGGCGCAGGCTCTGGGAGTATATAAAAGCCTTCAATGAAAAGGAAAAAATCACTATTATCCTTACAACGCATTACATGGAGGAAGCGGATTTTTTGTGCGAAAGGATTGCAATTATTGACCATGGAAAAATAATGGCTTTGGACACTCCTGAAAAACTGAAACAGGTCCTTGGGGGAGACGTAATTACAATGAGCGTTGCAAAGCCCAAGGAATTCCAGAAGATTCTTGAAAAAACTCCCTGCGTAAAGGAGGCAAAAATTTTTGACGAATCACTGAACATTTCCGTTGAGAACGGCAGCACGTGCGTTCCGAAGCTGATTGCAATTGCGCAGAAAAACAGGATTGAAGTGAATTCAGTAATTCTCAAGCGTCCCTCCCTTGAGGATGTTTTTATCCATTACACCGGAAGGACTATCCGCGAGCAGGAAGCAGACGGCAAGGACGTTAACAAGATGATGATGAAGATGCACACTGGGGGGAGGTAAATGGAGTTCGGGGTAATTTATATCATGTGGCTGCGCGAAATGAAGCGCTTTCTCAGGGCGCGCTCGCGCATTATCGGCAATGTTTCAATGCCGTTTATCTGGCTGGTAATAATGGGAATTGGATTGAGCTCCAGCCTTACAATTCCGGGAATGCCTATAAGCTATTTTTCCTTTATTGCCCCGGGAGTAATTGGAATGTCTCTGTTGTTCACATCTATTTTTGCGGGAATTTCTGTTATCTGGGAAAAACAGTTCGGTTTCCTGAAAGAAATTCTTGTGGCGCCTGTTTCAAGGACAAGCATTGTGCTCGGAAAAATATTCGGCAGCGTCACGATTTCTGTTTTCAACGGACTGCTCATATTGGTTATTGCAATTTTGGTAGGGGGAATTCCCCTGAGTGGAATAAGCCTGCCTGCGCTGCTGCTTGCAATTGTTTTCATGATTATGATTTCGTTTTCCTTTGTCGCAATTGGATTGTCGATTGCAACAAGGCTGAACAACATGGAAGGATTCCAGATGATAATGAGCTTTTTGGTAATGCCGTTATTTTTTCTCTCAGGGGCATTCTTCCCGCTTGAAGGAGTTCCAATCTGGATGAAAAGCCTTGCATATTTAGATCCCTTGTTTTACGGGGTTGACGGAATGCGCGCAATGTTAATAGGCGCGGGGCAGATGCCTGTCTGGATTGACTTCACTGTTTTAATCGGGTTTGGAATTTTCATGATTTTTCTTGCGAGCTATCTCTTCAGGAAAATGGCATGAACAAATTTTGAAAGAAAATTCTTTCGAAGAAAAAGCTTTTAGAGATGGGTGCGGCGAGAACCGTTTTTTTACTCTTTAGCCGAGTGAGCTTGTTCTCGCCTTTTTGATGCCTTAATAAAAATTAAACCATCTCCAGATGCAAATAGGTTTCTTGGCATTTAAATATGTTTTCGGCACTTTGGAGAGTGAAAAAATTATAAGAAATCTTCAGCCCTTGACGAACAGCACTACGGCGATTATGAATAGGCCGAGTATTACTATTGCGAGAGACTGGTCAATCAGAGTTTGCAGCGGCTGGGGCAATGGCAGGTATTTTATAAGCAGCCCGAAAATTATTCCCAAAAAAAACAATCCCAAAGCCTTGAAGTGTTCGCCCAAGAAACATCACTGTAACTATTTGGGCAAACTTATATTAAAGAATTTCCCGCAGGGAAAAATCAGGCTTTTTTTTGTTCAATCAGTTTTGCGGCTTCCTTTAGGACTTCAGTAAATTCTTTAAAATCAGACACTCTTTCCATGCTTGGGCTGCTTCGGATTTCAACACCCGTTGTCGAACTGTGTTCCAGCATGTATCTTTTTCCGTTGACTTCTAAAAACAGGTTTGAGCCTTTTATAAAATCCCCGACTTTTCTTCTGATATTGTTTGCCCTGTATTCCTGCGGAGTCCGTAACCGCCTTTCAAGGAGCCTGGCAGCTTCTTCCGCCCTTGCAACCTGAGCTTTCCTGTCCAGCATTGCATTTTCTTTTTCCTTAAGCCGCTTATTCCCGATGCTTCTTGCCCTTGCAATTGCCTCGTCGCTTGCGCCCATAGGCAGCACTATGCGCATGCCGGGAATTCTTCTTGCCTTTGGTTTCCTGCGAAGCATAAAGCAATTATGCTGTTTTAAACAATTTAAACATATCCTTCGGAATCAGATTTCAATCAGGACAAGGCTTATTATTCCGAGGCTTATTCCGATTTTGTTCACGAATGAAAGGTCTTCCTTGAAAAGAATGACTCCCGCAACCTCGAAAACAATCACTGCAATAATCAGCCCTAAAAAAACCAGCCGGAACAGAATTGCAGAGTCCATGAAACTAACTAATACAAAAAGATTATTAATTACTTTTGCCATTTATTTACGGGGTTTGCTTTGAAGACAAGGATTCTGCTTGCAGGCATTGCCGTCTTTCTTGTGCTGCTTGGATTGTTTTTTGCGGGAACAATAACAGGCTATTTTTCCCTTGTTGCAAAAACAGAAAACTCTCCCTGCTACCAGAAATCAATCGGTGTTTTTCCCTACTGGTTTGAATGCAGCGGAAAAAAAGTAACCCAGACAGTGCTTGATTCAAGCACAGGCATTGGAAGCTTCACTGTTTTTCAGGAAGAGGGAAGGGCTTTCTGGGAATTTTCAGATGCAAAGGGAAGGAATTTTTACAGCAATAATTTTTCCGCAAACTCTCTCACTCTGCTGAACATTGCGCCGGATAAAAAAGCGGGAGAATCCATTGAATATTTTTCCATAGGAACCCAGAATTTTCTGAAAATCCTGCAGGAAACAAAGCGCCTTGTTTACCAGCTGGTTAAAAGGGACGCGCTCGGCAGAATTGTTTCCACAAGGGTTTTTTCAAACAGCCTTCAGGGAGATTCGCGCAAGGAACTTGTGCAGGAAGACAGGGGAGCGCAGAAAACAGGCTGTTTCGGCCTGCAGGAAAACAGGCTGTTCTGGCTTTTTTCAAAAACAGATTCTTCGGGAAATGAAACAAGTGCGCTCTATTCGAACACTCTTCAAGGGACGGGCATTACTCTTGCAAGCTATGTTGCAAAACAGTGCAATCCTTTAAATCCAGTGCAGGAATCCGGGGAAATAATTCCGTTTGAAAGGGAATGTTCTGAAAACACTTTTTTTTCGCAGGGGAATTTTGCATTCTGGATTTACAGGGATTACTGGAATTCCTATGCGTGCAGGGCTGCAAGCACTACTGAAGCGCTTTTTTCAACTTATCTGCCGAACGGCTCAATAAAAGTCCTGACTCAGTTTGCGCGGCTTGAACAGGGAGACAGCCTTGATTTTTTCAGGAACGGGATTGATTTGCAGGGAAACAGGGTTGTCTGGATTTATTATTCAAAGGAAACAGGCACTGCGCTTTATTACAACTGCCTCAAGGGCGCGGGCAGGCCGAGAATAATAGACAATTCAAACGGAAACGCCTCAAGCGCAGTCACAATAGAAAAAAACACTGTTTCCTGGACAGCAAACGGAAAGCCCTTTTCAGCGCAGCTTCAGGAATGCCCGAATTGACTTGGATTTCCTTTTTCCGAAACAGGAATTCACATTTAAAAAACCTAATTATGAGAGTAATTATTATCACGGGGTGAAAATTATGGCAGAAACGCCGAAGTCTATGTACTGGCAGAAAAAAGGCATTAAGCGCGTTCTTACCTTGCAGTTTGAGGAAGGCGACGATATTCTCAAAGGGATAGAATCCGCAATGCGCGAGAACGGGATTCATGAAGTCAATATTGTGGAAGCAACCGGCTCAATAAGGAGCGGCTTAGGAAACTATCTCAATGGTTCGCAGTTTTTGACAAAAAATTTTGACAATTCGAAAATAAAAATCGCTGCAGGGCATTTTGAAATCAAGGGCAGTATTTTCGGAGTCCTGAAAATTATTCCCGCAGACCTTGATGCGCACGTTACAGTTGCAAAGGCAAAAGCAGTTGATGGAATGGAAATGAAATTGTCCTATTACACTTACGAGGATTCTCCCTGATTTTCATTCGAAAAGGCAGCTTATGCTTTCGTTCCTGTGCGAGCGCTTTATTGCCTCGCCTATGAGTCCTGCAATCTGCACTATTTTTATTTTTTCCGAACCCTTGATATTTTTTTCCTGCGGAATGCTGTCAGTAACTATTACCTCGCTTATGGGCGCGGAAGAAATTTTTTGAATCGCGTTTCCCGAAAAAAGCCCGTGGGTTGCGCATACTATGATTTCCTTTGCGCCGGCTTCTTTCAGGGCTTCGGCAACGCAGCAGACTGTTCCCGCAGTGTCAATCAGATCGTCGAAGAGAACGCAGTTTTTTCCCTTTACATCCCCGATTATATGGCATACTTCAGCCTGATTGTGCTTTGCCCTCACCTTATTTACTATTGCAAGCTCTGTGCCCAGCCTTGAGGCTATTTTTGTCGAGTTTTTTGCCGCCCCCGCATCGGGCGCGACAACAAGCAGATTGCCGATATTTTTGCTTTTGATATAATCCACAAGTTTTATTGAGGAAGTCAAATTGTCAACCGGAATATCGAAAAATCCCTGCAATTGCCCGCAGTGCAAATCAAGCGTTATTACCCTGTCTGCGCCTGCCTTTGTAATAATGTTTGAAACAAGCTTTGCAGTAATCGGCTCTCTGCTTGCGGCTTTCCTGTCCTGCCTTGCGTATGCGAAATACGGCAGCACTGCGGTAATACGGCCTGCCGAAGCCCTTTTTGCAGCGTCAAGCATTACGAGCAGTTCTGCAAGGTTTTCGTTTGCTGGATTGTTTGTTCCCTGAACCAAAAAAACGTCTTTTCCGCGGATGTTTTCAAGGAACCTTACATAAATTTCAGAATCCGCGAACCGCTTTATTTCAATCTGCCCGAGCTTTATCCCCAGAAAACCTGCTATTTCCGATGCAAGCTTGGGATTTGCGCTTCCCGAAAAAACAACGAGTTCCATGCGATACAATAAGACTGCTGTGCATTTGTTTTAAAAAAACTTGCAGAAAGAATTATTGGCATGCTTTCCGAAGGCATGCTCAGGAAAAAAGCGATTTTTTTCGGCCTTGACAATGTCCTGATTCCGGGCTCTGTAGACCCAAAGGTTGACATGAAAGAAGTAAAAAAAATCCTTTCAAACCTTGAAAAACTTTCCGAAAAAAACAAAGATTTTTTCTGGGCGCTTGTTTCGGGCTATGCAAAAGAGGCAGGCATCGGGAGGCTGCGCGACTATGGTTTGCAGGATTTTTTCAATGAAAAAAACTCTTTTTTTGTGGAACAGGATTACATTGAAAAAAAATCCGATTTTGACAAAGAAATCCATTTGAAGAAGCTTTCGGAAAATGCGTTTTTTCAGGACGAGTTTTTTAAAAAAATTTTTATTGAAGAAAAAACCGCAGAGCTCGGCATTCCAAAGGAAGAGGCGATTTTTGTCGGGCACGACACTTTTTTCGACGCATTTTACCTCTGGAAATTCGGCAGGATTGACTGCGCTTTGCTGAAGGAGGCGCTTTCAGTGAAAGGGAAAAAGCGTAAAAACAAAATAAAGGGCATTATTTACACAAGGCGCGGCTGGAAGGAAATCCAGAAGCTTCTGCTCGGAAAATACCCCAAGCCGGATTATGCCTTTCTGGAAAGCGTAACTTTGAGCGAGCTCAAGGACGAGCTTATTTCGGCGCCTGAAATAAAGCGGCTTGTGATTGAAAGGAAAAAGCAGAAAGCCCTTGATAAACTCGCGGGAATCCTTAAAACAAAGTAATAAAAATTCTTTTCGGCTTAACTTTCTGCATATTGCGCATTTTTTTTGCGGGGTGGTTTTGTGAGCAGGATTCTTGATGTAAAAGCAAGGCAGGTTTTCGATTCAAGGGGAAACCCGACTGTCGAGGCAGAATTGAAGACAAAAAAAGGAGTTTTCAGGGCAATTGTCCCGAGCGGCGCAAGCACTGGCACGCACGAGGCGCTTGAATTAAGGGACGGAGAAAAGGCCTTCGGCGGAAAGGCTGTTACAAAGGCTGTTTCGAATGTAAACAAAATAATTGCGCCCAAAGTAAAAGGGCTCGATGTTCTTGGGCAGAAAGAACTGGACAAATTAATGATTGAGCTGGACGGGACAAAAACAAAATCAAAATTAGGCGCAAATGCAATTCTTTCAGTCAGCATGGCTGCCTGCTGCGCTGCAGCAGCGGATTCCGAACTTCCGCTTTATGAATACCTTGGAAAAATCAGCGGCCGAAAAGGCGTTACTCTTCCCGCTCCGCAGTTGAATGTAATGAACGGCGGAAAGCACGCGGGCCTTGAGGAAGACATTCAGGAACAGATGCTCTGGCCCGTAAAGGCAAATTCCTTTGCAGAGGCATTCCAGATGGGAATTGAAACATATCACGCGCTGCAGAAAATCCTGAAAAAAAAATTCGGGGCGCAGGGAACTCTTCTGGGAGATGAAGGCGGATTTGTGCCTCCAGTAAAATCAGTGCAGGAAAGGCTGGATTTGATGCTTGAGGCAGTGAAAACCGCGGGCTATGAGGGAAAAATTGATTTCGCATTAGATCCCGCAAGCTCGGAATTTTTTTCGGATGGAAAATACAGGCTGTATGGGAAGGAATATTCTCCGGGAGAGCTCGTGGATTTTTACGCAGAGCTTGTTTCAGGCTATCCCATAAGCTCGCTTGAGGACGGAATGGCAGAGGAAGACTGGGAAGGATGGGCAGAGCTGACTGCAAAAATCGGAAGCAAAGTCCAGATTGTAGGCGACGATCTGCTTGTGACTAATCCCGAGAGAATAAAAAGGGCAATAAAGGAAAAGTCCTGCAACGCGCTTCTTTTGAAAGTAAACCAGATCGGGACAGTTACTGAATCCATTGAGGCAGCGAATGTTTCCTTCAAAAGCAGCTGGGGAGTTGTTGTTTCTCATCGTTCAGGAGAAACAGAGGACAGCTTCATTGCAGACTTGGTAGTAGGGCTTGGAACCGGACAGAGCAAGTTCGGTGCCCCGGCAAGAACCGACAGGAACGCGAAATACAACGAATTGCTGCGCATAGAGGAAATGCTCGGAAAAAAGGCAAAATTCGGCTTGCAGAAATAAAAGCCGAATTCTTTTTTATTTTTAAAAGGAAGATTAAATGGACTCTTTGTCTTTTTTGCTGGAATTAATTCTAAATACAGAGCAGGCTGTTAAAGAATTGGTTCAAATTTTTGGCGGCTGGATTTATTTTATTTTTTTTCTGATTGTTTTCTCCGAAACCGGATTGGTTTTTACGCCATTTCTCCCGGGAGACTCGCTGCTTTTGGCAACAGGCATACTGGCGGCAGGGGACCTGCTCAATGTCTGGCTTCTTTTTGTTATTTTTTCAGTTGCGGCAATATTGGGAGACACTGTAAATTATTGGATTGGGCATTTTTTAGGGGAAAAATTGTTCAACAAAAAAATCCCTTTCCTAAAAAGGGAATACCTGGAAAAAGCAAACAAGTTTTATGAAAAACACGGGGCAAAAACAATTATTTTGGCAAGATTCCTGCCAATAATAAGGACTTTTGCTCCTTTTGTAGCGGGAATTGCAAAAATGGATTACCAAAAATTCGCAATATACAACGTCACGGGCGGCATTTTTTGGGCCGGATTATTCGTTTTTGTAGGATATCTTTTCGGCAATATTCCTGCTATAAAGGAAAACCTTTCTCTGGTAATAATTGCAATAATAATTATTTCTCTCCTGCCGGCCGGCTTTGGAGTCTTGAAGCACTGTCTTAAAAAAAGAAAAAATCAAATGCCACGAAAGGCTTTTGGAAAAAAATAGTTTTTTTCAGGAATGTTTTTATACTTATCATGAATAATATATTAATTCTTTTTTGAAAAAATCGCACTTTCTTTTTTCAAATTCACGGTGAGAAACATTGATTCCAAAAAAAGTTTTTTTTACCAATGGGGTCGGGATTCACAAGGAAAAGCTCGTCAGCTTTGAAATGGCACTGCGCGACGCGGGAATACAGCAGTTCAACCTTGTCACTGTTTCAAGCATTCTTCCTCCGGACTGCCAGATTGTTTCAAAAAACAAGGGCCTGCAGGAACTCCATCCTGGAGAAATTGTTTTCTGCGTAATGAGCAGGAACGAAAGCAATGAACCAAACAGGCTCATGGCGGCATCAATAGGAATGGCTGTTCCGGATGACAAGGAACAGCACGGCTATATTTCAGAGCACCACAGTTTCGGGCAGACAGAGCAGGAATCCGGGGATTATGCAGAGGACCTTGCCGCAAGCATGCTTGCAAGCACTTTAGGAATAAAGCAGCCCGATGCATTGGAATGGAAGGAAAAAGAGCAGTACTACAAGATTTCCGGAAAAATAGTCAAAACCTGCAATTCAACCCAGTCCTATGTCGGAACAAAAGGAACAGACTGGGTGACAGTGATTGCTGCCGCTGTTTTTGTGCCATGAATTTTTCATATTTTTATTTCTGTTTTTCCGAAGGAAACTTTTTTTGCATTGTGCATTTCCTTCAAATCTTTTTCAATGCCTGAAAACTTTTTTTCAATTACAAGTTCCGCAACCTCGTCCTTGAGGCGTTTTCCCGAATCCTTTTTTGCCTTCCAGACTGCGCTGTTCAAATCAGAGAGTTCCTGCGCGGAAAAATTCTGTTTTGTTTTTTTCACTGCCTTGGGAAATTTTTCAAGGTGAATGTCTTTTCCACCGCTGAGTTCTGCAAAAATCTTATAAGTGAGCATGGGCAGTATTGGCGCAAGCAGCTTGAGCATTGTTTCAAGGCAGTAATTCAGCGTGAATATTGCGGCTTCCTGTTCTGCCTTTGAAAAGCTTTTTTTGTCGTTGTAAGCCCTTGATTTTGCGATTTCAAGATACTGCGAGGCGAATGTTTCCCACAAAAAATTTTTTATTCTTGCAGCGGGGCTGTGGAAATCGTATTCTTCAAAGCTTTTTTCGGAAAATTCGACAAGCGAATTCATTTCTTCAAGAATCCATTTGTCTATTTCCCTGAGTTTCGGCTTTGCTTTTTTTGTTTTTTCAAAGGAGGAAATAAACCTTGCAACGTTCAGCAGTTTTACAAGCGTTTTCTGCGCTCCCTGTATTCTTTCAAAGCTGCACCGGAAATCTGTTTTTGTCAGATCCCCTTCAATCGTGCTCCATAATCTGAATGGCTCTGCCCCGAATTTTTCCAATACGTCGTGAGGGTCGATTCCGTTTCCCCTGCTCTTGCTCATCTTGTTTCCTTTTTCATCAACAATGTGGTAATTTATCCATGCATCCTCAAAAACGCATTTTCCAGTGAGCAAAAAAGCCTTGAGCACAGTGTAATACAGCCATGTCCTTACTATGTCTTTTCCCTGCGGCCTCAGAGAGCATGGAAAGGCTTTTTTGAAAAATTTTGGATTTCTTTCATATCCCAGAATGTAAAGCGGGCTGTTGGATGAATCAAACCATGTGTCGAAAACTCTTTCCTCTCCCCTGAATTCAGCCGCACCGCACTTCGGGCATTTTTTAATCGGAGGGTTTTCCTTCCATGGCATGTAATATTTTCCCTTTGGAGGGACAATTGCATTGCCGCATTTTTTGCAGTACCATAAAGGAATTTCAGTCGCATAATACCTTCTCCTTGAAATCGGCCAGTCGATTGAAACAGAGTCAATCCAGTCCAGAAAAATCTGCCTGCTCTTTGAATCGAAAAAATTTATTTTTTTTGCAAGCTCCCTCATTTTCGGCTTGAACTGCACCTGCTTAAGGTAAAATTCCCGCATTGAAATAAATTCTATTTCATCCTTGCTTCTCTCGCAGACGGGAGTTCGATGAGTAACGCTTTTCTGCCCCTCAAGAAGGTTTCTTGAGCGCAGTTCCTCAACCATTTTTTCGCGCGCCTCTCTCACTTTCAATCCTTCCAGAAAGCCTGCATTTTTGTTCATTTTTCCGTCAATTCCGATTGCAATTACAGGCTCTAAATTCTGCTCCCTGAAAAACCTTATATCCGACAGGTCTCCGGCAGAGCACATCATTACAAGCCCTGTTCCCTTTTCTATTTCAGCCATTGGATGCGCCTTTATCTGAATTTCTTTTTCAAAAATCGGGGATATTGCTGTTTTCCCGTTCAGATGCCTGTATCTCTCATCCTGCGGATTGAAGATTATCATTCCGCATGTGCAGACAAGCTCGGGCCTTGTAGTCCCGATAATTATTTCCTCGCCTGTTTCCTTTACCCTGAATTTTATGTCGCTGAATTTTGACGGCAGGTCCTCGTATTCAACTTCAGAATCCGCAATTGTTGTCCGACATCCAGGACAGTAATTCGTAATTCGTTCATCCTCGTAAACAAGCCCTTTTTTCCACAAGTCAATGAATGTTCCCTGAGTCAAAGCCCTGTATTCCGGAGAATCAGTAAGATACATTGCGCCTATTTCTTCTCCGGGATTCCAGGAATTGAAGCTTATCCCCAGCTTGAGATATGAATCAATTGATTCTGAACTGCTTTCCTCGAGGACTTTCCTGCATTTTTCAATGAACTCTTCCCTTGGAGTTTCATTGAGCTTTATCCCGAATTTTTTTTCCGCAGCCATTTCAATAGGCAGGCCGTTTCTGTCCAGTCCCAAAGGAAAAATAACCTCGAATCCTTTCATGCGCTTGTAGCGCGCAAAAAAATCCATTAAAACATAGGTTGTTGCCTGCCCAATGTGAATCGGAGTGTTGACATACGGCGGCGGAGTGTCTATGGAGAAAATCTTTTTTTTCGCAGCAGGATTGAATTTATAGGCTTTCTGCGCCTGCCATTTTTCCGCAATCCGCCTTTCAATTTCCCTGTTCCATTCCCTTATAGAAAGAGCCAAAAAAACCACTCAAGAAACAATGCTTGCAAAGTGTTAAAAAAATTGGTTTTAAGCAGGAATCAGGGCTATTCAGATTTTAAAAACTCTTTTTGCGTTCCCGTAAAAAATCTTTTTTATTTCGGAATCGTTTAATTCAAGTTCCTGCAGAATCTGCAGCTGCTGTTCCAGAACCTGCTTTCTGTATCCTTCGGGAAAAATTCTTGTATCGCTTCCAAAAAGAATCCTGTCTGAACCGAAAACCTCGAGGGCTTTTTCAAAAACACTTTTTAAATCCGCCTTGTATGGCAGAAATTTTATCCAGCCGCTTTTTCCCGACGAATCCAAAAAAATATTCTCCCTTGAATATGCAAGCATGAGCGCTTCCCTGAAAAAAGTCGTGCCGAAATGCGCAAACCCGATTTTCAAATCAGGATAATCCCTTGCAACAGCATCTATTTCAAGCGGGTTTCCGAAAAGCAAATCAGAATCATAGCCGAGGCTGACTCCCGAATGGATTACTATCGGGAGATTTTTTTCAGCTGCAAATTCAAAAACCCAGAGGGCTTTTTTGTCGTTCAAATGAAATTTTCCTGAAACGGGATAAAGTTTTATTCCCTTGAAACCATGTGAAATGTCTTTTTCCAGAATCTTTTTTGCGTTTTTTTCAAGAGGGTTTACTTTCGCAATGCCGACAAATTTTTCAGATGCATTAATGAAATCCGCAAATTCCTTGTTGCCGGGACTTGTTGCCATGAAAAAGATTTTTTCAAGCCCCTGTTCTTCTGCAGCCTTTTCCCATGCAGAAATATTTTCCTGCATGCTTTTTTCAAAATCCTCCACAATCTTCTGCATGGGTTTGAAATCTTTGGGAATTCTGCCTGCTGCGCGCTCTTTCATTTTTTCAAATACCCCCCTTGAAATCATGTGCGTGTGCGCATCGATTATTGGCATTGGCTTCATGCTATAAAAAGAATAGCGCAAAAAGAATTAAATATCCCAACAGCATTGTTTTGTAGAGTGGTTGAATGCTGCAGGAAATAAGCTATTTCTTGATTTTGGGAAAGCCGCTTATCTGGTATCTTGGGATTATTACTATTTCCTGCTTCCTGATTACTGCTGTTCTGGGATTTTTTCTGCGCAGGCACAAAGTGCAGTTCAAGTGGCACAAGAGCATGGCAATTGTTTCAATAATCTTTGCAATAATCCACGGCTCCTTGGGATTGCTGCTCTATTTTTAAAACAGGCAATCGCCTGTGTTTTAATCAGCCCGCAATTTTGCAATCCGCAAAAAATTTTCAAATAACTTCTTTCCTGTGTTGTTGTACTCTGCCGCGATTTTCAGGTAGCTTTCCATTAACGAATCCTGATTGAGTGCGCGCAAATCGGGATCAGAGGCAATCCATTCCACGAGCATTTCCCGCGTCAACTCAAAATGCCCCTGGATTCCATAAGCATTCTTTCCGACCCTGACAGCCTGGTTTTTGCAGTGCTTTCCACTTGCAAGCAGAACTGCATCCTCAGGAAGTTTCACTGTTTCGCCGTGGAGCTGGAATATTTTCAGCTCTGCGCCGAGATTGCTGAAAAGCGCGTCTTTTTTCCCCTGTTCCGTCAGGCTGATGTTAAAATATTTTCCTTCAAAATCTTTCCACCCGATTTCTTTAACGCTGTTTTTGAGCACTTCCCCGCCCGCAGCCTTTACAAGAACCTGCATTCCGAGGCAGATGCCGAGAAAGGGAATCCCTGCATCAATGGCTTCCTTTGTTTTTTTTAGTTCGCCAAGAATTTTTTCTGCCCTGTCGTTTGCGCTGTCAGGGCCGCCGAGCACAATCACTGCGGAATAATCAGAGAAGTTTGGAATTTCGGCATCTCTGCCCAAATCAACTGTTTTATAAGTAATCCTGTTTTTTTTAAGCACAAGTTCCAGCAGGCCCGGGCCTTCGCTTTCAGAATTCTGCACAATCAAGACCCTGTTTTTGCTTTGGCTTTTGATTTTTTTTCTTAAAGCCATTCAGCCGCCTTTTATATTTTTTTTTAATTCTTTGATAAATTCTTCGGCTGCAATGCCGTGCAGCCTGCACGCCTTTCAAATTGAAGTGGCTTTTGCAACAGTGTTCCTCAAAACAGGGTTGCGCAGAGTGCCAAAGCCGCGGCTTACAAAAAAATCAAGGGCATTCGGATAGGACTCCAAAACATCAAAAACAATTGTATTCTTGTTTATTTCATCCGGGCTTATTTTGGGCGCAGTCCGCATGATTTTTTCTTTCTTCAAATCAACAGGCCTGGTTTCTTCGTATTCCCTGCCAAGGGTTTTCCAGATATTAAAGCCGAATGCAATAATTCCAGCCAATTCTATGAAGCCGGAAATTCCTATGATTGCAAAAAAAATTCCTCCAAAAAACCCGGCAAAAATCTGCCCTGCAACCCTGAAAATGTTTCCGATGTTGACAAGCCAAAAAGCCGCGTCAATGAGTTTTTTGCTGTGAATTTCCACTCCCTTAAAAACAGGGATTATTCTTGTTGCATAGCCAAAAATCATCATGCTTGCAAAACCGACTGTCAGTGCATGCCTGTATGCGCCGACAAAGGCGTGTTCTACTGCGGCGCCTGCGGCAAATTTGTAAAATTCAATAATGAAAAGCATTGCAGAGGAAAACAAAAGCCAGGCAAATGCAACCTTTACAAATTTTTCATAGCTTCTGTCAAGGCTCTCCCGGCTTAAGTCAACTTCGGGCTTTGCAAACAGTCTTATTCCAAAAACAAAAGAAACAGCCGCGGCAAATTCAAGCAGTGCCGCAATTGCAGAAGCAAAGCTTCCCAGCAGGCCCATTAAATTCAACAGCATTAACAATACGCCGAAATTCATGGCAAAA
>DATDTD010000048.1:0-29734 GCA_035290965.1 archaeon | reverse complement strand
TGGATAAAAGCAACAAACAACTCAGACCAAAACACAACAATACAAACAGCAACAATAAGATTCGAATCAGCAACAGGAGGAACAACATACTGCGGAGATAAGCAGTGCAACGGAGAAGAAACACCGGCAAACTGCCAACTTGATTGTGCGCCTATTTGCGGCGATGGAACATGCACAGGAAACGAAACAATTAACACCTGCCCCGAAGACTGCGCAAAAATATGCGGAGACACATACTGCACAACAGACGAAAACTGCTCAACATGCTCCGAAGACTGCGGAAAATGCTACAACCAACCAACAATAGAAGGAACAATAATAAGCCAAACAACAACAGAAACAAACCCGACAACACAACAAATAACAACAACTCTCCAGCAGCTAAACCTTGAACAGCTGATTTCACAGGCAATGAGCATAATGCAAAACTACAAAATAAAAAGAACAATAACAATCTCACAACTGCAGGACAACAGCTACAAAACAACAATAACAATTACAACTGCAATAAACCATGGCATACAGCTGACGGGACTGACTCTGCTTGAAATAGTCCCTAAAAGCGCGGCTCAAAATGCATCAGAAATCACAACAACAAACGAAATAGTCGTCCTTCAAGAAGACCCGGCAATAGAATTCATTGCAACGGGAAAACTCGAAAAAGAAATTAATTTTTCATATTCAATAAACAAAAGAATAGAAAACACAGCGGATTTCACTGCGCCGATTATTTTAAACCAGGTCATAAAAACAATAACAACCTGCGCAACAGGATGCAACGACAACAACCCCTGCACAAAAGACCAGTGTTTAAACCAAAACTGCGCGCACTTCCTGCTTCCAGATAAAACACCGTGCGGATATGCACAGCAATGCAGAAAAGGAATCTGCATAACAACACAAACAACAAAATACAACCCTTCTCTGACAATCTTCGGACAGAGAATAGAAATAATAATCCTGATAATTGGCATAATACTTGCCTTCACTGCAATCGGAACACACTACCACAGAAAATACAGAAAAAAGGCAGAATAGGCAAAGCCGCAGTACTGCTTCGTTTGGTTTAAATATTAGTTTATTCTTTTATTTATTTGGATTAATAATTAGAACCAGTGAATGCCATGATTGGGGAAAAGCTTTCGGGGTTTTACCTTTCTCTTGAAGACAAATGGTTCAAGATGCTTGACTGGCTGGATTCAAAGGGACTGCCTGTTTATGCATATTCTGATTTTCTGGAAAACAGGGGAATTCCGAGCTTTCCGTTCACAATTGCAATAATAGCAATAATCGCATTCCTTCTCTTCGGGATTTTTGCAATCGGCAGCACAATAAACCCTGCAATTGCGCTTTCAATTTCAGACCAGTACAATGACTCTGTTTCAGGCGCATTGATAACAGTGAAAAATGCCCAGGGCGGGACAATCACAACAAAAACAATGAGCAGCGGAAGCACTCTCCAGTTGCAGGGAATTCCGCTGGGAGCAACGCTTACAATTGTTGCAAGCAAAGAAGGCTATGATTCCGCGGAAGAAGAACTGCTGATTGCAAAGGAATCCCAGTCTCTTGCAATTACAATGAACAAAAAGGTTTCCCTCATTGACGCGCAGGTTCTGCTTCAGGACGCAATAAGCGGCGACCCTGTAAGCGGGGCAAAAATAATTGCGACATACAAAACAATTTCAAGGGAGGCAACGACGGGCGCATCGGGAAGCGCTGTCCTTCAGCAGATTCCGGAAGCAACAAGCATTGCGCTTGAAATTTCTTCCGATGCCTATGAAACAATTTCAGACAATTTTTCCTTTACAAGAGGAGAGGCAAAAACAATTCCATTACAACCCAAAAGCATTTCGCTCGCGGGAAAAAGCAGGCTTGCAATTTCAATAACCGATGAACAGGGAAACCTTGTAAAGGGAGCTGAAATAACAATCAGCGACAACGGCAAGGATTCAATCATTTACCAGGCAACTGCGGCAAACGGGACATATTCTGCGGACATTGAAAAAGGAACAAGCACAAGGCTTATGGTCGAGAAGGAAGGGTTTTTGAGATATGATTCAACGCTTGAAAACACAACAAGGACAATGCGCCTTGACGAGGAATCATGGCAGGTAATACTGCAGAGCGGCGGAAAAGGACTCACAGTAAAAGTCCTTACGGAAGCAGGCGCCCCTATTGCGGGAGCGGCAGTGCAGTTATTTTCTTCGGATTCAACGCTTCTTGATTCAGTGCAGAGCGCGGTTGACGGAACAACACAATTCGGCTCTCTTGCGGGAGAAAAATTCTTTGTAACCGCATTCGCGGAAGGATACCTGCCGAAAAGAATTGAACTTGATTTGGCTGCAATAAACTCCGCGGAAATAAAGCTCGCTGCCGCAGACACTACAAACTCGAGCTTTTTGTCTGTTTATGTAATTGACTCGCAGAATGCTGTTGCAAACAACGCAGACATTTTCTTTTTCGAAAATGTTGCGGGAACAGAGCTTCCTCTCGGAATTCCCCCAATGAAAACAGATTTGAGCGGATACGCGGGAACAAGGCTCCGGATAGGGACGGATGCTGTTGCAAAGGCTAAACGCGGCATTGAAGAGGGAACAGGCGAAAAAACAATTCTGGCAAACACTCTCAATGAACTGCGCATAACTCTTGAAAAAAACGCCTCGATAGCAGAGCTCCTTGTTTTGGACGAATTTGGAAGCCCTGTGCAGGGAAACATTACAATTACTTCTCCTGAAGGGGATTTGCTTTTCGACGGAAACATTGGGAGCGACGGAAAAGTCTTTTTTGATTCCCAGGGAAAAACCCATGTGAATGTTGAAATAATAACTCTTGAAGGGAAAACCTTTTCAGAGCAGGTTAATCTGGCTGCTGACAAAACAGCAACAGTGCGGCTTGGAAAACAAGCAACGGGCTTCTCTCCTGAAGTAACTTTTTTGGGAGTCTTCGATGATTCAGGAAACAAGGTTGAGGGAATTGTCCCCGGAAAATATTTCTGGCTGAAATTCGAAACAGCATGGCCGAGCGGAAATTATTCTGGCGGATTACATGCAAGGATTGGAAGCGATTACACAAAATTCGTTGATTCTGAAGAGGCGGGAATAATGGGCTTCGACGCCACAACGAATTCCTTTGCAACTGGAAAAAGCTACCAGCCTTTGCCCGAGCCCGGAAATGAAACAGCAGACAAGCAGAACAAGGCGGCCCTTGGAGATTACGCAAAATGGATTGAACTGTATTTTGAAAAGCCTGCAAACACTGTTGTTTCGAGAATAAAAATAAAGGCAAAGGAAAGCATTGAATCGCAAAAAATAGAAATGCATTACAGGGCATGGAGCGCAATAGGCGGAAGCTATTACAGGTTTCCCGAAGATTCTTCATTGGGAACAGCAAAATACATTTCGACAAAAACCTCGCTTTATGCGGAAACAAAAACAGAAACAATAAGCATTGTCCAGAGCGTTCCCGAATGCAAAAAGGATTTGTGCGCAAGCTATTATTTCCTGCAGAAAGACGGGCTGCTGATTGAAACAGCCGAATTCAAGCCGCTGCTCAACGGCACTTACGCGCTTGAAATAGATTTGAGCTCGCAGAAACAGGCAACAGCGCAGATAAGCCTTGAAACAGGAACACCCGCACTGTTATATTTCACCGGATACGACACGGATATTTTCCAGAACACTCCGCAGGCATGGGAAAAAACAGCTCTGCCTTCAACAACAAATTTAAACGATGCAAACGTGCAGGGAACAACATCGGGATATTTGACGCAGGAAAATCAAAGCGGCATTGCCCAGAATTCAAATTCAACGCTGCTGTTTGCGGACACGGCAACTGCGGCAGCAACAAGCTCGGGATATCTCAATGAAACCCCGATAGTAAACACGCCCGAAGCACAGCAGAATCCATTCGGCTTCAGCGAGAACAGCAGCACAAACACAAAGCTTTCGATTGCAGGCGTGAACATTGTTCCCAACCAGACAAAAAAAATAAGGGCTTATTTCAAAACAGTTGATTCGGGAGAGGCATACATCAAAACAGACATTGCGGCAGCCGGAGTGGCGCTTGGAAAAACAATTAATTTTACAATTCCCATGCAAAAAGAATTCGCAGTCACTGTAAGCCCTGCAGATATTTCAGTCGGGCAGGATTTTTCAATAACCCTTGAGGAAAAAACCTCGCTTGAAAAGGTTTCAAACGCGGCAATCCATCTTCTTGATTCGGGCGGAAAAACAGTTTTCTCTGTTGTGGGAAACAACACAAAGGGGAAAGGATTAGACGGAAAATACGATTTCAAAAATAATTTCTCGCCGGGAAAATACACTGCGGAAATCTCTGCGCAGGACTTTTTGCCTTCTGAAGAGCCAATAACAATTTCAATAGACAACTTATTGCAGATTCCAAAGGAAATAAGGATTTCTGTTTCAAAGGGATTATTGCAGGGAGAAAAAACAGCGAACATTCTCAACAAGGGAAAGCAGGACATACAGGGAATTACTTATGAAATAACAACAGGGGATAATTTTCCCGAAGAATTTTTTGTTTCAATGGATTTGCCGGCTTCAATGTCAGCAAACCAGAGCGCGCTTGCAACTGCAAAGGTTTCCGTAAACCTGAGTGAGAGCAGCGCTGATTCCCTTCATGGAGAGGCTGACGTGGCAATAATGGGGACAGTTGCAGGGCAGTTTCCCACAAAGACTAAAACAAAAATAATAATTGATTACAACAAGAAGCTCGCGGCAGACTGCTTGAAATTCGATTCAGCGCAGTTGCAGGTAAAGCTGATTGGGACTGCGGGAAGCACTGCGCAAACCTCGGTAGGAATAGAAAACACCTGCGAGACAGAATTAACGCTTACTCCCCAGATAGAGGCTCAGGCCCAGGACCCGAATCTTTCAGTTACTGCATCTCCAGTAACAATTGCTGCAGGCGCAAAGCAGGCAGTCCCTGTAACTGTTTCAAATTCCATTGACAGGATTTATTCAATGCAGCAGACTTTCTCTTTCAACATTACATTTGATTCTCCACAAGTCAGCAAAAGCATTCTGCTCGATGTAGAGCTCTGGAACCCGATTTCAAACCTTGCATTCCCGCCGCAGATGTCATTGTTCCTCTCGCAATTGCAGGGGCAGAACATTGCTTCCGACAGCCAGGCACTGATGCTCACAAATACCGGGCAGGAACCAATTACAAGCTTCAGGCTTGCTGTTGACGACACTGCATACAGGCAGTACGGAATAACAGCCTATCTCGCCCCGACGGGAATGGACTATGGTTTCCTTGCCCCCGGAAGCGCGCTTTCTCCCCAAAGATATCTTGTTGCACAGACAAGCAATCCGAATGCATTGCCTGGCCCTATACAGGGAGCAGTGCATTATACGGGGGTAGTAATGAACAGGCAGATGGATTTCGGGACAACTTCAGTGAGCGTAAATTACCCCGGAAGCCAGTGCCTAGAACTTTCGGCAAAAACAAGCATTGCATTTGAAAGCCAGCTCTCTTACGGAACCCAGAAACAATCAATCACAGTGAAAAACAGCTGCGGAGAAGAAGTAAGAGTAAGGGAAATTCTTCCCGCAAGCATTGGAAGCAACGCGCTCTATTTACTGCCGCCTGATTTCACTGTTCCCGCAAACTCTGAACAGGAATTCGGGCTGCAATTGACTATTCTCCAGCAGATGAACAAGACAGAACAGATAAGAGTAAAAGGCTATCTTGTAAGAAGCCAGAAATGGACTGAATCAAACCCGCTTGCAGTAAGGATAAGCATTGGCGAAAAGAAAACAACAGGGCCCAGCCTGCAGGGAAGCAAAATAAAAATGAAGGTCTGCGAAAACATGCAGACTGAAAAGGAAATTACATTCCCGAAAACAGGCGACTGCATAACAGGATACTGCGATGCGAAAACATTTGCAACTGTGCTTGCCGAAAAAATACAAAAACTAGTTCAGCAGGCAAGAAGCAAGGCAACAACAAATGCAGGCAAGACATATAATCTGACGTGCAACAACCAGAGCTACTGCACTTTTGCAGATTTGGGAGTAAAATCAGAGCCGTTCAGGGTTTATGTACAGTTAGACAGCATGACTCCAGGCCTCCTTGAACAGGTAATTGCAGAGAAAAAAATAACTGAAATAGAAACCTATGACGTTCAGAAAAGGACTGACATTGTGGACGAAAAAGCTCTCGGATTAATTGCCGAAGGCGGATTCATAAGGAATATTTACCTCGGAACAGACTTTGAGGGGTGCGGGACATATGTCCTGAACATTTACGGCGCAATACAGGCAATCAACAATGAAATAATCAAGGACAATTTCATGATTCTTGTAAAGCCTGAAATTGCTTCAACTGACACAAAGGAACAGCAGGCAAGGACAGACACTCCGGAATGCACCTCAAAAATACAGAATATTGCAAACTTTTTGCCTGTTGATGAGGGATTGAGCAGCAGTTCTTATAACATTGCATGGCCGGGAATTGTTGTTTACGGCACTCCAAACCTTGAAACAGCAGGAAACGCGATTGCAAAGCAATTGTTCAAGGCAGACAAGGGAAGGGCGGTTGCAGACCTTCGGACTACAAACAACCTCAAAATAATCATTGGAAACAACAATGACGCGCTTGCAAAAATAAGCATTGAAAATGTTTCCGGAACACAGCCGAAAACAATCACTGCAAACCTCAGGCCGGGAATTGAAACAAGCCAGGAAAAAGCCTCGGAAGCCGGAGCCGCAATAAAATCAATCATGAGCGGAGCCCCGAGCTCTGATACGTGCATTTCAGAGGACGAGAGCTACATGCTCATAAAATCCTATGAAACCCCGGACGCGCCTCTCTCAATCGATGGCCCCAAAAAAATCGCTGTTTCGGGAGTAGAAACTTCCATCGAGCTCACAGTCACTGGAAAGGCGGGAGAAGAAGTAACGCTTTCGACAAATTTCCTTGACTCAAGCAAACAAACAACAGGAATCGATTACATAAAAATAGTTGATGCAGTAACAGAAAAAACATTGCTTACAGAATATGCCGGCGGAAACAGCGAAGCAACAAATAATGTGCTAAAATTAAATCCCCTGCAAAGCGCGGCAAAGCCTGCAGCCGCAACAGGCACGCCTAATCCTGCAGGAACTGCTCCAAGCGGAACAGGCGCTCCAACTAATCCTCCTGCAACTGCGCCTCCTGCAAAAACCGCACAGGCAGAAGAACAGGAAAAGGTTTTGCTTGCAGATGCAGCAACAGGAACACAGCAGGCAAAGCCTGCAACAGGCTCAGCAAAAATAAAGTTTATTGTAAAAGGCAGTGTGCCGAATCCTTCAAAGCCTGAAACAGCCGGCAGCTCTTTTGTGTTTGCCCCTTCGGCAGTGCAAAGCATTACCTTGAGTGCAGAACCCATTGCTGAAAGCCAAAAGAGCAGGGCCACACAGGGATTTGAAATAACCATTAGTACCTGCGGGCTTTATGCACCCGACCTTGTAGGCTACGTGAATGATGCTTCCCCGAAGAAAGACGAAAAAATTGCTGCATACGCAACAATCGGATGGAAAGACGCTCCTGACCAAGTCGATTATGATTATTTGGCACAAAATATTTTGTCTGTAAAGACAGACGCGGCTGCTGCACAGGCAGTCGGCGCTGCACCTGGAACAGACCTTGCAAACGTTCCTGAAATCAGAAGAGACATGGCCTGGAAAGGGCTTGGTGCAACATGGATTGGATACGCGCTTCCCTGCAGCCTTATGGCTCTCCTGTTAAATTGGTGGAATGGAGAAGTGCGGGGCGCTGCAGACATTGCTTTGGTTTGTGTGGCACCGGCAACCTGGGCTTCGAAAGACCTGTTAAAGGACATGGGCCCGGACTGGAAAAAAGGAGTAGAATTTGTAGAAGAAATAACTAAAACAATAATAAAATTTATTCCGCTGATTGGAAGCCCGATTGCAAATACCTTATTCCCGGCATCAGCCCAAAATGCTGTTCCTGTAACCAGTGAAGCACAGCAACAGACTCCGGCAAGCCAGGATGTTCCGAGTTTCGGCGAGCAAATGGGATGGCCGGCAGGTTTGGGAATCAGCATGCGTTCGGTAACATCAGGAATTACCAGGGGCTGGGACACAATAACGCCGACTTCAGCAAGTGAAACTGCAAAAGAATTGCGCACAAAATTCATGGCTGAACTCAGAAAAACTACATTCAAAGACCTTGGTGAAAGCGAGTGGAAACTTTTGACAGAAGGAAAAACTAGCATGGGACAATTATTTGAAGACAGGGTAAGAATAAACCTTTTACAGTATCAGGGCAAACCAAAAATTGTCGAGGGAAAATATATAGGCCAAATAAGAATCGGCGATGTCGTTGCCGATGCAACACAAAAAAGCATTCCTGAAATTGGGCCTGACCTTGTCACATACATACAAAGATACAATCTGTCTTCCGATCCGAACTGGCCGAAAAAACTGAATAATCTGCTGACCTCGGAAAGGCTTGATTTGGCAAACAAAACGTTATCTATGGAAGGCATTCAGGGGCCGCAAATTGAAGCTTTTACCACACAAGAACAGTCTGGCCTTGCTAAGTTTAAAACTACTACAAGACAAAAATGGGTAGCTAGCGTTAGGAGCCAGATTGAAACAAAACTCAACGCAACAGCTGATGGAAGAAAACTTATTAGCGACGGAATAATGAATGATGTAGATGACATAATCAAAAGTAAAAGAATAACATATACCACGCCAACACTTGGAAGAGTTCAAATTGGCGATAATATATACCCAACATGGACTGTCGGGGTTTCTAGTGATTTGGACCAGCTGAGCAGAAGCGTTGTGGGAGAAGCCCAGAAAAAGGTTGAACAAAGAATTGTTTCCGGCACTATCGGGCAAAGCACTTTCAGGGAATTCAGCAACGGGCTGTTTAATGGAGATGAAGGAAAAGGGTTGCAAAATGCCGCAAAAGAAGTGTTTGAGACAGGCTCTGCAAAAACAAGAGGCCAGAGATTTTTGCAGGCAGCAAAAGATTTTTTCAGCAAAAAATTCTTCAATTGGCAAAATCTGAAAACAATCACCTGGGGCATGGTAAAAGGAGCGGGAATGGGCTTTGTAGAAATGTGGGCCGGCCAAACAGGCTATAAAGAATGGTGGGAAAAAATTGGCACTGATCCGAATGTTCCTATAAACAAGGTTGTTCCGACTCCACAGTCACAGCAGTCGGGAGCCGCTGTCTCTGCTTCAAGCTTCATCATAATCAAAAACAACACTTACAAAATTGAAATAACGGGAACAGGCGAAAAAACAAAAACAATAAGCTTCGCTATTCTGCAAACCCCTGCTGAATTCGAGGAAATGGCAAAGGCAATTGCGGATAAAAAAGCTGCATTGTGGCAAAACAGCAACTGCAATGATTTCCTTGAAAAAGAACTCAAACCCATAGGGCAATTAAAACCGAATTATACCGCTGGGTTTGACGCCAGATATGTTGCAGCTTACATAAATAACAACACTGCATTTGCACTCGCAAGAATAGGCGATGCGACTAATCCGGCGGACAATGTTCCGGAATCGGAAATTATTGCCTTGATGACAGTAAAGCCTGAGAAAACAGACTGCAGGCTTACAAGCGAATGGGACAAGCAGCCCAGGGAGACAATAAAGAGTTATGTCACCTGCGTTGCACAAAAATTGCGCCAGAACAAGACAAGAACATTCGAGCAATACGCGCAGGAACTGTCAAAGGGAGACAAAGAATACTACGACGCAGTAACTACGGCACAGAAAAACTGGCAGGCAACAGAGATAACAACAAGCTGATTTTTTTCCGAAAAAAACAGCGCGCGATTCGTTTATATAGTTCCTTGCACTTTTTTTAATCCATGCCTATGAATGCGCGCGGATTCAATTTGTTCACTGCAATAGTGAGCTTTCTTCTCATCACGCTCACTGTCCTGTTAATGCAGAGCATGATTCAATCAGAGAGAATGGCTGCAGACATGCTCAAGAATGCAGAGGCAAGGCGCGACATTGAGGCAGTTGCCGACAATGCAGTTGCGGACGCAATGCAGACATTCAATTATTCGCTGAGGCACAGCCTTGCAAAATATGTTACCGACACAGTGGGCGGCACACGGAACAGCTTTTCGCTTCCTCTCGGAAACACGACATGGAACGACACAGTAAAGAATTTCGTGGAATCGAAATTCGGCACAGGAACCTCGAATGTAACGAGCTTTGCATCAGACATGACTTCAGAAATAGGGTATTATTTCTCTGGAAGCTCCTCGGGCATAACAAAGGCATACACCATAACACTGCAGAGGGACGCGCTGAACGACTGCTTCAAGCAGAGCATAATTACGGCAATCGGCAATGCGGGAAACAATTTTTTTGAGGTAGTCGGATGCAAAAACGGGAATCCCTGGGACTGTCCTCTGGGAACATTTTACGTAAACCTGCCGATTGCGGGCCTGGCGCCTGAAGATTACGAGTGCATGCCGAAAGTGACTGTCGTCAATGCAGCCACAAAGGAACAGATAAGCCAGGTTATTCTGCCGCGGGCAAACTTCAAAATTTATGTCCCATTGAGATTATTCAAGGCGATTGCTGAAGCAAGGGGACTGGCGCATTTTTCCGAAACAGGGAATCTTGACATTGACACGCAGATAATGGGGCAACCAGGCATTGATGCTGGGCTGTTCGGCGAAAAAGAAGAAGCCAAAATAAACAGCCTTCTGCTGGGAATGTGCGATGCGGGAAGCTGCGCCCCGAGGATAAGCCCCTGTGAAAGGCAGCTGCAGACAGAATGGTTTACATCCGGCTGCCCGGGAGACAATTTTCTTGACCCTGCGTATATCCGTGTTGACCTTGAACAGACTTATCCCACAACATGCGTGCTGCAAACTCCTGCCCCGGCAAGATACGACGCGGCATATTCGAGAAGCAATGCAAACCTTCCTTCGGGAAACGAAGTCCTGCAGAGGCTCGTGAAAAACGAAATCTGCGGGATTGCGGAAACCGCGAGGGATAAATTATATTTTGCAACAGACCCGCTTTTTGCACCTGTAAGCGGCGCTGACCCGGAATGCCCCCTGCTTGAATCGGCAAGCGCGCGCGCAGAAAGCATACAGACAAAAAGCCTTGTGCTGGAAGGCAGCACTCAGCCGCAGGTGCAGACTTCTTCCTGCGCAAAAATAACAAGCGCAAGCGCAACAGTGGCTTTCACTGACAACAATCCTTCATACAGGATTGAAAAAGACGTTGCGCTTACTTACAGCATAACTTTAGATCCGGGATATTCGGGCACGCTTCCCGGAAATCCCCAGCCCGGAACAGACGGATGGAAATGCGTTTCAAAGAAAAGCAGTGCAGGAAACTTTGGAACTCCGAAGCCAATTGAATGCTTATTGCCGTCCCCTGGGCAGTAGTTAAATTAATAAATTAAAAGAAGGATTATTATTTCGCCAATTTAGCTGTTTTGGTTATTCAGTGAATTTTATGGCTCTAAAGGACTTGTATTACAGGATGGAAGACAAATACTATGCGCTCCTTGACTGGCTTGACAAAAAGGGCATTAACCTCTATCCCATTGTCGATGCAATCGAATCCAAAAACATTCCGAGCTTTCCGATAATGCTGCTGATTCTCATTCTCATAATTATTGCCGCTGTTTTCCTTGTTTCATTTTTAATTTTTCCCGCGCAGGCGGGAGTGATTTTCCTTGTGCAGGACGCATCGGATACAACAGCGCTTGAAGGCGCAAAAATAACTGTTTCCGCAGCGGGAAATTCGCTGAATTTTTTCACTGCAGACAACGGAGAAAAAGAAATTTTTATTCCGCTAGGAAGCGCTGACATAACTGTTTCAAAGGAAGGATACAAAACACAGACAAAAACAATCACTGTTTCAGCGGGAATGGACAAGCAGATATTCAACATGCTGATTGCGGCGCAGATGCTTTCAAGGACAATACAGATAATGAACGACAGGACAAGCTCTCTGCTGCTTCAGCCCGTAAGCATTGATTTGAGCTGTTCGAATTCAGAGGCGGATTATGCGGAAACAAAAACAACAAGCAATGGAAAAATAGACATACAGGTGCCTGAAAACTGCGGAAACCTCATTGCAGTTCCCTCAGCAGGATTCACAAGCACGCAGAACTCCCTGGATATTACTGAAACCACAATGCAGCTGTTTTTGGATGCAGCAGTAACTGAAAAAGGAACAGTGAATGCAATCATAAAAGATTCCCAGGGAAACGCGGTTGTGGGGGCAACAGTGCAATTGCTGACTGCTTCGGGAATGCCGCAGGGAGAGGAATATTCGACAAGCTCGGGAACAGTCGCATTTGCAAACATTCCAACGGGAAATTATTTCATTGTAGTGCACGCGCAGAATTTTGCCGAGTATGACGGAAGCCCTGATAAAAAAGAACTTGCCGCAAACTCGACAATTACCTTCAATGTAACAATGCAGAAAGCCACAACTGGAAAAATAAAAGTCCTTGTGAAGGACAGTGCCAGCAAAAGCCCTGTGCAGAATGCAACAGTAAGATTGAAGCAGAATTCAACTGTCCTTGATTCAAAATACACTGATTCAGCAGGGCTTGCAGAATTCGACGCAGTGCAGGGCGCGCTTTACAGCCTTGAAATAGACCATCCCCAGTATCTCCTTGCAACAGTAAACAGTGTTTCTCCCGCGGATTCTGTAAACGAGATTTTCCTTGAAGCCTCGACTCCTTCAAACAGCAACACGCTTTACGTTACAGTGCTTGACACTCTTGGAAATCCTGTTGAAAGCGCAAAGCTTGCCCTGAAAAAGAGCGACGGAAAAACTCTTGGAGGGACAAAGGCAACGGGAACAGACGGAAAAGCAGAATTCGCAAACCTTTCCTTCGATACTTACACTGTCTTTGCGGAGAAAAAGGGATTCACAGGAAAAGAATCAGCGCCAATAACTCTCACTGCAAGGCAGAAAAACACAGTTACAATTGTGCTTGACATTGGCTATGGAAAAATAAATGTGGCAGTAAAGGACTCGGACGGAAACCCGGTTTCAGGCGCGAGCGTAAAGGCAATAAACATCTGGGATGCAAAAACAGAAACAGAGCAAACAACAGGCGCGGAAGGAACAGCAGAGCTTGAAGTGCGCGCAGACAAAATTGTTTATCTGAAGGCAGAAGCAGAGGGATATCTGCCTTACAACACTGCATCAATTGTGCCTGATCCCGGAAGCACTGTGAGCAAAGAAATTATTCTGATAAAGGATGTTTCAAAGCTTGAGGTTGAACTGAAATTATTTTTAAACAATGAAACTGTTTCGGGCAGCGTTACAGAAGGGCAGAAATACAATGCGCTTGTTCTGCTGAAAATTCCCAAGAAGACTTCTTTCGGGGCCGCGGGAATTCATCTGAGGACGGGAACTTCGCAGAGCGGAAAAACAACAACAATGAACGAAGACAATATTTACATAAAAAACGTTTCTGCTTCAGCGCGCGGCATTGTAAAGGGAACAAGCTATACCCCCGATAATGGATATGCAACTGACTCCGCAAGCCTTACTTCAGGGGATGCAAAATGGGCAAATGTGGAATGGAGAAACGCTGAAGGCGGAGTTTATGAAGTTGAGGCAGAAATACAGGTGCGCGACACTGCGCTCTTGGGAGAAGTGCTTCAGGTCTGGTACAGGGGCTTCGGAAGAAGCGGCAATTATGTGAGATTTCCTGTGGATAAAGAGCTCGGAAGCTCTGAATCCAGCGTTAACAAGCAGGCATTGTATGCAAACGCAAACCTTGCGAGCTTTACAGTAGGGCCTTCAAATTTGTGCTCGGGATTTTTCTGCAAGAGCTATACAATCGAGGAGCTTTCAACAGGCACAAAGACAAGCGTTGTGAGCGAATTTCCAGCAACAGTGGGAAACTCCTACAGGCTTTCATTCACTGTTTCAAACAACTCTGAACAGGAATTCGGAAACGCAATATTGAAAATCAGCAATGAAACAGGCGCAGTAAAATTCTTCGATTACACAATAAGGGATGCCTTCGGGGTAGAATCAAAGGGAACTGTCAACGATTATTTGCTTGAAAAGGAAATCGGCACAATGCAGAAAAACAGCGTTGTATTCGGAAACATTGTTTTTTTGGCGGAAAAAGACGGCGCAAACCCGATTGACATTTCAATATCGACTGATAACGGAAAAGTTTTCAGCGATTCAATAGTTGTGAATGTAGAGGCTGCAAAGGAAATGCAGATAAGCCTCCTGCCGAAAATAATTGTCCCCTTAATAGATAATGAACTATTAGTAAAGGTAAGCGAGAATGAAACAGGAATAAGAGAGGCAATTGTTACAATCTATCTCAACGGAAATTCATTGTTTTCCGGAAAAACAAATGCAAACGGGGAATTGAATTACAAGCTCCAGGCCCCCGCAGCAGGCGGAGTGCTGAGGATAACTGCCTCAAAGCCGGGATATAAGCAGGCTGAAATCTCGCAGCAGATAACAAACGAAATTCTCCTTGCCACTCCCCCGCAGATAACTGAAACACTTAGCGCGGCAGAATTTGAAAAAGACATAGGAGTAAGGCTTTCAAACGCAACGCAGATTCCACTGCAGATTTCCTCTCTTGCAGTGAACAATTTGTCGCAGGAAAACTTGATAGAATTTTTCTTTTCAGAAGGTGCAATAGGAACCCAGATTCCTGTTGATTCTGACATGAATTTTTTCCTTACAGCAAGGCTCACTGAAAAGGGATTGCTGCAGAGCAGGCCCATAACAATAAAGGGAAACCTTGCAATAGAAGCAACAAATCAGGACACAAAAAAAACATTTGCAAAAAACATTCCTATGCAGATAAGAATCGCATTGGGAAGCAGCGTTGATTCTGCGGACTGCCTTTCAATAGAGCCAGTAAAATGGGTTATAACAACAGGAACAAAAAAACAATCGCTTGAAGCAACACTCACAAACAGCTGTACAGTTGGAGGGGCGGCAATTGCACTGCAGAACCTGCAGGCAAAAACAGACTGGAAAGATGCAACTGAAAACGGCTCCTTTGAAATAACAGATTCAAGCTCTAACGAAACAGAAAAAACAGTTATCGGAACAGAATTCACTTCAGTGCTGCCGCTGCTTGCTGCAGGCGAAGAATTAACGCTTACAATGCAGTTCTCTCCCGAACAGCTTGCAGCCTCGCAGGCAATGCCTGAAATAATTTTCCAGGCAACAAATCCGACTGAACAAAAACTTGAAAAAATTTCTGTTTCGCTTGAAACAGAAACAAACGTAAACAATCTGGCAGACTGCGTAAAAATTACTCCCACAGAAATACAGGTTTATCCCGCTGCATTCAATACAGGGTATAACCAGTATAACAGCTTCGGATACAATCCGACAGCAAACAGCGGATACGGAACAGGAACAAACAGCGGATACCTAAGCACAACGGGAACAGGCACTGCCGGAACACCCGCGGGATACGGAACAACAGGCACAGGAGGAGGATATCTTTCGGGAACAACTCCGAGCTATCCGAATGCACAGGCAAACCTTCCTTTCCAGAGCAGATACTTTGACAATGCAGCGGCAGGAAGCTTTAGTTCAGGATTAAGCCAGAGCGCTTTCCAGATAGAAAACACATGCACTGTTCCAGTTGAAATTTCACTTGAAGCAGAACAAAACCTACAGCTTGCAAAAAACAAGCTTTCGCTTGATGCGGGGCAGAGCGACTCTGTAAAGGTTGACGCCGGATATCTTCTGGGACTGTTTTCAATAAAGGTAAAGGCAAAAGCAAAGGGCAGCAAGGAAAACCCAAGCAACATTGCGGAAATACTTGCAACTGTTTTACGCCCCGAAGAAATAAGCGACGACTGCATTGATCTGCAGCCCACAAGAATCTCATTGAACAGTTTCTATGGCGCGCCGCAGCCTGCAAGAATCTATAACTACTGCTATCATTTGGGAGTTTCACTCCAGAAAACAAGCAAAATAGTAGAATTCGCATGCAGGGTTCCGGGAACAAACACTGGCACGGGAATGTTCTCAGGACAGCAGGAAACAAAAACAGGAACACTTTTATTCCAGACAATGCCGCAAAACATTGGAACGCCCTATGATCCTGCAACAGGATACACGGGAGTTAACGGGCCTGTTTCAGGCGGAGGATACATTAATTCGACTCCGCAGCCGTATGTTCCTGCAACAACTCCTTTGAATGTTTATCCGGGAGCAGCCCCTCAAAATCCCGGCTATTCTCCGAATGAACAGTATGTTCCGAACGGAACAAGCGCGCCTTTCGGGCAGGGCTATTATAACCAGACACAGCCGAATGCAGGGCTTTTCTATCCGGGAACAACAAGCGGATATATCGGCGGGGCTCAGGGTGGAAATATGGGAGGCGCATTTCCCAATGGAAGCAACGGCTGGAATTATGCATCAAGCGGAGGCTATGAAGGCGCCTGCCCATTGATTGATTCGATTTACATTAATTCCGACAAAAAATTCCCTGAAGGAAACGGAATAACACAGGTTGTTGAATTTGATGTTACTCCCAACATGCAGTACAGGCAGCAATTATGCAATAATTCAAACAACAATCTGCCGTATGAAACAGCATTCGGATTGAGAATGGCTTCAATGGGCTCCTATTACAGGAGCAATGTTTCCTCTTCAGCGCAGGTTCATTACAATACTCCTGCTGGAACACAAACAGCTTATTTCCGGGTTTCTTTTGAAGATTTGTGGGGAATGGGAGAAAGCATTGACGCATGCATGCGCAACGCATTGCAGCGCAATCCGCAGGGGCTCGCAGGGCAGGGAATTCCCGTTCTGCCGGGGCCTCTGATTACGCCCAATGTTCCGCCCCAGCAGTGCATTAAGCAGGATGCCCTGGATGTGCAGGCGCTTTTCAGCAGCGTGCTCCCGAATTACAAGGGATTTATTCCATCGGAAAACAGTTATTGGCAGGGCCAAAAATATGAATTCCTTAATCCAAGCAATCCAGTCATGATTATCAATCAGGCAAATGCATGCGGATTAAGCGACGAACTGACATTGAACAAAACAACATATGAAGATTCCAAGGGAGTGAATCTTTCCTTTGCACTTACGCCCGACAAGCACAATGTCAAAATGACTGTCGAAAGGACAGGCAGAATGACAATGCAGTGCGCAAAAATCGAGACAACGCTTCTTGTAGGAGTGAGAAGGCCTGTTTATTTTGCTAGCGCGCCTGAATTCCCAGTAAAAGTAAAGGTCTGGGTTTTGCACGAAGGAATAACAGCAGACAATCTGAATGAGCCGAACTTTGTAAACAATTGTGAAACAACAGAATACAAGGCGGGAACAGTTATTCCGCCGGTTGGAACTGCAGGCCTGGAGGCATGCAAAGCAGACGAAACAGGCATGGATACTTATCACGCTTACGGCTTTGACAGATTATTGTGGAACTGGGACTGGGATTCAGTGCAGGCAAAAACCTGCGATGAAACAATAGAAGGAAAAACAACTCCGAATGCAGGGAACGGCGGAATGTTCTGCGACGCAGCCCAGTTTGGAATTGCACTGAACCAAAAGGGCAAAAAAATACTTGAGTATGTCAACACAAACAAAGCAGAACTGGAAAAAAACCAGGGCATTGTTGTGACTGCACTGGAATTATCAGCACCTGCAGGCAGCCAGCAAACAAACGAGGCTCTTAATGCAATAAATACTGCAGACAAGGCAAAGAGCCATCAGAACACTGCCGAATTGTTCAGATGGGCACTGGAACAAACCCCGATAGAAGACATTGCGCTTGAAACAGATTCAAATCCAAAAATAGAACATGCTGTTTTCAATGACAGCACTGGAAACGATCTGGTTTCACTGGACTTTAAGGCAAATGAAGAAATATTAAAACAGGTTTTCGCGGGCAATGAATACGAAAATATAAAAACAAAATTCAATGCAGTAAAAGGCGCAAGTGACCAGAAAGCAATTGTTGCCGCAATTACAGACCTGCAGGATTCGTTTGTTGAAACTTCCGGAAAGCTAAAGTATCCTGTTTATGTGCTTCTTGAAATAGACTTGACAAAATTCGACCAAAGCCTAAGTGGCTCCGACTTGACAACCTTAGGACACTTAGGGCTAATAAAAGGGGAACAAAAAACAACCGAGGGCAAATTTGTTAAAGGCTATCTGACTCTTGCGGATTATGCAAAACTCCAGAAAAATCTTGTTGCCGCAGCAGAAGGAACAACTGACGAAGGAACTTGTTATGCTAGTTCAGAATCAACAGACGAAAAATATTTTACAAACGATCTCTCCAAGGCACTTGTTTGTTATATTGTCGAAATTGACCAAAAATTACCAGGAATAGTGCCGGTTTCGCTTGACTTATTGAACAGTATTCTTGTGAATTCAAAATTCAAGCTTATCGCAGTCGACAATGACAAGCTGAACATGGAAAAGAATTCCCTGCTCCTGGAATGGGTAATGCAGAAAGGAAAAATGCGGGCTGCGCCCGCAGGCTATGATAACCTGCTGAAATTTTACAAGGAAAATATAGATGTCAACGCGTTTTTGATAAAGGACAATTACTCGCAGGCATTCCAAACAAATTTCGCCTCCTATTATGCTGACAAAGGCTTGACTGGAAAAGGAATCTCTGATTTCGGGAAAACAGAAAAGCTTGCATTTTCGGCAAAGCCTTCAATGCCTCTGCAGGAATCAGGAAAATACAAAGTACTGCTCAATTACAACTGGAGCAAAACAAATTGGGACATAAACTTTAGCCTGCTAGACAACATGCAAAAGATTGCCTCTTATTACGGCGAAAAAATCCCGAGCAATACCTTCCTCAGCGCGCCCATAGACGGAAAAATGGCAGAGCAGAATTCAGACAGGGATTACGGAATAGGGTTTGCAAATGGCGCTGCACAGCTGCCGCTTGTAAAGCCGGCAAGCGCAGACACCCCGATAAATTCCACAACGGGAAACGGAAGCATTGCAGCAACTCTGGATAACACTTATAATGCGACAAAAACAGGGACAATACTGGAAATTTCAACTGCCGCATGGAAATTCTCGCCCTCATGGCCAGCAAAAATAACAATGGAATTAACCCCCAACAGCGCGGGAAAGGCAATTGTGCTTTACAACTGGACAACAGAAACACAGGCACAGCAGGCGGATTTGCCGTTATTAAAATGGGCTTCTGAAAAAGCGGCTTCTGAAAAATTAATTTTGCCTGCCGATGGACAAGCCTGCGACCCCGGCATTAATACAAACTGGTTCGGCCTGAATGAAACAGGCATGAAGTCAGCAACAACATTTATTGCGGCAGGATTTTTCCCGTCATCGGCAGCAAGCTATTCGCTCAAGGCAGTATGCGCGAATGCAAAGGCAACAATCAGCTCGGGAGGAAAAAGCATATCTGTTGTTCCCGGAGTGAAGACAGAGACGCTTTTAATTTCGCCTGCGGCTGGTTTGGCAGGCGGCACAATAAAGGATTATCTCGAAAAAATAAAGGAAAAAACAGCCTGCGTTGTAACCAGCCCCGCAGCTGCAGGCGCAATGACAATAAAATGGAATCCCGCAGAAGCCGCAAAATAGCGGAAATTTCTTTTTTTCATGCTCTTTTTTAATCCGCGTCGCATGCGCAAAGGCCGCGCCCAAAGGAAAAAGTTTTTAATAGGCGAATGCTATTAATATACATTCATTGAATAGTATTAATCTGTTAATTCGCTCGGATGATTGCTCATGGGGCTTGGAAGTTCTTTGAAAAACATTTATTTTGCCTGCGAAGACAAATGGTACGGCTTCTGGGACAAAGTGGATTCAAAAATTCCAGTTTACGGCGTAATAGAAAAAATCGACAAAATAATCCCGAGCTTTGTGCTTTTCATTATCATAATAATAGCGCTCGCGCTGTTTTTTTCATGGGGATTTATTGCGGGATTTTTTGTACAGGCAAGCTTCACTGTACAGGTGCTTGACTCTGCGCAGAACCCGCTTCCCAACTCGCTTGTAAAGATTTCCTTCGGAGACAATAACAGCACAAAAACAACAAACGAATTCGGGGAAACAGAGGCAGTGATGCTGCCAATGGGCGCTGCAGTGAGAGTTACTGCAAGCAAGGAAAACTTTGACAGTTCCACAAAAGAAACAACAATAAGCAACGCAAACCAGAAGCTTGAAATAATACTTCAGTCTCCCTCGCAGGAAAACCACATTACAGTGCTTTTGAAGGACGAATACAACCAGCCGATAACAGATGCAGTAACAGTGCAGTTTTCCTGCACAAACACTGCTGTTTCTGCACCAAGCACAATGACTGTGCTTACTGGCAGGCTTGAAATAGTAGAGCCGAGCGGATGCAATGGCCTGATTGCAGGCTTTGACAGTTCCGCATTCCAGAAAATAAATTCAAAGGTTCTGCGTGCGGGGGAACAGACTGTTTTCATGCAGTCAATAACAACATCGCTTGAAGGGGAATTAACGGGAATTTTGAGGGTGCAGCTCACGTTCAACGGAAATCCTGTAACAGAACAGATAACAGTGCAATTGTACAGGGACAATGGTTCCGGAGGAATAGGCCCGATTGATTCTAAAATTTCTTCCGCGGGAATAGTTGAATTCACAAAGGCAGCGGGAAATTATTTTGTAAAAACAATTGCAACCTCGCAGTACGGGCAGGCTGTTTCTGAAACAACAGCTGTTCAGGCGGGAAAAACAGCCTCTGTAACGCTTGCGCTTTCAAGGAATATTGCGGGAAAAATAACACTGCAATTGAAGGATTCCCTGAGCAAGGCTGCAATTGTCGGGGCAAGCGTACTGCTTGAAAAGGAAAATGTCCAGGCAGGGCAGAAAACAAGCGATTCAAACGGCAAAGCAGAATTTTTTGTAATGGAAGACGCGGCATACACGCTTCTTATTGATTCTGAAAATTACTGCCTCAAAGTGCTTTCCGGAGTGAGAATAAGCGCTTCAACCCAGACTATAGAGCTTACAAAATTTTCGGGTGAATGCGGAGCATCATTGAAAGTAAGAGTAATTGACCAGGACGGAAAAAGAGTAAAGAATGCAGTTGTGGGATTGTACAATGAAGAGGGCTACAGCGCAGGATTTGCAAACAGAGTAAGCGACATAAATGGAATCGCGGTTTTTTCAAGAGTGCCTTCGGGAACATACAAGGCTTTTGCAATAAAAAGCAGTTTCTCGGGATGGAGCGATACTGCAAAATTCCAGCAGAGAATTTCCGATGCGACTCTTCTTACAGTGACAATGATTATTCCTGACGGGACTCTGCGCATAAAGGCAGTCGACTCAGACGGAAACCCAATGACTGGGGCCGATGTATTTTTTTACGATTCAACTACAATGGAAAAAATAGGCTCGGGCTCAAGGCCGATTGAAAATGCGGACGGGACAATTGACTTTGTTTCAAGGGCTGACAAAAAAATATTTTTCAGGATAGAAAAAAGCGGAATGGCTGATTACACTTCAGTTGTCTATCCGATTGTGCCGAGCACTGTGCAGGAAATAACTGCGGCAATGGAAAAGGAAATAATCAGCGGAGACATAAAAATAAGTTTCCTTGGATTTTACAAGGGCAGTGAAATAGCCTCAGTGCTTGCTCCCGGAGAAACATACACTGCAAAACTGCAGGTGAAAGTGCCCGTAAACAAGGACTATTCAAAAATCGGGGTTCATTTGAGGACAGGCACAAGCACTGTAATGACGCTTGATGCACTTGCAATAAAAGAAATTAATTTTCCGGGAAAGCCGAGTGTAATAAAGGCAACCTCCTTCAGGCCCAACAACAATTACGAACAGGACGCAAAAAACATTACAGCGGATGACGCAAAATGGGTTAACGGGGAATGGACAGAATTCAGCACAGGAACAACAAACATTGAGGCAACAATAAAAGTAAAGGAAACAGCAAAGGCATCGGACGAGCTTGTATTCTGGTACAGGGCTTATGCGGTTGATTCAGACGGAAAATATATCAGGGACAAGCTTGACAGCCAGCTGGGAAACTCTGAAAACACTGCCAAAAAACAGGCATTGTACGCTGACGCATATCAGGCGGCATACAATGTCGGAAGCGAAACATTGTGCGATGAAACATTCTGCTTCAGCGCAAGCATTCTGGATATTGAAGCAGGCATATCAGAATCAGCAACAAGCTCCTACAATGCAAAAATATTCAAGGATTACGCAATGACATTTGCGATATTAAATGCGTCAAAAACACTGCCTTATTACGGCGCAGAACTCAGAATCCTGAATGAGGACGAAGCACTGCTTTTCGGGGATTATACAATAAACAGCGCGCAGAACACAAGCGTTTCAGGAACAGCAGCAGGCGGCAAAATAGACTGGACAAATGCGGGAGACTTATTGCCGGGCACTTCCATAAAGGGAAACCTTGCTTTTTCAACGCAGAAAACAGCAGACTCGCAGATAAAATTCCAGCTGCGCTCCGCGGAAAGAATTGTTTTTGAAAAAACAATTGCAATAGGAATATCCGCTACAAAAGAGCTCTCTGTTACAATTGTCCCGGAATTTTTGCCGAGCGGAATAGAAAACAAAATCATTGCCACAGTGCTTGACAAGGAAACAGGCCTTGAAATAGAAAACGCGCTTGTAAAAATAGAGGACAGGGCGCACAATGTGCTCAGCACTGCAACAACAAACTCTAGCGGAAAAGCCGAGTTAAGGCTTCCATCGCAGCAGCCCGGAGAAAAATTATTTTTAATAGCCGAAAAGCCGGAATACAAAAGGTTTGAAATGGAAATCCTTGTGGATGACAAGATTGCATTATTGCAGCCGGATAAAATCGGAATTGCGCTGAATGCAAAAACAATGCAGGAAGCAGACGCTGAATTCACTATAAAGAACAATTCAAATGTCGAGCTTACAGTCACAAATCTCTCGCTTGAAGGAAAATTCTCGGGATTGATTGACGCGCAGAAGGCGAAAAACTGGCTCGACACCTATCTTGGAGAAAAAATTTCGGGAAAGGAAACAAAAGCCTTTTCCCTGAAGGCAACTCTCACTGACCTTGGAAAACAGGTAACTGAAACAAAAACAATAGATGCAACATTAAAGGCGACAGTAAGCGCTCTCGGCGGAGAATGGGATTATGAAGTGCCTGTAGTAATAAACATTGGAGTGGGCGGAGAAGTGGACAATCCGAACTGCTTCAAAATAACAAAAAGAGAATGGCAGGGCTTTACCGAGGGACAGACAATACAGATAGAATTTGAAATACAGAACAACTGCTCAGCAAACGGAATTCCCGTTGCCCTGAACAATGTAGAGGCACAGGTAAACTGGAAGGGCAATGAAGCCGGATTGTTCTCTGTTGCAACTGAACAGTCGCAGGCAGACCTTGTTTCAGGATATTTCAAGAGAATAGCCGGAAGGCTTGCGCCCGAAGAAAAACTTACAGTAACTTTGAGCTTTATTCCAAGCACAGGTTATGGCGCAGTTGCTGCAGCAGACATTATTTTCCGCGCGGAAAATCCCACTGATTCGGAAACAGGGAAGGGAACACAGGAACTGACGGATTCGCTTTCCGCAAACCTTACAATAAGCAACCTGCTGCAGTGCATTGGCTTTGACAGCGACATAATAACAATAAAGCCGGAAGGGACAGGAAGCTTTTCAATTGAAACAATAGGCTGCGGCCCCTCTACAGATTTCAGGCTTGAATCAGAACTCGAATTAAGCAAAAAAAGATTTACCTTGAAAGAAAAAGATTCTGCAAAAATAGATGTCATTGCAAGCGGCGCAATTCCCGGGCAGTATATTGTAAGCATTTTTGCCCAGGGCTTTGGAGAAACACAGGAAAAATTCATTAAAAATCTGCGCGTGAGAGTCCAGTCGGACGGCTGCATTGAACTGACAAAGTTTGAGTTTGACGTATTCAAAAATCCCAACGATGCATACTCGGGATACGACACAGCGAATTTGATTAATCACTGCTATGACAAGCTTGAAAACATTACTGTTTCATGGAGCGAAAAAGACAGCGGAAAAGCCCAGTCGGAAGGGGAAAAATTTGCAATGTTAATGGGAATGGCAAACATGATGGGACAGGCAGGCGGCCCGACTGCAATCTTCAACAAAATAACAAGCGGAACAACATCAGATTACTGCCTGATGGACAGGGGGGACGTACTGTACAAAAAAGACAATTTGTTTTACAGCCAGAACGGCCAGCAGGTAATGCAACCAGCGGAAGGAATGTGCCACCCATGGATAAAGGCGGATGTTTATGATACAAGCGGAAAAATTTCTTCAACAGAATACGGATTCATAAAAGGCAACCAATTGTTTGACACGCAGGGAAAGCCGATAGCGGGAATAACATACAATCCGCAAACCAAAAAATGGGGAACCACAATACCGGGCGCTACAAACCCGGCAGCGCCTGCAGGAACAACAGGGACTCCCGCGGGAACAACACCAACACCACCGGCAGGCGGCACAACTCCGCCTGCAACCTCACAGCCTGCAACAGGCGGGTTTGTTTTGCCTTCTGTCGGAATGCCGACAGCAGCAACAGGCACAAGCGGAACTTATGCAGGAATTCCCACACAGCCAACAGTGCCCAAGCAGACAACTCCTTCGGCAGGCAGCGCTTCAAACAACGATCAGGACAGCGGCATGGACAGCGCTATGCTTCCGCTGCTTCTCGGCTTTACACAGATGTCGGGAGGAGAACCGAGCTTTTTGGGAAGCATGCTTCAGGGATACATGATGGGAATGCAGCTTGCTTCTTCCAAGCAGGCGCAGGGAGAATTTTCCTATGAAGCAGTCCTCAAGGATTTGGGCTACAGCACAGTGAAGCTGTTAATGCCGAACGCAAAAATAGAGGACGGAAAATTTTCCGAGGAATACAGCACTGACATTACAATAAAGGATTTGGGAGAGAAAAGCATTGAACAGAGGGAAGACAATGCATCCTTGAACAATGAAAAAAGAAAAATCGCAATTTTAAACGAGGCAGGGGTTGTACAGCAGGACCCTTCAAAACCGCTTTTCAGGATAATACAGGTAAGGGGACAGAGGACTGAATACGAAACACGTTACGAAACTGATTCAGAGGAAAAGCCTGTTACAATAAGAACAAAGAAAACAACGCCTTATGTTGAAAATTTCAGGATACAGGTAAACGCATTCAATCCTGTTGCAACAATCATAGAGGCGGGGCCTATTCCGAACTGCGTGCTCGGAAGCCTGAGCGGAGTGACAGGGGAAAAGGCTGTTCCAAAAATATTGCTGCAGTGGGACTGGGCTTCAGTAAAGGAAAACACCTGCGATGAAACAAACCCGAACCATGTTTACTGCGATGCAACGCAGTTCAGCATTGAAACACTGAAAAAGCTTGAAACAGTCAAAAACTTTATTGACACGCACAAGCCGTTTGACTGCCCGACAGGAGAAACAGCGGCTTCTGTTTCAGAACAAACTTTATCTGGAATAAGCCTTGATGCGGGAATAACAAAAATACAGGCAGTGAAAACAGGAAACGACGCAAACATTCTCGTTACAATTGAAAGCCTTAACACAAAGGAAATGCAGGGAACACTTACAATCACAATAAATGGTTCCGATAGCGCTGTGATTGCAACAAAAACAGCGAATTTCAATTTGCTGAGCAGGCAGGTTGTTTCACAGGTATTTTCAGAAATTCCGCAGGGGGAATACACCGTAAATGCGGCTGTTACATTCCAATTGTGCGAGAACTGCGAAAACAATGATATTGGAAATGATTCAATAAGCGCAAGGCTCAATATGACTTCTTCAGGGGTTGGGAAATGCACTCCATTCAATACAAAAAGGCTCAAGGATTTCATTGAGGCTACAGAGGCAAACGGAAACTCGACATGGAGCGCATCGGAAAAAGAAAATGTATTGAATGCAATAAATTTCAATGCACTGCTGATAAGAGACGCATATCCAAGCGATTTCAGGAAAGACTTCCATGACTTCTGCCTGAACAAGTCGTTTTTCGACTGCCCGGATATGTATTCAAGGCAGAACGGCTGGGGAGAATATTTCAACAGCGCTGAAAATTTCAAATTTGACTATGGAACGACTGAAAACTCTCCCTTGCAGGCGGGAAAATACAATGTAGTATTGAACGCTGAATTCAGCAATGAAAACTGGGACTTCTTCGAAGAAAACAAACTGGGCGCAAAAATAACAGTTGAAATGACACAGCTTGAAACTCCGAATCCCGACAGCCCGTTCTATTATCTTCCCTTTGACGGAAGAATAGGAATCGACTCTGAAAACGGAAGGCAGGGCTATGGAGTAAATTACAGGCAGGAAAGCCAGGAAACAATAAACATAAACAATTCCTCCTCGCAGGGAGTAACAACCACAAACATTGCCTCAAGCACCCCTGCATTCGGGGCATGGGTTTCAGCGGGAAAAATAAGTGATTTCAAGACTCTCAATGTTGACAAGCGCGGAATAATAATGGAAGTAAAAGCAGGGGAGGATTCCACAAGCATTGCATTAATGCCGAGCTATGCAACCCCGATAATAATGAATGTTTCCTATTCAACCGGAGAAGACGCATTCGGATTTTACAGCGCAGAGATAGACAACGCTCCGCAGACAGCCCTGCAGAGAATGATCAGATGGACAGGAATTGGAATAAACTGCAAGGACTTCAAGGATACGGGCATGTCTGACGGATGGCAGGACACATGGGATACGCATGGCGGCATTACAGGAAATGTAAAATGCGCAATTGGAACACAGATAACTGATTATGGATTGGAGTGGTGCAATCCCTCGAGAAAAGGCGACGTTTATTTGCGGGGATTGGTTTTTACTCCGCAGGCCACAAACAGCGTTCTGAAACGCAAAACATATGGAGACAATATGCAGCTGATTGGAACAGGAAGCTCGGGAACACAGGTTGCGCTTAACGGAGTTCCGGGGCAGGAATTCAACAGCTTCGGGGTTTCGTCAATAAGTTCTGTTGAGGATGTTTTGAAACTTGTAAAGGACGGCAGCGTCTGCGTAGTAGGGGCAAGCAACAGGGCAAGCAGCCAGTTCTTCTGGAACCCCAAGCCTGTCGTGGATGCACTGCTTACTGCGGAAAAGAAAGCACAGTTCGAAAAATCCTGCATTCCGGCACAATAAACTGCTTGCAAAAAAAGATAAGTTATTAATACTTGAAAGCCCTATTTTTTTCTGATGATTGATTTCTTGCTTTTCAGCTTCATTGAATTCGGCAGAGACATGCTTTTAGTGCTTAAAATATTCATGCTGCTTGCAATAATCGCATTTGTCTGGCAGCATCTGGGAAAGGGGCCTGTTGCCATAGTAATAATAATCGGGCTTGCCTATCTAGTGCTGATGTCTCCCTATTCATGGTTTTTTGAAAGCGCTTTCATAATAATGACTCTGTTGATGTTTGGAGTGGGAGGAATACTGATTGACTTTGTATTCGCATTCCCGGGAATCGCGGCAGGCGGAGCGGGCGGCGGAGAAGGCCAGATAGGCAGTGGAAAAGACCTTTCGGAAAGAAGCAACCGCTTTGACCAGGGAAGGCAGAGGCTGCACCCAAGGCCGCGCGTACCGCCGCCGATTTGAATTTTTCAAAGTGATTTTATGAATGAAAAGGGAAACCTGATAATAATAATCATTGTTGCGCTGCTCGCAATAACAATACTGCCCGCGCTTGTAATGATGGCTTTTCCGCTTGCAGACATAATAATGCGGCTGATTCTTGTTTTCCTGATTTTTTCAACTGTGCGCGGATATTTAGGAAGCAATATTTTTTCCTTGATAATTTCAGGAATCCTGATTTACTTCCTTGTGATAAAATACGCGTATGTAACTGCATCGCTGTATATTTTGTTTTACTTTTTGCTGGTATTCAATGTCTTTTCAATAATAATCTTCGGAGTAGGAATGGGACTAAGGAAAGGCTGAACAGGCACGACATTGAATAGAGAAGCGTGAACAAATGCCAACCAAGCCATTGCCGCGCATGGCAATTACACGACTGCAAAAAGCAGTAAGAAGAGAGCAGAGAATAAAGGGGCATTTAAGGGACTTGTACAAGTTTTTGGGCAGGCTGCAAAATATAGACCCAAGAAAAGAATTGGACATTGCCAAACTTGTCCCTGAAAACAGCACAACAGGCTTTGCGCGGAAAGTCCGCCAGCTAAATGCAAAAAGAACACTGGGAATGCCTGTTGTAATAAAGAGAACGCACGAATTTGAAGGAAAAAGAAAGTTTACTGCAAAAGAAGTCATTGAAAAAATAAAACAACAAGTAAGGGCGCACAACAAAAGATTCAGGCCGAAAACATATGTTTTATTGGAACCGATTGCCTATGCAATACTCCCTGAACTTGATTTGATTGCAATGGCAAGGACGGAAAACCCTAGCCTCGGAGAAGTTCTTGGCTGCTTTAACATGGCTTGCCTTGACAAGAAAACAAAAAGGGCAAAAGAATTTTTTGCAAAACTGCAGGAACAACATGAAGTTACGCGGGAAATGCTGAGAACAGCGGCAGACGAGGTTCATAAAAACACTGGCATCAAGTACGCAAACCTTTTGATAGCCGGTTTTTCAAAAGGAAAATTTGTTTTTGCAGCCTTGCCGGATTTGGAATAAACAGCACTGCAATGCACGGGGCAAAGCCTTAAAAACAATTAAAGGCAATAATTTTTGCGAAAGTGATTCAAATGGATGCATGGGTTAATGTTGGAATTGTTCTGACTCTTTTCTATTTCATATGGATTTTTTCCTGGGGAAAAAAGGTTCTGGGAAGCGCAAAGCTCGCTGTATTGTTCGCTGTAATCGTAACCTACTTGATTTTTATACAGTTTCCGGGGTTTGTCTGGGTTCCCGTGGCAATTTTCTTGATAGCAACATTCGGGGCGAGCCTTTTCGACAAAATGCACATTTTCAAGTGAAGTGGGATTTTATGGACACGTTTACTTTCATGATTGCTGTTGTTTTAATGATGCTGGCAATCCAGTTCCAGCAGAACTGGATGGTGCTTGCAATAGTCACAGTGCTCGTTCTTACAACAAGAAGCGTAAAGGCAACAATTGTTTTGGGGATAGCGGCTTTTGTGCTTTATTTTGCCGCAGACAGCTTAAAGGAAATATGGCCGCTTGTATTGTTCGGATTAGTAATATTGTCCATTATCCTCGGAGTAGGAAAAAAGGAACAGGAACAAATGCCAATGGACATGGGAATGGGAATGGACGGAGGAATGGGCGGATTCGGCGGGCCCGGCGGATACTGAAGCAATTATCCCCTTCTGGAATTTGAAACAGTGGTTTTTTGAAATCCGCAATTTTTCTCGCATTGCTTGTCCTTGCATTAATCTCTTTTCAAATAAAACAGCCAGTAGCGGGATTTGTTTTTTTAATCGCGGCTTTTTTTGTTGCGCTTGCATGGCTCCTGCAGAAGCTTTTTTCGGGAACAAAAAAAGTTGCAAAAGCGCTCGGCAAAGGAGTTCCTGCAGAGGTTGAAAAAGCAGAAGGGCAGTTTCCCGCAATGTCCAACTGGGAAGAAGGATTGAAAGAGGCGGGTTCTGCAACAGGAAAGCAATTGTTTGCCCCGGGACAAAAACCTTACAGGCCGGGGGAAATGGATGCTTACAAATGGCGCTTCAAGGGAATGTCAAGTGCCTCTTCGGGAATAAAAAAATTCGCAGACGCATTCAAAAAACTGCTGGGAATGTGAAGCTCAGAGCTTTTCCACTATTTTTTTGTTT
>DATDTD010000047.1:0-6207 GCA_035290965.1 archaeon | reverse complement strand
AACTGCCTTTGCGCTGCTGAGAAAATCATTGCCGCACTTAATTATGAAAATGCCTTTGAGGCTTTTTTCACAGTCAAGGTTTTCCCCGCGCATCCATTTTTCGCGCTCTTCAACTGAAATATCAATGATTCCCTTTGAAATTTTTTCAGAAAGCAGGTGAACAGCGTCAAGGCGCAGGCGGATTTCATTTCCATCTCTCTTTGCAAAATAAATTCCGAAGCCCTCAATGTTCAGATGCCTGCTCAATTCCAAAATCTCATTCTTGCTCAGGTTTCCTGAAAAAGCCCGTATTTTTCCCATTTCGCTTTCAACAAAAACAAATTCAAGCTCAGGAATGCCAAAATGTTTTTCAAGGAATTTTTCAAACTCCCTGCGCTTTCCCCTTTCCAAAAAAACAAGCTTCATGAATGCACCTTCTTCAGCTTTGCAACAAAAAAACCTTCAGAGTCATTGTCCTGCGGATAAATCCTGCAGGAATTTTCAATTCCGGAATTGAAGGCCTGCTTCTGCCATGTGGAAATGCCTGAACGGCATTTTAAGGGCAGAAGGGTTTTTTCTATTGAAAGAGAAAAAGTTTCGGCAAGAGAAGAAACAATTGCCTCGTTTTCTTCAGGGGAATGCGTGCAGGTGGAATAAACAAGAGTTCCTGATTCTTTCAGCAAGGGAACTGCGGCAAAAGCGATTTTTTTTTGAAGGGAACTTAATTCTGTTATTGCTGCCATGCTCCAGCTTGTAAAAGTGCGCGGGCTGCTTCTCAAATTTCCTTCTCCCGAGCAGGGGACATCCAGAAGAATTTTGTCAAAGCGGAAGCCTGTTTTTTCAAGGCGCCTGCAGAATGCAATTGCATCCTCGCGAGTAACAATTGCGTTTGTGCATCCGCATCTTTCAAGGTTTGAAACCAAAGAAACCATTCTGTCAATTGTCTTGTCATTAGCAACAATTGTTCCCTTGTTCTGCATCATGGAAGCGATTTGAGTTGTTTTGCTTCCTGGAGCAGCGCACAAATCAAGCACCAAGTCATCGGGTTTTGGTTCAAGCGCAAGCGCAGGCATCATGCTTGAAACTTCCTGCACATAATAGTATCCGAGAAGATGCTCAAGCGCTTTTCCAAGCGCGCCGGGTTCTAAGGCGGATTCAATCAGCATTATTTCTGGGTGAGAGGAAAAAACCTGTTTTATTTTCCAGTTTTTTTCTTCCAGGCGCGCTTTAAGTGCAGAGGGAGAAATTTTCAAGGTGTTGCAGCGGATGTAATTGCGCGGATATTCATGAATAATGTTCATGAAGGATGTGAAATCCTTTTCTTCAGGAAGAAGAGTGCGCATTCTTTCCGCAAACAATGGTTTTGGAGTTATCATAAAAAAACAAGGATTGGAAAATTGTTTTAAAGCAAGCTTATTTTGCGCGTAAAATAACCCTGAGCCTTTCAATTGCCTTTTTTTCCACTTGCCGGATTCTTTCTTTTGTCAAATGAACTCTTTGGCCTGTTTCCTCAAGAGTAAGGGGTTGCTGTCCATCAAGCCCGAACCTGCATCTTAAAACCAATTGTTCCATTTCTGGCAGGGTTTTTATTGCAACTGCAAGCCGCTGTTTTTGCACTGCTTCATCAGCCATGCTTTCTGCAATCAAAGCCTGTTCCAGGGGAGTTTTTGCTTTTTTGTCACGCCAGCTGATTTTATGCTCGCTTTTTTCGTTTTCCAAAGAGCTTAAATTAATTGTTTTTCTTTTCGCCTTATTCCATGCGCGCTCTGCAGCGGATAATGCGTTCCGCCAGTTGTTGGTGATCCAGGTTTTAAAAGAAGCGCCTTTTTTCGGGTCAAAGTTTTTTGCGGTGCGCAAAGAAGCATCCAAGCAGTAATCGTACAAAAAATCAAGTGGAATTCCTTTTGCAAGAAAAGGTTTTGCCTTGCGCAAAAACCAGTGATGGTGGGTTGTAAAAACAACTGCAACTTTTTTCATCAGGGCTTTTGTTGCTTTTGAAGAATCGGCAGTTGCAAGCCCGCCTCTCTTTGCCCTGAAAGCAAAGCCTTGTTTCAAGGCAATTTTGTAGGCAGCCTTAAAGCCAATCCTGTTTTTTCTTGCCATTAATGCAAGCGCTTGGGTTGTAGTTGGCGGTTGCTTGAACAAAGAATCCAAAAAGCTTTCTCTTTGCGCATTAACCTGCCTTCTTTTCAAAAAAATCCCTTTCTTTTAATCCAAAAAGAATCTTGTTTGAACTCCTTTTAAATATTTTTGGCTGAAAGGAATCGGAAAATTGTTTTAAAGCAAGCGCAAAATTTGTTTTTATTCAGTGAGAGCCTTGCGCAGCTTTGGAAGCGCTCTTTTTTCAATAAGGCGGACATTTTCATAACTCATTCTGAGAATTCTGCCTGTTTGCAAAAGAGTAAGCGGCGCGCCTGCAAGCCCGAAGCGGTGAATGATTACCTGCCTTTCGTTTTCGGAAAGTGTTTTTAATGCCGCGCGTATTCTTTGCCTTTCCTCTGCCTTTGCATAGCTGATCCATGATTCCGGTTCTCTTGAAACAGCGATTTCCTTTTTGTGCCGCGAAGAATCGCCTTCAGGGTTTTCCAGCCTGCTCAATTGTTTTGTCCTGCCTGCGAGTTCATTCCATTTGCGCATTGCCCTTGGCAATTGCAGCCTTTCCCAGCCTGTAATAATCCATGTTGAAAAAGCAGTTCCCTTTCCCGGCATATATTTTACTGCTGCCCTCATTGAGGAATCAATGCAATTATCCCACAAAAAATCAAAAGGAATTCCCATCCTGGCATATTTTTTGCTCATTGCAATGAAAAGCTTTTCATATTTTGCAAATACTCTCAGGACTTTTCTTGCGAGAGCGGCTTTTTGCGGTTTTGCAGCGTCGATTCCGAGTAAGTTCTGCTCCCTGAACCTGATATCCTTTTCTTTCGCAATCTCCCTTGCATCGCGCCTGGAAACTCTGTGCGCCTTTGCAAGCGCCTCAAGCTCAGCACTGCTGTTCGGCTTTTTTGTTTCCAAAGCTTTTGCAAAAGCAATTGCCCCAGCTGTTCTCGGCCTGCGCCTCTGCATTTTTCAAGCACCTTTTTTGTTTTTATTCCTTGAGAGATTCTCGGAGCTTTTCACGCGCTCTTTTTTCAAGAGTGTAGACAGACCTGCTGCTTATCTTGAGGGCTTTGGCTGTCTGCTCGCTGGTAAGCCTTTCTGTGCCAATGCCAAAGCGGTTTTTTATTACTTTCATTTCCATTTCCGGAAGGCTTTTTAACGCGGCATAAAGCCGTTGCCTTTCTTCGGCATTTGCCTGTTTAATCCATGGTTCAGGCTCTCTGGAAACAATTGTTCCTATGGTATTGTTTCTGCTTTCTTTTCCTTCAAATGAGCTGAATTGCCTTGTCCTTCTTTTAACCTTGAACCATCTGCGTTTTGCATTCCGCAATTGGATTTTTGCCCAGCCGTTGGTAATCCATGCTTCAAAAGGCATGCCTGTTCCGAAAGTATATTTTCTTGCTGCCCTGATTGAGGCATCAATGCAGTAATCCCGTAAATACTCGAAGGGAATTTCCATTCTAATATATTTTTTGCAGTAAATCTTGAATAAGCCCTTGCGTTTGTCAAAAACCCTCAAAACCCTTTGCGCAAGGACAACCTCCCCCTTTCTTTGCATGTCTGTCCTGAGAAGGCTGTACATTCTGAAACTGATGCCTTTTTTTCCTGCAAGAGCCCTTGCATGTGAAATCGACAGCCCGTGAAATTCCGCAAGCTCCCTTAAGTCTGCACTGTTCGCAGGCCTGTTTGTTTCCAACGCCTTTGCAAAAGCAACTGCCTTTTTGCTTATTGGCCTGTTTCTTGGCATTTTTTCAGTTCCTTTTTTTTGTTTTTGGCAAAAAGCCGCTGAATCAAGATTTGGGTTAAACTCCTTTTAAGCATTTTGGGCTTACAGAAGAAGCATGGAAAAGAGGAAAAATGTTTTTTTGCGCGCAACAATGGCAACTGCAATAATCGCAATACTCGCAATTCTGCTGGATTCTTTTCCATACATAAAAACAATTCTTCTGGTATTGTTCATTTTCACTGTTTTTTATTACAGGAGAACACAGCTTGCGGTTGTTCCTGCGCCGACAAAAAAAACTCTTGGTTTTGACGACAGGTTAATTTTTTTTCCGCTATACGGGGTTTTCCTTATTGTGTGCGCATTTGATTTCTTTACAAAGCCGCTGAATATTCCAATTGCTTTGCTTGGAGGATTTTTGTTTGTTGTCGGAATTTACATTTATTCAAAAAGCATTAATGAGCTCGGAAAGTTTTTTTCCACAGGCATTGAAATAAAACAGGGGCACAAACTGGTCCAGACAGGCCCTTACAAATATGTAAGGCATCCGGCTTATTTTGGAGGGCTGATTTTCATGGCGGGAGTTGCAATTGCCTCAAACAGCTTCTGGGGAATAATTTTGTTTGCGCTGATAACTGTTCCGTGGTATGCGCTGAGGATTCATGCGGAAGAAAAAATGCTTTCCGAAGAATTCGGAAAAAGCTTTGAGGAATACAAAAAGAAAACAAAGCTCATTATCCCAAAGATTTTTTAAGTTCAAAAAGGTTATTTATTCTGGTTTTGAAATGGAAAGCTCGGAAGATTTTGCAGAGGCTGATTTTGAAATAGCAAAAATCGTGCCCCCTGCTTTTGCCGGGGTGCTTGTTGACTGGTCGATAGGCTCAAGGGAAGTAACAGCAATAATCATTGACTTGACAATAAGGGGATTTTTTGCTGTTGCCGGGAAAAAACTTTTTTTGGCGGGAAAAAAAACAGGATTGAAAAATTTTGAAAGCGTTTTTATCCAAAAACTTTTTGGGCAAAAAGAGGCCCTGGAATTTTGGGAAGTAGAAAACCTGGCTTACAAAAAATATTTTTCGGATTTGATAAAAATCATTTGCTCCGGAATGATTGAAGAAGGCTTTGTTGACAAGGATTTCCAAAAAAAGCTTGCAGGGGCAGTAAAGGAGTCTGCGCAGGAACTTTACGGCAGTTCAACTTTAGGCATGAGCGAAAAGGAACTGGGAAAAATAAAAGTGATTACACTGCCAAACTGGCTTGAAAGGATTTTAAGGTTTGTTTTTCTGCCCATAACAGGGCCCATTGAAAAAAGTGCTCTGGAAAAGCTTGGCGGCTCTTACTCCGAGTTTCTGCTCACAGAAAAAGGAAAGGAAGCAAAAGCACGGCTTTGCGGATTAAAAAGTTTTATGGGAAAATTTCCTATGATAGAGGACAGGCTTGCAAACGAGCTTGCAGCGCATGCAATTGCCTTCGGAATAGGCAGAAAATGGATGGCAAAGCTGGGAGGCCAGACAGCACAGTTAAGAATGCTTGCAGAAAAGCTTGATGATGCCGCAATCACAACCATGAAATTCGTTGACATGGACTCTTACATGAAAGAATTTTTTGTAATCAAAGAATAGTGCTTTAATCGCTTTTTTTGTTGATTTCTTTGCAGGCCTTTACAAACATTCCCGCTGCCCAGCTTGAAGTCGGCTCTGATTTCAGAAAAAAAGTTTTGACCGGCTTTCCCTCGAAAAAGAATTCGTGCACTGATTTGTTTTCAAGAATCAAATCTGAAATTTTTTTTATTTCCTGCTTTGCCTCTTTTTTCCATCCTACCTTGTTCAAAACAAGCGCGTTCAGGCAGCCGAGCCACAACCACGAAAAGCCGTTGTGAATGTGATATTCTTCAAGCGGCATTAAAACAATCGGAAGCCGCCAGAAGGGATATGGCGGATAATTTGTCTGCAATGGCCATTTGTTCAATTGGTGCTGTTTTATCTTGTTTGCAATCATCTGGCTTTGTTCCAAATCTGAAATATTCCAGAATGCCGCAAGAAGGTTTCCGTCAGCGGAAAAAAAATTATGGCGCTGGACAAAAATCCAGTCCGCATAATAGTTTCCCAGCCAGAACTCGGAATTAATTTTTTGTTTTATTGAAACCGCGGTTTTTTCTGCTTTTTCAAAAAGTTCCTTGTGCTTCAAAAGCAGGCATATTTCCGAAAAAGACTGCATGGCTTTGAAAAAGCAGGCGTTTGAATAAAGCACATTTCCATATTTGAGGATTGATTCTGCCCAGTTGCTCAGGATTCCCTCTTCTACAAGAAAATCATTGTCCTTGTCCCTTGAAACAAGCCAGTCCATGCTTTTTTTTATTTTTTCAAAATTTTTTTTCCCAAATTCAAGGTCATTGCTTTTTTTCA
>DATDTD010000046.1:0-9920 GCA_035290965.1 archaeon | reverse complement strand
CCCGGTATTGCTGGTAATAACAGCGCTGTTGTTTGCAGTCGCGGCTTTCTTTGCTGTTTCGCATTTGTCAAAGATAGTGGAAAAATGGCTCAGGCAGAACCAGTTCGGGCATACAGAGGTAACGCTTTACGCGCTTGGCATTGGGCTTGTTGTTGCGACTCTTGCAAGCATTCTCGGATTGTCTACAGCCTTGGGAGCGTATTTTGCGGGATTCGCGCTTGCGGAAACAGATTCAGGGCACAGAATCAAAAGGGATGTTGAATTCGTAAGGGATTTCTTTTTGGTTTTCTTTTTTGTCGCGTTCGGCACAACATTGTTTTACGGAATGCCTGTTCCCGCCCTCCTTGAACAGCTTCCGTTTTTGATAGGGCTCTGCATTCTGCTTGCAGCCGCGGCTTTGATAGCGCACTCTGTTTCAACCCACTTGTTCGGAGGATTTTTCGGACTGAACAGGAAGGATTCGACTCTTGCCACAATACTCCTTGTCCCCCTTGGAGAATTTGTCGTAATAATTGCAAACACTGCAATTGCAGCAAAAATCTTTTCAGGAACAGAGGCAGCACTGCTTGCGCCGATTGCATTCCTTATAATCCTTATAACAGTAATCCTGTTCCAGCCGCTGTACAATTTTCGCGGCATGCATGAAAAATTCTTTTCAATGCTGCCGCATCCAGCAAAAAGGGAAAAGCCCTCGCGGTTAAAGCCGCACGATTCATATTCAAGGAAACAGCTGAAAAAGCTTGCACTGAACCTGTTTGTGATTCTCTGCTTTGCATGGATTGCAATACTTTTGTATGAAGAGCTCCCGAGATTCGGAGTTCCCCTCATCTACAGCAGGCAGATAACAACGGGAATAATCTTCATTTTCTTTGCGGCTTATCCCGGAATAAAATGCCTTTCCGCATTGAAAAGCCTTGTAACGCACGCGAGAATATGAAACTGCATGCATAAGAAAATAATAAATAAAAGAAAAAGGGGATTACGATAAATGAATGAAAGTAACGCACAGGACGCACTGAAATACCTGCCGATTGCCGGAGGCATAGTCCTGATTGCAACTCTTGCAATTTTTTTGATAATAGGAGCAAGCACTCCGGCCACTGCAAACACGCAGCAATCAATTTTGAATTCTCTCTGCGCAGGCATTTTACAAAACGACTGCACAACAAAATCACCGGCACAAGGATGCGCAGGAGGAACGTGTGAATGGAAAGGAAACATTTGCACGGGAGTATCCGCAGACAACAGGGGCATAGCCTGTTTCAGCGGGACAAAAATTGCGGCTTCCGGCTGCGGAACTAACGGCTGTGAAGCTGATGAAACCTGCCTTAATTGCCCGCAGGACTGCGGCGCCTGCCAAAGCACTGCCTGCGATGATATTTCCGGAAATTGCAGGGCAGCCTGCCTGCCTGCAGAACAAACAGATTCCGGCGGAGCAGCACAATGCTCCCCGCAGGTTTGCTGCATTCCAATCCAACAAAAAACCTGTACAATTGCTTCTGATTGTGCGGAACAAAACTGCAAAATAGCTTTATGCACAAACAACAGCTGCTCATGGGCAGACACAACAGCATGCATAGGCGGAGACCAGTGCTGCCCAAGCTTATGCACTCCGGCAAACGATCCGGACTGCCAAAGTATAACATGCGCTGACAATGCCCCCATTGCAATTCCCTGCATCTGCGGAACAGCGATAATAAACAGCGGTTACTGCTGCAACGGAACAACAACACAACAAAGCCAATGCGCGCAATGCGGAAACAACAACATAGAAACAGGAGAAACTTGCGATCCTCCAGGCAGCATAAACCCGGCAGCCTGCACAACAACAGGAGGATACCCGGGAACACAAACATGCGCAACAGACTGCAAAAGCTGGAACGCCTGCACCAGCACACAATCATGCGGAGACGGAACAATAAACGGAACAGAAACATGCGACGGAACAAACCTGAACAACCAAACCTGCATAACCCAAGGATACAACAGCGGAACACTAGCCTGCAATGCAAACTGCACATTCAACACCGGCCAATGCGTGCCAAACCAAACAGGAACACTATCAGTTTCGCCTGCAGCCACGCTAACTAGCTCAGGAACATTCGGAGGGCCGTTCGCTCCAAACTCAATTGTTTACACCTTAACAAACACAGGAACAACAAACATCAATTGGACTGCGGCAAAAACAGCGGCATGGATTGACATAAACAAAACAAGCGGAGCAATAACCGCAGGAACAAAAGAAACAATAAAAATCTCAATCAACGCAAGCGCAAACAGCCTTGCAGCAGGAACATTCAGCGACACAATAACATTCACAAACACAACAAATGGAAACGGAAACACAACAAGAGCAGCAGCACTTACAGTCAGTCTCCCCACTGCAACATTAACTGTAACTCCTGCAGGCGGATTAAACAGCACAGGCACATTCGGAGGCCCATTCAACCCTGACAGCCAAATCTATACTCTGACAAACACAGGAACAGCAAGCATAACTTGGACAGCGGCAAAAACAGCGGCATGGATGGACATAAACAAAACAAGCGGAACAATAACCGCAGGAACAAAAGAAACAATAAAAGCAACAATCAACGCAACAGCAAACAGCCTTGCAGCAGGAACATTCAGCGACACAATAACATTCACAAATAATACAAACGGAAACGGAAACACAACAAGAACAATCTCCCTAACAATAATCAGCGCGCCACAGGCAAACTGGGTTTTGCTCAATAGCGGCATGCCAATCGACACTGGCCCTGAAACCGCCGATGCCTATCCCGTATCAACAGCAAACGCGGTTTACTATTTTTTCGGCTCGACACTCATGAATTCCCTTTCCCAAAACATGTTTATGGGGCGCCTTAATCTCCAATCCAAAAACTGGGAGCTTTTCACGGAAAACGGCTGGAACGCGGGGCAAAACAGCATTCCTGTTCCTTTGTCACTCACGGAAACAACGTTCAATTCAGCCAACACAACCATGCGCGCTTTTGAATTTCCTGCAAACACTGTTTTTGGATTGTACCAGGGAACAAGAAAAACATTGCCCAGTTCCCTTGATGAACACGGCAACTCCTTCAATTTCATTCTATCCGAAAACTCCCTGCAAAAATGGAACGGTGGAGGGAATTTTACGGGAATCGGCGGGCAGGGAATAGTGTATTCCTGGAACGGCAGCCTTGGAGACCTTGCCATTAACAGCAATGGTTCCATACTTGCTGCCGCAAACTATGGTTACGCATATGGAAGCCCGCAGTCAAAAATAACAATGCTGAAATATTTTCCGCAGGACGCTTCAAGCGTTTGGAAACTTTGGGACGGTTCCGGATGGAAAAACTGGACTTCCGCATACCGCACGGAGTATGTTTCTGTTCCCTCTGCAGGCGTTCCTGTTGACAAGGCATACGGGTATCCAATGCTCGCGTTTGATGGTTCCATCAATGCGTACTGGCTTGTTTTTTACAACATTCCCGAAAAAAAAACCTGCATTGCAAGGTTCTATGACTCCCAAAGCGGTTCCCCATATTGGGAATGGTGGAACGGGAATTACAAATGGCAGTCAACAAGCACATTCAACTGCACTGACGTCGCAAGCAGAACGCAGCTGACCTGGCTGATGAAAAAAGACATTTTTCCGCTTGGAAACGGAAAAATTTCAATCCTCTTTTTCAATCCGGAAAGCCAGGGTTATCTCTACGAAGTCTTTTTTGACGGCCAGCGATGGACTTTTTCACCAGTGGCAATCGAACCAAAGCCTTCTTCGTATGCCTGGGCATTGGACAGGGAAGGGATTTTGCACATCGCGTTTTCCGTTCAAAACGCGGTTTTTGAAATGCAAAGGACTGCTTCAGGCTGGAGCGAAAAAAAAGCAATATATTTGTTTCCTGCGGGCAGCAATGTAACATTGAAAAGCCTTGTTTTTTTGCAGGATAATACCCCGGTAGCATTTTTAATTCAAAACAAGCGCCTGTATGCAATCGCAGGCAATTCCATTGGAGACAATCAACAGGACAAAACAATCAGCATATTGCAGCAACAATTTGACCCGGGCAAAATAGCCCTTGCAAATAGCTGGAATGATTTTGTCAGCGGGCAGCGCTATTCCGTGAGCACTGTGGGCGGGCAGCTTGCTTTCAGCAATGGAACGCTTTACAGCCCAATTTCGGGCATTGACACTGTCAATGTCCATACACAGGAAACAGACGATATCAGCGACGGTTTTTATTGGGGCTATTTTTGGGATTGCTTTTCTTTTCCAAGCGGCATTGCAATTGACAATGCAAGGCAACGGGTTTATATTTCCGGGGACATTGACAGCGGAGGCGCGGGCGGCTTGGTGGGCAATGGAACAGTAAAATCCTTTGATTTAAGCTATGGAAACCAAAGCATTAACTGCGGCTATCCCGCGGCTTTTCCTTCGGGTTCCCGGCCGGTTACAATCAACGGCTTTTCTTTTCCAGGCGGCGTTGCCATTGACGAAACAAACGGTTTTTTGTATGTGAGCAATTCCCTGGCGCACAACATAAAAAAATACAATGTTTTAGACGCCTTGAATCCTGTTCTTTTGGCTACAATCGGCAGCGAAGGAACAGGAAACATGCAATTCAAATTTCCCCAGGGAATAACTGTTGATTCGCAAGGAAACTTGTATGTTGCGGATTCGGGAAACCACCGCATCCAAAAATTTGATTCCCAAGGAAATTATATAACAAGCTTTGGTGGCAATTACGGCTTTGGAACAGGAAAATTATTGTATCCATACGGAATTTCCGCAGACCCTACATACAACATTGTGTATGTCACAGACCCGTTGAACAATCAGATAAGCCTTTATTCAAAAACAGGAGCATTCCTTTATTCTTGGAACGTGTGGGTAGGCGGCAAACCTCCGGCTTCGATTGGCGGAATTGTTGCTTACGGAAACGGGGACTTTACTGTTGCCTACAAACAAGGGCTGACAGATGCATTTGCAAGATTAGCGCGCTTTTCAATCGTGGACAAAACAGATTCTGATTCAGACCTAATCCCAGACAATTTAGAACCATCCGCTTAAGAAAAAAATGCGCTTTTTCTTTTTTTATTCTTCTCTAATTCTAATCTTTGTGCATGATTCCACCAAATCTCTCTGAATTAGTTACATTTGTTCCCAACAAAACAGAGCCTATTCACAACTGGTTCTATTACAAGGAAGGATTTGCAAAAAAGCTAGTGGAATGGGCAATAGAAGAATTCAAGCTTGAAGAGTCGATTCTCGACTGCTTCTGCGAAGTAGGGACAACTCTCCTCACAGCAAAAGAACTCGACCTGAAAAGCATTGGCTTTGACGCAAGCCCGCTCGCTGCATTTGTCTCCGAGGCAAAAAACCCGTGCAGCGCATTGTTTCGCATGCTTGGAGAAAAAAAACGAAAATCAAAAGGTATAAATAGGACAATTATTCTATTATCATTGAAAGGCAATATGGCTGATTAATATGGCTAGAAAAAAGCACGGGTACAAAGCAGCATACAGTCCTTTGGAATATGCCATGATTGCCGGCGGGGCAATATTTCTCGCTTTGCTAATGCTATTTTTGCTCGGCCTGAGCGAAACAAGCACAATAAACAGCCTGCTTGCTGGTGGCAGCGGCAAAGGCAGCACTAACAACCAGAAGCTGATAAATGCGCTTTGCGCAGCCATTACTCCGGCCCAATGCGGATCCGCAGACCCTGACGGAACAGGGGTTTGCATTGCAAGCGATTGCATTCTGAAAAGGAACCAATGCGCGGGAGCCGGCGCAGCAGCAAGGACTTTAGGATGCTTCGGCGGAACTAAAGTAACGCAACCGGGCTGCGGAACTTTGGATGGAACATGCCCGAACAATTGCCATTATCCGGCAGATGCTGATTGCACTTATTGCGGAGACTCAGAATTACAAGTGCCAAACAATGACGGCATAAACGAAGTTTGCGACCCGCCAAACAGCACAAGAACCTGCACTGTTTCCGGGTATTCCGGAACACAAATATGCGCCTCAAACTGCTCAGGCTGGGGCACCTGCACAACAACTCAATTTTGCGGCGATGGAATAAAAAACGGCTCTGAAGCATGCGACGGAACAAGCCTTGGAGGGCAGACGTGCGCAGCACAGGGCTTTTCTTCGGGAACGCTTTCATGCAATGCAGACTGCACTTTCAATACAAGCCAGTGCACAGCAGCGCCGGTTTGCGGAAACAATATCCAACAGGCGCCGGAAGTTTGCGATGGAACTGCTTTGGCAGGGCACACCTGCTTAACGGAAGGATTTGCTTCCGGAACACTAAGCTGCAATGCGGATTGCTATGGTCCTAATACAAGCGCCTGCACGCCGGCTGCCGGAACAGTAATAAGAAGCTTTTTTTCCCAGAGCGTTCTGCACGGAACAGATGTGAACGTTACTTTAACAGTTACCCTGAGTCCCGCGCAAACATATTATGCAATAGATGAAACAATTCCAAGCGGATGGGCAATAAAAAGCACTGGCGCGGGAGACAACAGCCAGGCAGGGCATTTGAAATGGCTCGTAATACAAAGCGCAGCAAGCACAAGTTATACTTACATATTAACAACTCCTTCTTCTGCGGGAACAGGAACTTTCTCTGGAAAATACATGTTTGAAGGGCAGACAGCAGAACAAACAGTCAAAGGGCCATACACTGCAACAGCAAGATAAAAAAAACTGCAAAAAAAAACTTTTTGAAATACGGCTTTTTTCGGATTTTTATTTTTAATGCACACTGATTTTTAATTATGATTCCAAGCAATTTGGCAGAGCTAGTAACCTTTGTCCCGAACAAGACAGAGCCGATTCATAACTGGTTCTATTACAAGGAAGGATTTGCAAAAAAGCTTGTGGAATGGGCAGTAAGCGAATTCAAGCTTGAAGAGCCTATTCTTGACTGCTTCTGCGGAGTGGGAACAACTCTCTTAACTGCAAAAGAGCTTGGATTGAAAAGCATTGGCTTTGACGCAAGCCCGCTCGCTGCATTTGTCTCCGAAGCAAAAACACGCAATTACAGGATTGAAGAGCTTGAAAAACAGCTTGAAGAATTTTCAAAATTAGAGCCAAGGCAGATTGGAAAATTCTCGAACAAGCAGATAAGGCGATTGTTCAGGGAAAAAAGCCTTGACGACATTTTTTTTTACTACAAAAAAATCAATGAGATAGCGGATGCGAGAACAAGAAAATTTTTTCTCTTGGCGCTAATTGACACTACAAGCAGGGTTGCAAACGTGATAAAAATCGGCGGCTCTTTGAGAAAGCAGAAAAAGCCGGAAATGCCCGTGAAAAAACTTTTGCTCGGAAAAATAAAAAAAATGCTCATTGATTTGAAACAGGCGAAATTAAGCGATATTGAACCCGAAATTTTCGAGGCAGATGCGCGCATAACAAAGCTCAAGGAAAATTCAATCGGAAGCGTTATTACTTCCCCGCCATATTTGAACAAGATCGAATACACGAGCGTTTACAAAATGGAACTCGGATTGTTTTTCAATGCGCAGGAAACAAGGTTAAGGGCGCACATTGCTGATGCCCCAACAGGAAGAGACTATGAAACAAAACAGCCATTGATTGCGCGCGCTTATTTCGAGGATATGGAAAAAGTCCTGCGCAACCTGTTCACTGCGCTGAAGCAGGGAGGAAAAGCAGTTATTGTAATCGGAGGCGGATGCTTCCCATACGAGACAGTCGAGGCAGACGATGAAATAATCAAAATTTCTGAAAAGCTCGGCTTCAAACTTGCCCAGAAAATTGTCGCAAGGCAGATCCAGTGCATGCGCAACAGGACAATCAAAGTAGGAACAGTAAGGGAAAGCGTAATAGTGCTGGAAAAGCCTTGAAAAACAATATTTTTAAATAATGTAATACACTGTATTACATTGGTGATTGTTGTGCGTTCTGAGGTTGTAACTGTAAGGTTTGATTCTAAAGAAAGAAAAGAAATTGATGAAGTTGCGCAAAAAAAAATGGCTTCACAGTCGGAAGTCATAAGAAAAGCCACACTTATTTATTTGCAAAAGGAAAAAGAAATCGATGAGATCAAAAGAATAGTGGCGCACAGGTTTGCGCAGGGAAAGATTTCTTTTGATGATTTGGTGCGCATTCTCGGCTATGAGGAATCAAAAAAAACTGCTTTTTTTGTAGAAACAGCCGAAAAATCCTTCCAGGAAGGCCTGTGACTTGAAGCAGGCAATAGCGGATACTTCCGCACTTGTCTCCCTGGCTTTTTCCGGCAGGCTCGAAGAAATCTGCAAGGCAATGGCTCTTTTGATTCCGCTGCAGGTAAAAAAAGAGCTTGAAGAGATTGCAGAACGCAATGATGCAAAAGCATCCGCCGCAAAAATGGTTTTGGAATTGATAAAAACAGGCAAAATAACAATTAAAAATATTGCGGAAAAAAACAAAGTACAAAACCTTCTGGGAAAAGATATTGATTTTGGCGAAGCCGAGTGTTTTGAGCTTGCCTTTGAACAAAAAACCAAAACTATTTTAATGGACGACTTGGACGCCTCCTATGCCCTGGCAGGCATGGCAAGGGCACAATCAATTTCAATCAGGATTTCGGCTGCCGCGGTTATAGAATTAGCCAAGCAAAAAATTATTTCAAAAACCGAAGCAAAAAAAAGCCTCTTAAAAATGATTCAGCATCGCGGTTGGGAAAAAACAACATTGGAATATTTAATACAAAAATATTTCGACTAGAATAATAGTTGCAGGCAGATCCAGTGCATGCGCAACAGGACAATCAAAGTAGGAACAGTAAGGGAAAGCGTAATTGCGGTGGAAAAAAACAAGTAATTATCTTAGTGTTCCCACACAAGCAAGCTTAACGGATTTGTGATAGCCAAACTGATCAGTATAGTTCATGTCTGTGTTGCCTGTGTATTGATAACCATTAACGCAGGGACTGCCGCCGCAATCAACAAAAAGCTTCATTCTATTTTTATCTTCAAGAATGCTGCCCAATGGCACATCGGCAGAAACATTTGCCATGCTTCCATTTCCTGACAAATGATTGATTGTAATCGGGCCGCCAGTGTAGTTTTGAATATTTACTCCAATCTCTCCTTGGGTAGAAATGTTGTAAGTTTGCATAACTATTTTCGTCGGGTCGGAACTGTTGCAGACAACGCCGCCAACAGGACAGCAAGCCATGAAAAAGAAAGTAACGAATAAGAAGCCAAAAACAACCACTGCAAGAACAATCCAAATTGCCATGTCAAGCTTTTCCATGCTACTATTAGGAAATTCCTGATTTTTAATATTTTGCAATGCCCTACCCAAACCCTTTTTAACAAAAAAAACCCTTATCTGCAATGGTTTCAATGCAGCTGTTTGTTTATCCTGAAAAAATCTTTGTAAAAAAAATTTCGGAAGAAATCTCCCTGCTTTTGAAAAAAAAGCCGTCGGCTGTTATTGCCCTTCCTACAGGGAGCAGCCCGCTTGCGCTTTACAAGGAGCTTGTTAAGCAGTGCATGCAGGGAAAAATCGATTTTTCAAAGGCAGTTTTCATGAATCTCGACGAATATGCGGGATTATCGCGGGAGAACAAATATTCTTATGCGTTTTTCCTGCGCAAAAACTTTTTGGGAAAAATAAACGCGCAGGAAAAAAACATTTTTCTTTTCAACGGAGCAGAAAATTTGCAGAAACAGGCGCGCGAAAGAGAGGCGCTTGTGAAGCGCATTGGAATTGACCTTGCTTTGCTCGGCATTGGACAAAACGGGCACATTGCATTCAACGAGCCTGGCACGCGCTTTGATTCAAAAACAGGAATTGCAAGCCTGAAAGCCGCAACCCGAAAAATAAATTCGCGCTTTTTTGGAGCAGGGGAGGAAGTTCCGAAAAAGGCAGTTACAATGGGCTTGGGCACTATTCTCATGGCGAAAAAAATAAT
>DATDTD010000045.1:0-3253 GCA_035290965.1 archaeon | reverse complement strand
AGTTTCCTGAATTGAGAAAATATCTCTAAAAAGTCAAACAGGTTTGTTCCCGTCGCTCGGAACTGCATTTGTTCCGTACAACTGCCTTAAACAGTTCTGGTTTTCAAGGTCCAAAAGGCTTTTCGATGCAAGGCAGGAATTCAGCTGGTCAACTGTAATTGGAGCAAGCAATGGCTCAATGTAAAAATGCTCCACAAGCGCCCCAATGATTAAGCCGAAAAAAAGCACTGCAACAATCAGGACAACGCTTCCTGAAACAGAGGATTTTTTCTTTCTCTTTGGAAAATCGTCTTCTTCTTCGTCTCTTGCCATTTCAATCACTCTTGATTTTCAGTTTCTTTTTTTCAGAAGAAAGCAGCACAACCCTGCTCTCTTGGCTTTCTCCTGAAAAAGTATAGTTTAAGTGCTTATTAATTTTTTCTGCAAAAGACATAACATCCGAATGAAGAGGCATGTTCTCGATTTTCAGGCGCTGGCGGCTGTAACCCACAAACATATAGCCCTTTATTTCCAAAAAATCAGGATCAGCCTTTTCAATCATTTTGGCAAATTCCTTTTCATTCTGCATATTGAAGCCCTTAACAGCTGTCAGGCGGATTGCCTTTCGCGTTTCAAGGGAAGGCAATAGTGCAAGAGTTTTTTTGAAGCGGTTCCAGGCATTTTTAATCAATGGCCTGTCAAGGCGCTTGAAAAGCTCCTTTGAAGGCGCTTCAAGCGAAACATACAATTGAGTGGGAAGAGCTATTTTTTCCAGAACTTCAGGATGAAGCCCGTTTGAAACAAGAAAGCTTGTGAATTTTCTCCTGTGAAATTCCTCAATCAGTTCTCCGAGCAGAGGATAGAGCGTCGGCTCTCCTGAAAGAGAAATAGCTGCCTGGTTCGGATTCAGGGCTTCTGAAAATTTTTTTTTGTCCAAGTTTTCATGCCCGGGAAATCCTGAAAGAAGAATGCGCTGAGCCTTTATTGATTCATCAATTATTTCTTTCGGGGAATCAATTCCGAATTTTTTCATCGGCTCCCTGAGAGTTGCCTCTGTATTTCTCCAGCAGTAAAGGCAGGCATTGTCGCAGAAAAAAAGCGCGGGAGTCATCTGAAGGCAGCGGTGGGATTGAATGCCATAAAATTTCTGCTTATAGCAAAAACCCTTGCTGCGCAGGGATTTTTTTGTCCATAAGCAGGTTTTGACTGCACTGTGCCTGTGCTTTCCCACTATTTTGTACTGCTGCTTCTCATAATTCTTGATTAAGGATTCCGGAATTTTCATAAAGGGCACTGGAAGAACTGTGGGAAAAAAGCATTAAAAAGCAAGGCAGAAAATCCTGTTTTCCGCATTCTGCGGCTTTATGTAGAACGGCTTGCGGGAAACATTTAAAAACAAGTAGTGCGTTTATTAATTAGAATAAAATTTTCTTAATTATAACTTAAAACAGGGGTGAAAGAATTGTACAAGTACACTGTAGCAAGGCAGTTGGCCACAAAGAGAGTCATTACAAACAGGGGCGACGAAGTAGGAAAATTATCTGATTTTATGGTTGACGAGCGAACAGGAGAAATACAGTATCTCATAGTTGAGCTTGACAGGGACAGCAAAGTAATCAGAAGGCTTGGCAACAAAAGCAGGACAATAAACGTTCCTTATTCGGCAGTAACAGCAGTAAGCGACGTATTCATTGTAGACGAAAGAGAACTCGCGAACTTAGAAGCCAACGAATAAAGCCTGAAAAAAAAGCCTTTTGTTTTTTGCGTTCGCTTTTGAACGCAAAAGAAATAATCAGGATAATTCTACGATTAGCTTCCGATTTTTCAAATCAAAACTCTTCACAAAACCAAAAGAAGACATCTTATACATAATATCTTTTGTGCTCTCATTGTTCTCCCTCGCATGCTTCAGGATTTCAAAAGCGCTTTGAAGTTCCCGATAATGGGAAAAAACAGCCTCTCCCTTTTTTGTTTCAACCGAGGCTTTTTCAAGCAGTTTTTCTTTTGAAGAAATCTGCATTTCAAGGCTTTTCTGGAGTTCCAAAAGCTTTTTTTCAAAGGCAGCGGAAACAGATTTTTCAGGCATTGAAAAAAACTCCTTTGAAAAAAATTCTTCAAAAGCAGAGTTTAGCGAAGGGAATTTTTTTTCTGTTTCAGAGCTTTTTATTTCAAAGGGGAGGATTATTTTTTCCGAATCCTTTTCAACAAGAACAGGATGCAGGCGGCTTTCTTCAATCGAATAAAGCGCTTTTATTTTTTCGAGCAGCTTCAGCAATTCTCCTGCGGAAAGGAGTTTTGCCTGAATGCCTTTTTCTATTCCGCTTTCAAAAAGCGCCTCTTCGGCAATTATGGGCGCAATGTTCAGGCTTCTTACAAGAAATTTCACTGTTTCTGATTCTGTCTGTGCAAGGCGAGAAAATTCTTCGAGGGAAATTTCAAGGGGATTAATGCCTTTAGAACTCGGATGCTTGTAAAAAACGCCTTTTTTCAATGTTCTGTCTTTCCAGTGCTCTGTCCGTAAAACACCGAGAATTTTCATTTCCTTATCGGCAAGGACAATGTTTCCTTTTGCAAAAAGCTCAAGGACAAGAAAAAAGTCAGCGAACTCGAAAAAAACAATCCTGTCAAAGGAATACTGTTGTACCTGCAAAATTTTTTTGCCTTCAAGGTGCTTTCTCAGAAAAGCGCTGAACCCAGAAGAAAGCTTTTTTGCAGGCATTGAATAGGATGAAAAAAAGAAAATCTGGGGCGTTAAAACAAGCTCCCTGCTTCCCTGTTTTGTGCGCAGCTTTATTTTAAGCCAGGAATTTTCAAGCTCCTGGACCTTCTGCACAGTGCTGTTTTCAAGCAATTGCTTTGATTCAAGAACCGCAAATGCAAGAGTCAAATTTGTTATCTGCATAAAAAAAAATTGCCGGAATTAGTTTAATAACATAACCAATGCGCGGGAAAAAGCCTGCTTACCGCTGTTCACGGGCATGCTCCCCAGTTGCCGTTCAGCATTCCAAAGTCCAGGATGTCAACGTAAGCGTCGCAGTTGAGGTTTGCGCCGTTGCAAAAATGGTTTGATGCATTGCAGGACTGCAAAAACTGGCCCTGCAGAATAGTAAGGTCTGACTGCCCCACAGTGCCGTCAAAGTCTATGTCTCCCACGCAGTCCTTGTTCAAAGGGCAGGAATCAGCAATGCAGGTTGCATGCCAGCAAATATTTGTGTGCGAGGCATTGCAGAAAGTTTCCTGCGGGCAGTTGGCAGTGTCAAGGCAGTCTGCGAAG
>DATDTD010000044.1:0-3475 GCA_035290965.1 archaeon | reverse complement strand
GGGTTAAAAACAGCCTTTTTGGCAAGCGCAATAATCGCACTTGCAATATTCGTGCTTGCGCTCGCATTCGGAAAAAAAATAACGCAGTGAAAAAACAGGCAATAACTTTTTTTATTGGTATTCATAAGCCCCGATGTCGGGAGTTCCAATGCGCGGGTTTCCTTCGTGGTCTTCGAACAGTCCCGGCATTGCTTCTCCTTTGTCTATTGCAATGCTGCCTGCCTTCAATGACAAATCGTCATCCAAAGTGTTCAGAATTCCGTCTGCTCCCGCGGGATTCAGGAACAGGGAGTTTGCTTCTGTTTGCGTTAACCGCCTTGAATGCATGTCGTTTCCTGTTGCCGCCTGCCAGGCTGGAAGAGTCATGTAAGCGTTAACCCCGTTGAAATAAGCCGAAAAATCATTTGTATGGTGCGGCGCATAGTAATAGCCGTAATCTGAAGTGGTATAAGTATACTCGCTTTTGCTCCTGAAAAAGTGGGGAATAAAATCCTGGTCCTGGAGTGATTCTATATACGCAAGGTTGTTTTTGAAAGTCATTGTCTTGGCTAAAAGGCCGCTATCAATCACTCTCCCGCCCGATAAAGGATCGCTTTCATAATATGTATTTCCATATATCTTTACATTATCAATATTGCCAATTGAGAACATGGTTCCTGCTTGTATCCCGACATTATTCCTTAATACAATCTCGCTGGTAGGCAGGAAATCATTGGCTGTGCCAAGCGCATATTTTCCGTCTACAGAATCCGGATTATTTGTTTTGAGCAGTTTGCTTTTCTCAACAATGACTTTTGTTACTGTGGCATCCGTTACGCCTCCTTCATGAGTCAGGGATATGGCGCCGTCAAAGGTAAGATTGCTAATGAGCCCGTACTGCGTATGCCCCCCTGCAGCCGCAGACAGTATTACAGACGCCTTGGTTCTTTTCGGCCTGATAAATGTGCTGTTTGCAATTAAAATCCTGTTTGAAGTATAGCTTCTGAAATTATGCTCTCCCTTGTAGTTGTTATCAATAAGGCTGTTAACTACAACCATTGTTGAAGCTCCGCCGGTATATACTCCGTTGCCGCCTTGCCCAGTGGTGCCTCCTTCGTCATACTTATCTGTCGAAGAACTGTCAAACACAAACTGTTCTTTGGCATCGCCGTTGCCCAGACCAAAAGTGGCTCCGCTGGTTTTTTCAACATCAACTCTCAAAATTAATTTGTGTTCTCCAAAGCCTCCAAAAGGAGATTTTCCGCCAGTGATGTGCAAGTCAGAATAAACCCAATTGGCAGCGTTTGTCGAAATTGAATTGGAAGAGCCGTAACCCAGATCAATCAATGGTTTTGCCCCTGTTCCGTAAGCGCCGATTATTACTGGGCCAGCTACACTCTTCGCAGGGACTCCTGCGCTTAAATCAAACGTTTCCCCGCGATTCAAAAGCATTTTCGTATTGGTTGCAATCGCGCTCCAGGCAGAAGCAAAATTGGCAAAATGGTCTGCTGTGCTTCCGCTCGGGCAATCTGCAAAAGCCCCTGTCTGCGAAACGCAGATTGTTCTTCCTGTGAACTGCTGGACATCAATCTGGACATTTGCAGTGTCAACCACTGCGTGGTTTTTTTTCATTGTTAGATTCACATTGTATGTTCCGGGGGTTTCAAAAACATGTGCTGCCATGTATCCTGTAAAGTTTTTTCCGCCCGAACTTAAGTCTGTTTCAGTTCCGTTTCCGAAATCCCACAAAAATTCATGCTCCTCTATCTGCTGCCAGGAAAGGCTTCCGATTGCATCGAAGAAAACAGCGCACGGAGCAGTGCAGGAAACGCGCGAGGCAGTGATTTGCGCAACGCCGAGCGGGCAGTTTGCCCCTGTTTTCCAGTCTCCAATATATCCAAGGAGTGCTGGCATGTCCATTGTGCCTGTTTTCCAGTCTGCAATGTATCCTAAAAGCGTTGGCATGTCAACGCAAGTCTGCGCAAAAGCATTCCCTGAAAAAAGAAAAAAGAAAACAAGAACAATCAGAAACCGCAGGTTAAAACTTTTTTTTGAAAAATTCTGAAAATCGCCATGTGCTTTTGGATTCATTTTATCAGAGAATATTATGGCTTATTGGACTTAATATTCTTTTCCAAGGCTGTTTCAGGTGCAGCCGAGTTTTTTTCTTTTAAAAAAATAGTTTTCTTTCTTTTATTCTTTAAGCTCTATTTCCAAATGCACTGCTTCGGGAACTTCCACGCGCATTATTCTCCTCAATGTCCTTTCGTCTGCTTCAATGTCAATAATGCGCTTGTGAATCCTTAACTGCCATTTTTCATAGGATTCTGTTCCGCCGCCGCTCGGCGCCTTTCTTGTCGGAATAACGAGTTTTTTTGTCGGCAGTGGAATTGCGCCCGAATGCTTTACCCCTGTTTTTTCCGCGACATCCAGAATCTGCCTGCAGATTTCCGTAAGCTGCGCAAAATCCGGACTCGTGAGTTTTATTCGAGCTTTTTGCATTCCCAATCACCATAAAAAAATAAAAATAAAGGGAAACAGGAAGCAAAAACAACTTTGCTTCCATTCTTTTCTTTCTTTTTGCGAAAAAGAAAGAAAATATAGGGTGCCAAAAGAAAGAAAAAAACTTTTCCTCTTTTCAGCAGCCTTTTAAGTTTGCCCAGTTTACTTTCCTGTTCCTGTCCTTGGAGTTACTGACAGGACTATTCCTGCCGCAACTGTCTGTCCCATGTCTCTTATTGCAAATCTTCCGAGCTGCGGGAATTTTTTGTATTCCTCTACAACAACTGGCTTGGTTGGGACTATTTTTACTACTGCCGCATCTCCGGTTTTCAGGAACTTGGGGTTTTCTTCCTTTACCTGCCCTGTTTTCACGTCGAGCTTTTTCTGGATTTCTGTTATTGTGCAGGAAAGCTGCGCAGTGTGCAGGTGGAAAACCGGAGTGTATCCGACAGGGATTGCTGTTGGATGGTTCAGCACAACTATCTGTGCAATGAATTCCTTTGCGACTGTTGGCGGGTCTCTTTCGTGCCCTGCAACATCGCCCCTTGCAATCTGGTCTTTTGTAAGTCCTCTTACATTGAATCCAATGTTGTCTCCTGGCCTCGCTTCCTTCAATTGTTCGTGGTGCATTTCAATTGTTTTTACTTCTCCCACAACTCCGGGAGGCATTACAATTATTTTTTCGCCCGGCTTTAAAATTCCTGTTTCTACTCTTCCGACAGGCACAAGCCCTACTCCCTTGATATTGTAAACATCCTGTATTGGAAGCCTCAATGGCTTGTCTGTAGGAGGTGAAGGCGCCACAAATTCGTCAAGTGTTTCCAAAAGTGTTTTTCCTGTGTACCATTTCATTTTGTCTGATTTCTTTGCTACGTTGTCTCCTACCCAGGATGAAATCGGGACGAATTTTATTGTGTCAATCTTGTATCCTACGCTTGTAAGGAGCTTTGACATTTCGTCCTTTACTGCCTTGTATCTTGCTTCTTCATAGTTT
>DATDTD010000043.1:0-7327 GCA_035290965.1 archaeon | reverse complement strand
AAAGCATTGATTTTATTGCAACATCCAGAAAGGAATCAAAAATTCACATGGATGTTTCAGCGCAGAAAATAAAATTAGAGGAAGAGAAGAAAGTTGAAAAGAAAAGCGTTGCAGATGAAATTGCAGCGGCGGTAAAAGGCGAAAAGAAATAATTGGTTTTGGTTTTTATGAAGGCAAATGTTTTTTCACTTGAAGGCAAAAAAATGCATGAGATAGAACTGCCAAATGTTTTTGAAACAGTTTACAATCCCGAACTTATAAAGCGCGCAGTGCTCAGCATCCAGAGCGCGAGATTACAGCCAAAGGGAATTTTTGTAATGGCGGGAAGAATGAACACTGCGGAATACAGAGGCGCAAGAAGGCTTCCTACTGAACAGAGAAGCATTAATGTGGGGAGAGCAAGGCTGCCAAGGCTGAAAAACAGGCGCGGGCTGCTCTATGGAAGAGTGGCAAGAGTGCCGCAGGCAGTGGGCGGAGTAAGGGCGCATCCTCCCAAAGTGGAAAAAATACTTTTGGAAGAAATAAACAAAAAGGAAAAGCAGAAGGCTCTGCAGTCTGCAATCGCTGCCTCGGTAAAAAAAGAATTAGTGGAAAAAAGGCATGTGCTCGAAGCAGAAGTTTCACTGCCGATAATAGTTGAAGACAAATTTGAAAATCTGAAAAAAACAAAGGAAGTAATTGCAGTACTGAAAGCTTTGCATCTCGGAAAAGACATCAAGGAAGCGGGAAAAAAGCGCAGGCTCACAAAGGGAAAGGCAAGAATGCGCGGAAGAAAGCATTCGAGAAAAAAAAGCGTTTTGATTGTAACGGGAAAAAACTCGGGGCTCTACAAAGCCGCAAGAAACCTTTCAGGGGTTGACGTCTGCGAGGCAAGAAATCTGAATTCGGAATTGTTTGCGCCCGGATGCCTGCCTGGAAGGCTTGCAGTCTGGACAGAATCCGCAGTAAAAAAGCTTGGTGAAAAAGCATGAAGAAACAAAAAAAACAGGAAGCACTCCTGCCGAGCGAAGTAGTCCTTTATCCCTTGATTACTGAAAAGGCAGTCAACATGATTGAGGCTGAAAACAAAATCTGCTTTGTCGTGAACAGCAAAGCAACGAAAAGCGAAATAAAAAAATCAGTTGAAAAAATGTACAGCGTAAAAGTAGATTCTGTAAAAACCCTTAATGATTTGAAAGGCAAAAAAAAAGCCTTTGTAAAATTAAACAAGCAGTTCAAGGCAGACGAACTTGCAACAAGATTAGGAGTATTGTAAAAGCCTTTTCTTGGAAAGAAAAGCCTTGGGAAAAGAATATTTTGCTTCGCAAAATAAGTTTGAAAATTTAAAAAAAATTGGTGATAAAATGGGAAGGCGCCTGATACAGCAGAGAAGGGGAAAAGCAAGCCAGCTCTTCCTTGCAAGAAAAGACGGGGTAAAGGCGCGCTATGCCCCTGTTCAGGAAGAAAAATTTACAGGAAAGGTTTTGTCATTGTTCAAGGATTCCGGAAGGACTAACATTCTTGCTGATGTGGTGCTTGAAAACAACATGCACAATTATTTTGTCGCTGCAGAAGGAGTCTTTGTGGGGCAGGCAATTGAAGTAGGAAAAAACTCGGAACTGCACATAGGAAATGTCCTGCAGCTCAAGGAAATTCCCGAAGGATGCCCTGTTTTCAATATTGAAGCACAACCGGGAGATGGGGGAGTATTCGTAAAAAGCTCGGGCCTTTATTCGCTTATAGTTGCAAAAGACAGGCAATATGCTTTCATAAAAATGCCGAGCGGAAAAACAAAGCCAATAAGCCTTGAATGCAGGGCGACAATAGGATGCTCTGCAGGCGGCGGGCGTACTGAAAAGCCAATGATAAAGGCAGGGACTTCCTGGCATTATGCAAAGGCAAGAAGAAAATGGTTTCCTACTGTGCGCGGAGTAAAAATGAATGTAATCGACCATCCCTTCGGAGGCTCTGCACACCACGCGGGAAAATCAAAATCAACTTCAAGAAACGCGCCTCCGGGAAGAAAAGTAGGGGCAATTGCATCAAAAAGAACAGGAAGAAAAAAGAAAAACTAAAGAGTGTGTTTGAATGGCAAAAGGATTCAGTTTTCAGGGAAAAACATTGGAAGAGCTGCGCGCTCTGAGCGTGCAGGAATTCGCGCGCTTTGTAAATTCAAGGGCGCGCAGAAGCCTGCTCCGCGGATTCGACAAGCAGTTCGACAAAAAAATAGACGCAGCGCTTGCGGAAAAGGCAAAAGGCAGGGAGCCGAAACCTGTAAGGACGCACCTGCGCGACGCAATAGTAGTTCCAAAAATGGTCGGCTTAAAAATTGCCGTACACAGGGGAAACACTTTTGAAGTGGTTGAAGTAAAACAGGAAATGTTAGGCCATTATCTCGGAGAGTTTTCGCTTACAAGAAAAAAGCTCATGCACGGAAAGGCGGGAATCGGAGCGACAAAATCCTCGACAGCAATTACTGCAAGAGGATAAAATTAAAACAAAAAAAATTTGCAGGGATAAAAAATGGCAAAGAGAAATTATCAGGCTGTTGTTCATGGAAAAAACATTGCAAGGGCATTCGCATCCAACAGGCCGATTTCCCTGAAATATTCGGTTGAAATCTGCCGCGAAATAAGGGGAAAGCGCCTTCAAAGGGCGGAAAGCTTCCTGAACAATGTGCTTTCGCACAAGGAATTTTTGCCATTGAGGCAGTACAGGGGAAAAATCCCCCACAGGAAAGGAGACAGCCAGAGCGGGGTAAAATCAGGCAGATACCCTAAAAACGCCTGCATGGCTTTTTTGGATTTATTGAACAGCGCAAAGGCAAACGCAGATTTCAAGGGAATGGACGCTGAAAATTTGATTATAGTGCATGCGTTCGCATCCCAGGGATTCAAGAGAAGCTCGCACCAGCCCAAGGGAAAAATTTCCGGAAAGCCGTGGAAAAGAAAATCCGCGCACATAGAAGTGATTGTACGGGAGATTGCAGCATGATTGAAAGATTTTTCATTGAGCAGAGCATGAAAAAAATAGAATTGACAAGATTCGTAAAGAAACAGCTCGAAATGGCTGGCTTTACGGATTTGGAAATAGTAAAAACTCCCTTGGTAACAAGAATTGTTTTGCATGTTGTAAGGCCTGGTTTGGCAATCGGAAAAGGCGGCCAGACAATTAACCAGCTTACAGATGAAATCGGAAAAAAATTCGGAATTGAAAACCCGCAGATAGAAATACAGGAAATACAACGGCCTGAACTCAATGCCCAGGTGCAGGTAGACAAGATTGTTTCACTGCTTGAAAGGGGATTCAGCTGGAGAAGCATTTCCTTCAGGACAGTGCAGGACATAATGCGCGCCGGAGCGCAGGGCGCGGAATTAATCTTATCGGGAAAGCTTGCGGGAAAAGGCGGAAGAAAAAGAAGAACAAGAATAGCGCAGGGCTATATGAAAAAAGTCGGAGACCAGGTAAAGCTTGTAGATTTTGCAAAGGCAAACGCATACCCCAAGCCGGGTGCGATTGGAATAAAACTGAGAATAATCCATCCCGGAGTAATTTTCCCGGACAAGGCAAGCATAAAGGACATAATTGCACTTGAAAAACAGTCCGCAATAGACGCGGGAAAAACAATCAGCTCTGAAACAATTGAAACAATGGAACAGATTGCAGAAACAAAGGAAACAGCACATGCGGAAGCTCCTGTTGTGGAAGCACAGGCAGCCGCTGTCTCAAAAACAGGAAAAAAGCGCGCTGCAAAAAAAGCAAAGGAAAAAGCCGAAGAAGCAAAGGAAAAAAAGCCGCACTCTGAAAAAGAGCCTGAAAAAAAAACAGAGCACAAGCACGAAGAAAAAAAATCCCATGAAAAAAAGGAAAAGCATTCCGAGAAAAAAGAGCACAAGCCAAAAAAGGAAAGTGACGAAAAGTGAAGCCTGCGGAAATAAGGGGAATGGCGCTGCGCGAAGCAGAGGAAAAATTATCAGAATTGAAAACAGCGCTTGCAAAAGAGCGCGCGGTAATCGCATCCGGAACAAAGCCTGAAAAGCCCGGCAATGTAAGGTATATCCGCAGGGACATTGCAAGATTCCTCACAATAATGGCGCAGAAGAGAAAGGCGGGAGAAAAAAGCATTCCGACTGCAAAGGAAAAGAAAGAAGCCGAAAAGGAAAAAATTCCAGAAAAAAAACAGGAAGCAAAAGAAAAGAAGCACGAGGAAAAAAAAGCCGCAGAGAAAAAGCATGCGGAAAAAAAACCAGAAGCCAAAAAAAAGCATGCGGAAAAACCCGCAAAGAAAAAAGAGCCTGAAAAAAACAAACAGGCAAAAAAAACCAAAAAATAAAAACTAAAAAAATTTTGTAAAAAATAAAAAAACGGAGGAGTAAATCAGGATGGAGGATATTTGCAACAAATGCGGCCTGCCGAAAAACCTGTGCGTCTGCCAGGACATTGCAAAGGAAAGCCAGAAAATAAAAATCCGCGAGGATGCGCGGCGCTTCGGCAAAGTCATAACAACAATAAAAGGACTGGGAGAAGACGTTGACATTGAAGCATTGATAAAGGAGCTGAAAAGGCAGCTTGCATGCGGAGGAACAATAAAGGGAAACGAAATAATCCTGCAGGGAAGGCACGTGAAAAAGGCAAAGGAAATCCTTTTGAAACAGGGCTTTAAGGGGGAATTGATTGATGCTTAAGGGAAAAAACTACTGCATTTCAAGGGAAAACATTTTTGCCCACGAGCTGATAGGGCTTGAAGCAGCAGTAAAATGCAGCAACGACAAAAACAAGGAAGGATTGCACGGAAAAATAGTAGATGAAACAAAAAACCTCCTTGTCCTTGAAACGGAAAAAGGATTGAAAAGCCTGCCGAAAAAGGAATGCGTTTTTGAATTTGAAATTGGAAATGAAAAAGCCATTGTGGAAGGGAAAAAAATACTGGACAAGCCCGAAGACAGGGTAAAAAATTTCTGGAGGAAAAAGAATGCAGTGCAATGATGCCAAATGCCCCTTTCACGGCCATTTAAAGGTGAGGGGAAATATTTTTTCGGGAACAGTTAAAAGCGCAAAAGCCCCCAAAACAGTCAGCGTTGAAAGGACATTTGTAATTTATGTTCCGAAATACGAGCGCTACAAAAAAACAAAATCAAGGATTTCCGCGCACAATCCCGACTGCATTGCGGCAAAGGAAGGCGACATTGTGCAGGTCGGAGAAACAAGAAAGCTGAGCAAGACAAAAAGCTTTGTGGTATTGAAAATTGAAAAAAAATCCGGAACAAGGCAGGCAGCTGCGGAAGAAAAAGAAATTGAACATGAAAAGGAAATTGTTGCAGAGGAAACCCATGAAAAAAAAGAGCACGAAGGGCACGTGCATGAAGAAGGGAAAAAACATGCGGAAAAAAAGCATGCGGAAAAAGCCCCAAAGAAAAAGGGCAAAAAATAAACTCAGAAAAAAAGATTAAAAAAGAGGATGAAAAAAATGAAGGCAATAAGCTCCAATGTTTCAAAGGGATTAAGCCACAAGAGCAGATGCGTCTGCGCAGACAATTCCGGCGCAAAGGAAGTCGAAATAATAGCAGTAATCGGGCACAAGTCAAGGAAAAGAATGAAGCCAAAGGCGGGAATTGCAGACATGGTTAATGTTGTTGTAAAAAAGGGAAAGCCTGAAATAAGAAAAAAGGTTGAAAGGGCAGTAATTGTAAGAGTACGAATGCCTTTCCGCAGGGCAAACGGGCTGCATGTCTGCTTCGAGGACAACGCAGTTGTGCTTGTGGACGAAAAAGGCCTTCCCAAAGCATCGGAAATAAAGGGAGTAGTCGCAAAGGAAGTCGGAGAGCGCTGGCCCAAAGTAGCGGGGCTTGCAAGCGCAGTAATCTGAGATTTGAGGCAGAAAAAAATTTACAAAGTGATTTTTTTGAAAATAGAATCAAGCAAACCGGGAAAGCAGAGAAAATTTTTCTTTGAAAGCGCGCTGCATTTGAAGAGGAACTCTCTAGCAGGGCATTTATCAAAGGAACTGCGCAAAAAAACAGGCAGGAGAAACTCCACTTTGAGAAAAGGCGACACTGTAAAGGTTTTGCGCGGAAAGCACAGGGGAAAGGAAGGAAAAATAACAAAAGTGAATTACAAGAAAGGATTGATTTTCATTGAAAAAATCCTGAGGAAAAAGGCAGATGGAACAGAAATTCCAGTGGGAGTTCACGCTTCAAAAGTAGTTGTTTTGGATTTGTACATGGATGACGCGAAAAGATTCAAAAAAAGAAACACTGTAAAAGAAAAGAAAAAGGTGGAATAAATGGCAAGACACGGAAGAGGAAAAAGCCAGAAGAGAATCAGCAGCAGCGGAACAGCGCATATTGCGAAAAAAGAAGCGACCTGGACAATAAAGGCAAGCCCGGGCCCGCACTCCGCAGCGGAAAGCATTCCGCTCGGAACAGTGATAAGGGATGTTCTGCATACTGCAAGAAACTCTCACGAAATAAAAATCATTCTCAACAAGAGAAGCGTTTCAGTTGACTCAGTTATAAGGACATCGAAAAAATTTCCGGTAGGCCTCTTTGATGTTGTTGCATTCAGCGATTCAAAAAAACAGTTCAGGGTATGCCTTGACAGGCACGGAAGATTCTGCCTCAGGGAAATTCCCGCAAAGAGCGCCGCATTCAAGCTTGTAAGAGTAACGGGAAAGCGCGCGGCAAAAGGAAAAAAAATACAGCTGCAGACAAACAACGGAAGAGTAATAACAATCGCTGCGGGACAGAAAACAGGCATAGGTGATTCACTGAAAATTTCCCTGCCCGAACAGAAAATACTCGAGTCGTTTGCGCTTGAAAAGGGAAACACGGTTTTTGTATTCAGGGGAGCAAGATTGGGCGCGACAGCGGAAATAACAGATGTGCTTGCAGGAACAATAAAAAGAGGAAAGTTAGTAGTGCTGAAGCCGAAGGAAGGAAATGAATTCCAGACAGTCGCGGAAAATGTTTTTGTTGTAGGAAGGCAGAAGCCGGAAATAGAAACAGAATAAAAAAAATTACGAGGTTTTGCTTATGGAAAATGAAAACTCGATGCGCAGGATTTTCATAGAAAAAGTAACTGTGAACATGGGAATAGGCAACGCGCCGGAAGAATTCAAGAAGGCGGAACAGATAATGGCGCGCATAACGGGAAGCAAGCCTGTTCATACGCTCTGCAAGGTAAAGCTTCCGAAATGGGACATAAGGCCCGGGCTGCCGATAGGGCTGAAGGTTACAATGCGCGACAACGAGGCAGTAGAATTCCTGAAACGCTCTCTCGCGGCAAAGGAAAACACGCTTAAAAAAAACAATTTTGACAATCACGGATGCTTCGGCTTCGGAATAAAGGA
>DATDTD010000042.1:0-10708 GCA_035290965.1 archaeon | reverse complement strand
CTGGTTTCCTTCCAGGGAAGCGCAGCGGGAAAAGTCCTGCAAAAAATGACAAACAATACAACCTGCGTAAAGAGCATGCTTAACACGCTTACGCCGTTCGGCGGCACTCCGCTTGCAACTGCAATAGAAACAGCAAGTAACGGCATAACAGACAAGTGCTGCGGCACTACCTGTGAAAACTGTTCGAACTGCCCTGCAAACACAAACCAGCGCTTTATTATTTATCTTGTTGACAGCGCGGCAGACAGCCCCCAAAGCGGTTCAACAAAAGACTGGACGACTTTCGACGGAACCAGAGTTGTCTGCAAAAATAACTGCAATGAAGAAGATCCAGAAGACTGCTGCAGGGCAATGGCTGCTGCAATTGATAAGGCAAATCTGGCAAGGACAGAGGACAACACAACTATTTTTGTAATAGGAATTGCGAACGAAGCAGTATTCAACACAAAGATGCTCACGCTTAACCCTGCTGACAATCCGAATTATCCGGACGGAATTCTTTATTCGCAGGCATTCAAGGACATGGCAAAGGATTCTGATTTGTACAGCAACAGCTGCTTTGATGCAGTGGGAAACATTATACCGAGCGCACACTGCGGCAAGTTTTATTATGCCTCTGATGCCGGCGCACTTCAGGAGGTTTACAACCTTGTAATGCAGCAAATCAGCAAGCTGAGCCAGACAGTAAACATCCAGACAAACCTTCCTTCCGGAACAGAAATATTGTGCAATTCAACCTGCAATCCCACAACTGCGGGAATGTACTGCGCATATTCAGACGCTGATTCCTCGATAACCTGCACAGACAGGGCTTCCTGCACTCCGGAAACAGATTGTGATGGAGGAGAAAATTCATGGCAAAAAGTGGATAAAATAATTTACAGCGCGCAGACAATCAGCGCAGTAACCTGGAGCGGTTCGTTCAAGGCAAGGATACCCTGCGACATGGATGAAACAGCATGCCAGTCTGATTCAGTGACTTTTCCAGCTGCAGGATCTGAAATAATAACGTCAACTCCCGAGGAAATTCCCTGGGAACCCGACACAGTCAACACTCCGCCGGAAACAGTCTGCCAGCAGTGCGACGATTCCTGCAGGCTGCCTCCCTTGAACCAGTGCGACCCGAATTGTGAAATTCCCGGGCAAAGCTGCAATATTTCAGTGCCGTTTCTTTACAAGGACCTTAAAATTGTTTTTACTGAAGGAACAATTACTCCGCCAACAGGCGTGAGCCTGACAATGAAAATCGGAAACAAGGGCTATAAAGACATCAGCCTTTCGCAGGCAAAGCCATTGCGCATATCGTTCCATGCAGGAACAGCGGGCGGAGAAAGGCTGAACGTGGCTTACAAGGGAGTGGTTTCAGGGGGCTTCACGCTTGAGCTTTCGCCAAATCCAAACCAGCCGGAAATCAATGATTTGCGATTATACGGAGGCACAATAAGCAAGAGCGGAAGCCTTCCCCCTCTGCTTACAAGCGTTGAAATCCGCGACATTGCAATAAATGCAACTGGCGATATTTTTGCAGTCATTGCCGAAGACGATGTTGTGAAGCAATGCAGAAAGGACGACACGGATTACATATCCTGTTCTAAACCAGAAACGTATTATTATGTAATAGATTATTCGGGGTGGAGCAAAACATGAAAAAAGCGCAGGTTTCTCTGGAATATATTATTCTCACTGCCTTCATATTGATTATAGTGACAATTATTTTTGGATTAGCGCTCCTTTACTATGATGCGAATGTGAAAACAGTGCAGGTGAGCAACAGCATTGACTCTCTTGTAAAAACAGCAGACCTTGTTTATGCAAAGGGCTATGGTACAACGCTTTATACAACAGTAAGCTGGCCAGACGGCGTGAACATCTTCGGCATAATACACAAATGCAAACAGGGCGAAAATCAAGTATTGCCGGATTATCTGAAAGGCTGCCCGGAAATAAGTTCTGGGATTGGTACAACGTGCTATTGCAATGAGCTCATAGAAGGCTATGAGTGCACGGGCAACGAGGACTGCATAAAATACAGCGCAGTGCAGGTCTTTATGGATGACGGGACAGAATTTTTGCAGGGCTCAAAGGCAAAACTGCTGGTAAAAACAGGCGAATCAACTTATGATACAGACCCTTCTACAGACTATTTTCCTTTGGGCACGGCGCAATTCAAGGTAAAGGTTTCCTGGCACCCGAATAGCGATTTGGATTACATTATATTTGAGAGAGAATAGGATTAATGCAACAGCAAAAAAAATTTCTGCTGGTTTTTGCGGAAAATTTTTGGCGGCATGTTTTATGCACAAGGCACAGGTTTCTGTTGAAGCAATGGTTGCAATGATAATACTTTTTTTTGTGCTTTTGGGTGCAATTGTCGTGATAATACAGAAAAACGCGCTTGCCGAGCCCTTTGTACAGGAAAGCAAAAATTTTGCAGAATGCAGCAAAATATCCGAAGCAATAATGCTTGTGCAGTCTGCAGAGGCAGTTACAGAGCAGACACTTGCAATTGAAAACCCGATCCGCATGGAAAAAAACAATATTCTGATAGGGGAAACAAGCTGCCATTATTTGGGCGCAGTTGTAATGCCGGATCCGCCAAATCCCGATATCTCCGATGCAACGGGGTTTGATTTGCAGAATGGAAAAATAAAAATTTCAAAAAGCCCGGGAGGAATAATAAGTGTCAGCCAGGTTACTGAATAAAAAAGCTCAGTCTGTCATGATAGACCTTGTGATTGGCCTAGCTTTGTTCCTTGTAATTCTGGCTGTCGGCATTACAGTCCTTGACAACAGGGTCAATGCCTTAAGGGAACAGCAGGAACTGCTGCAGCAGCAAAAATCCGCGGATAACGCATTAAGCCAGTTGATTTCAACGACAGGCATTTCAAAAAGCGGCGAAACAAACTGGGAAGGCGCGGCAGGCATTGATGATGTAAAGTTTATAGGGCTTGCACTGACTGACAGGATAATATTGCCCGTAAAAATAAACAAATTCATAGAGTATGCAAACAGCAGCAACCATGCAAACTATGAGGAAACAAAAGCAAAATTATTAATCGGCTATGATTTTTATTTCCGCCTGGTAGATCCTGAAACCAACTCTACACTAAAAGGCTGCCCTGATTCAGGCAGCAGTTGCGAAGCCGGCAAGCAGGAATCTTATCTAATCGGAACAGAAGGAAAAAAAATAGGCACAATAATAAAATCCAGAAGAATAGCTGCATTCAACGGGGTGAGCACAATTGCAGAAATCACTGTTTTCAGGACACAGTAAAATGGGAAACAAGGGAATTTTCTTTGCATGCATTGCCTTTCTGCTAATCATAGCCATACTGGCAGTAAGCTTTGCAATCAGCCAGTCGGCCTCGGAACAAAGCGGGGCAGTGGCGGAGCAGAGCGCCTTTGATTCTGCAAACAACAGGTTCAGCGACATATACAACAGGACAATTTCAATAAAGACCGGAGAAAGGGGAAAAATACAGGGAAGAATACTGCCGTTTACTTACGATTCCGGAACAGACTGGTTTTCTGCGGAACAATACCTGCCGCTGACGAATGCACCTGCAATATACGAGGGAATTTTTGACGCACTGAACCTTTACGAAATTTTTTCCGAAGACAGCGCAATAAGCCGGGAATATTCAACGGGAATAACAGCGCAACAAAATTATTGCGCTGGTCCCGGAAATTGTTGGGGCGGAACAACAGGCACTACCCCAAAATTCACTTCCGTAATGCTGCCGCAGTGCCTTGCAATAGAGCCCGCGGATCCTGAAGATGAATCGCAATTTTTGCTGAAAGCCGGGACAACAACTGAATTTGATTATTGCCCTGCGAGTTTTCCTGCAGCAATAACGGATGCAATAGAAACAATGGAAATAACATTGAAATTCTCATCGGGCTCTGAAATACAGCCATTGCAGTGCAGCGGAAGTTTTTCGGGCTGTCCAGACAGCGAATTCATCCCAGCGGATTTTGATGCAGGAAAGCCGTATGCAATAGTGCATCTGATTGCCCCTGACTGCATTGCAAAATGCGGCACGGAACCGAACCTTTACTGCTGCATAAGCAGCGGAGAACAGACAATTGCGGCAAACATAGACACTGGGCTTGCGGAAAATTCAGTAAGCATTTCCCTTGCAGGGGGGGGAAGCATAAAAGTGGATTTCAAAAATTTGAATTACCCCGGCGAAATAGTTAAAATAAAGGAAACAGGCCTTGCAACAAGCGGGGTTATTTCAAAAGCAAAAGTGACTTTTGTAAATTCCCTGCAGGAACTGCGCTTCAACGGGTTTGAAAGCCTGAGCGTTTCAAGGCCTAACTTCGACATAACAAGGAAAAGCAGTTGACTGCAAATTGAATAAAGCAAATTTATATATTAGAAAAAAGATATTGTGAAAGCATGGCGCGCATTGAAAAAAAAGCCCAGGTTTCAGTCGAATATCTCCTGATAACAGTGTTCGCACTGATAATCATAACAGCAATTTTTGTTTTCGCGCTCACGAGTTCGGACCAGAACATCAAGGCAAGGCAGATAAGCGAAAGCCTCGACAATCTTACAAAAACATCGGATTTGGTTTACGCAATGGGGCAGAACAATGTCCTGTTTACACAGGCATTCTGGCCGAACGAAGTAAAAGAAATCGGCATAGTATACGAATGCCGGACAGCAGTGGAATTGCCCGGCTGCGGTGGCGGGACAGTGGAGTTGGTGTGCGGTGCGGAAGGCACATGCTGCAATCCGCAAGCATGTGAATGCAACCTACCCGGGAACTGCAAAACAGATTTGGACTGCATAAAATACAGCGCAATAAAAGTGCAAACAACACTGTTCGGGCCCAACAACGAATACTTGTATCCTTCAAGGGCAAAGCTCTGCATTCAGCAAAACTCAGAATATTTTTTGGCCAAGGGAGTAAAATACGGCATAAAAATCGGCTGGACAGACACTGGAATGGTCGAGCTGGAAGCTGATTAAATGAAAAAAAATGCCCAGGCGAGCCTGGAATTTTTGATTGCAGCAGGAATCATATTCGCCATGCTGTTGTTCGGGATTCTTTTTATAATTCAGCAAAACAATGTCAGCAGCATGATATTGAACGCAAACTCCGACAATATCGAATGCAACAAAATTGCGGATGCAATTTCAAGGGTTTATGCAAGCCATTCAACTGCAGAGGAAAACATTTACATTGCAAAAAACGCGGTTATATACCGGACGGAAAATGCCCCGGGGCAGATAACAATCGGGAATAATTATTGCAATTATTTCGGCAATGCAGAAAGATGCAACGGCGCACCCGACTGCAGTTATACAACTGACGGCAGCAGTGTGGGCGATGATATCCAGTGCCCGAACATTAACGGCTTCTGCATTTCTGCGGGAAACACATACAAACTTTCAAAGGCAATCAACCCGGATGCGTTTGGCAGAGTGGTTACCCATGTATTGTTTACACAGCAATAAAAAAGCACAGGCTGTTTCCTTCGACCTTCTGATAGCAGTGTCTTTGTTTCTTGTCATGCTTGCGACAATAGTCGCAGTCTGGCAAAACCAGAACCTGGAATCCGCAAACCAGCTGTTTCTGCAGGACATGCAGACATCAGGAAACAGGACAATGGATTTTCTTGTAAGCAGCCCGGGAGAAACAATTGATGTTCCGCCTCTGACAAACTGGGAGGAAGGAACACTAGGCAATGCAAAATTCATAGGGCTTGCAAAAATGCCCAATGTAATAGAGCCTTCAAAACTGAAAAAATTCATTGAATATGCAGGGGGATACACGCCAAGCGCTGAAACAAATTACGGCATAGCAAAGGCAAAAATGCTTCTTCCATATGATTATTTTTTCCGGGTTTATTACATGGGCAGCGATGGGGACGATGTAACAATCCAAGACCCTGCAGGAACAGAAATGGCTGCTGGCTTTATTCCAGACACGGAAAAAAAATACGCAATCATTATATTGAAGAGAAGCGTTAATTATGCCGGAACAAGCTCAAGCAGCTGCCCGCAGAACCAGGGGGCTGCTTTGGAAGAGGGGGCTGTTTTGGAAGGTTGTGTTGCAATTGCGGAACTCAAAATTTTCAGGGAAAAATAAGGGATTTGCGCTTTCCCTTGACACGCTTTTCGCGCTGATAATATTATTCAGCGTAATCGCATATGTAGGGCTTGGGCTGCAAACCCAGACAGGCACAATAACAGCAAGCCAGCAGGTGCAGACAAAAAAAATTCTTGACGATTCATTAACAGCCCTTGACAATACCGGAAAGCTCGGAGAATTGCTGGTTGACACAAGCTCGGGAATTCCCGCAGCACAAATAAGCGATGAACTTGAAAAAAGCCTGCCGAAAAACATGCAGACAAAAATAAAAATAACAAGATACGAGCCGAAAGGAACAAGCGAATTAGCTGCGTGCAGAACAAGCAAAACATTTGAGGGCTGCTTCCAACAACCCGGCCTAGTAGCAACCTATCCTGATCCGGAAATTGCTCCGCCTGAGGACAAAGAGGTGTATTACACAAGCCAGGTTTTTATGAAAAGGCAGCCTTACGAAAAAGGCGCGGAAGTAAACCAGTGCTTTGTGGAACCTGAAATCAGCCTGCAGGGCAGTGAAGCAAAAAAAGGCTTTTCAATCAGGCTTGCCCCTGAAAACCAGAAATTGTCATTGCAGGAACCCAAAACTACAATATTCCTCAGGACAAGCGTGAAAGACAATGCGGGCAACAGTTTTAATGAAACAACAAACAAAATGCGCTGCTTTGATGCAGGAACAGAAGACAGGGAAACCGCAATAGTAACGCTTGAAGAAAGAAGCGGCTCAAGGACGCCTGTTGCAGTAATGGCAGTAATAGACAAAAGCGGAAGCATGGGAATAACAGACATGCTGAAACAAACATACAGCAGCACAAATTTTGATGCCGGAGCATGCCTGCCAAATCCGCCGGGCAGCTGTACTCTTGCAACCAATAACTGCGGCAATTATACTGACTGGATACTTGGTGTTGGAAGCTATGATGTATCCGGAGCAGTACAAACCAAGCTTATGGACCCCCTCAATACCCTGGTTTTTGCCAACAGAAATTATTCCCCAACAAGCGGATATGTCTGCAGCAATCCAAAAATAGGGGCAAATCAGGGCGGGACTCTTTGGTATGATGGCAGCAATAACATTAATTCTGCTACTTGGGCTGCGCGCATACCCGGAAGCTCTGTCAGCACAGGCCTCTGGACAATAGACTTATGGTCTGACCTGCCTGCAACAATCACAAAGCCTGTTTGGGTTGGAATAAATTTTGCTTACCGAGGCGCCACAGCAACAGACAATTATGTAACAGGACATCAGGGCACTACATGCCTAAGCGGCTCGAGCGATTGGGAAGAAATAGCAAATTTTACTATCAGCAGTGACGCAATAGATTCACAAACGTATTCTGTTTCCGCAAGAGTTTATCATAATTATTCCGCGGGAGAAGGAAACGGAGTAAAAATAAGAATCCACAGCCCTACAGGAGTGCTTTATGAAAGCACGCAGACACAAATAAGCCCTATTATATTAACAGCCGTAAAACCCCCAGAAGCCGGAAAACCCGCAGAAGACCCTTTCAATGGAATAAACGCGCCGTTCAATCCTGTTTATCTTCCAACTGGAACATACAAAATAGAAGCCTGTTCAGACAAGGACATTACAATATCCAGCAGGCACTACGCGTACAACACTCTGCTGGCAAAAATAGATCCGCCTCCAGTCGGTTACGGGCCTTATGACAATGGCAAATGCAATGGAGCAACCTGCGCCATTACAACAATAGATACATGCAATAGCCCTGATTCAAGCACTTATGTTGCCTTGAATAATCTTTCAATAACAAGAAATTTGCGCGGCTTAAAGGCAAATATTACTGCAATCAGCTATGTTTCGCCGCCAACCGGTACGGGAACCTGCAGTTTTCCGCGCTTTACTCTTTCAGCGCCCTCAGTTGTTACGGATACTGCAATGAACGGGCAAAAGCCAAATACAAACAGGTGCATTTTAATTAGAAATATTACAAACAGCCTTGATTCCTGTTCGGTAAACAAAAATACTGCAAGTAATCTCCCTATTCCGCAGGGCAATTGGATTTTAAAGGGCTGGAGCAATGACAACATAGAAACTTATACTATTGACTGGAAACTGCAGAGAATAGATGCAACAATAGAAGCAGCTGAAACATTCGTAAACAATGCGGAATGGAAAGAAGACGACAAAATGGGAATTGCCGCATATTCCGACAATTCAACACTGACTTCTTCGCTTACTTTACTCGATCCGCTTGTGGGAAAACCAAGCTTAATAAACGCCCTTAGCGGCCCGAATTCTTTTAATTCAGGCGACCCAAAAAACCTGAATCCTTCCGGCAGGACAAATATTGCTGCGGGAATTGCAACTGCAAAGGCAGAGCTTGACCTTGCAGATGCGGGATATTCAAAGGCAATTGTCCTGCTTTCAGACGGGCAGGCAAACAACTATTTGAATGGAACCCAATGCGGATCTGATACAACCCCCTGCATACAAGAGGCAATAGACCAGGGAAATATTGCAAGAAACGCAGGCATCAGCGTTTACACAATTGGTTTTGGAACAGATGTTGCAGAGGAAGATTTGCAGGAAATTGCAAAAGATCCCTGTTCGGGCTATGATGAATCGGGAAACTGCCTTGAAGCGCTAGAGGATTCGGAAGGAAACAGAAAATACCCGGAATGCTTTACATATCCCGCAACACTCGAACTCAATCCTGCAGCACACTGCGGCAGGTATTATTTTGCTTCAGACGCGCAGACACTGCAGCAGGTTTATGACCTTATTGCAAAGGAAATCGGAACAACAATCTCAGGAACTGCAATAAGCGTTACTCCCCCCGAAGGAATGGAAGTTTGTGCCTGCGGAGTACGCGCAATTTCTGGACAATCTTGCAGCGGTATCAACAGCGTTTGCAGTGGAGAATGTTCTGATCCGGCTGACTGGAAAGGCAATCCGCAGGAAATAGTTTTTACCGGCGTGGATTTGAGCGGCGATTATGCCGCACAGTGCTTTAAAGCGAGGCTTGCCTGCAGCGGAAGCTATTGCGAAGAAGACACAGTTGAATTCCCGCCGATTTCGACAGAAATCCAGAAAGGGCAGGATATTTTTGAGTGGGGCGGCGAGGGCACTGTCTGCAGCTGCCCAGGATGCAGTCAAACCAATTGCACAAACGTAGTTCCTTTTGAATACAGGGATTTGAAAATAGAATTCACGGACGGAACCATTAGCGGCGGCAACACATCGCTTTTGGATTATAAAATTTCAAACAAGGGCGCTGTTTCTGCAGGCACTCCACTAATACAAATCGGGTTTTACGAAGATCCTCCTGAAAAAAACCAGCACCTTGATGTGACGGCAACAGGAAGCTTTCCAGACGGAACAGGCAGTATAAGCAGCGACGGAAATTTTTTATGGCAGGGAGCAGCGCCTTTCCAGGGCAATGCTGAAGCGCTTTTTGATAATACTCATGTCGACGGAATCGGCTATATTTACGGGGTAATGAGCTGGGCAAACGACTGCTCACTGCACAACATTGCAAAAATCATGTGCCTTGGAACAGCCAAGGTTTATTATTTCAAAATAGAATACTGGGCATGGCAGAAATAAAAAAATTCTTGAAAAAAAATAAAGGTGTGAAAATGAACAAAAAGGGAATTTTTTTCACTTTGATTATTTTCCTGCTTGCAACTGCGATAATTCTTGCAGGTGCGGGCATGAAAAGCAACACTGCAGCGCAGGAAGAAAACATTACACAGCAGGCGGCATTTGAATCAGTCGACTCGCGCTTCGAAAACATTTACAACCAGGTGCTTGCGGTAAAAACAGGCTATCCGGGGAGAATGCAGGGAAGAATACTTGCGCCTTTTACATATGACAGCGGAAACGATGCCTGCTCTGACATAAGTCCAGCGGCTTGCCCGTGCACAGGCGCAAACCCAAGCCCCAATGGCTGTGGTTGGATAAAAATCAGCCAAAACATTCCCCTGGAACAGGATGACACTTTTGTAAAAGACGTTTATGACGCACTGAACTTGTACGCAATTTTTATTTCAGACAGGCAAATAAACAGCGACCTAAATGTTTCAATAATAGAAGTGCCAAAAAACAGCGATTGGGGCGGCTCGGGATCCGGATTGGGCTATCTGATTCTGCCGCAATGCATAGATTATAACCCATTATTGTCCTGCGACGGGACACAATGCAGTTTGCCGTTTTTTACAGGGCAAAGTTTGGAATGCACTTTCAATGTGAACAGCATCAGAAGAATAGATTTTGACGTGGAAATTCCGCCGCCGGACGGGCAGACCATTGTCGGAATAAAAAAAACAGAAATTGACAGTGGCTTCAACGGCAACAGCGACCAGCCGTTTGTCAGCTTCAGAAGCCATGTGCCTGCAGGACAATGCGACCCTGATCCGCAGTATGATCCTGCTGCCTGCGACAAGACAATAGAAAACTATGTAAATCCGAATGTATCTAACCGCGTTTGCATACAGATAGGCACTGGTTCCTGCAGTTACTATTATTTGTTGGATTCCGACCAGTTTACGCCACCACCGCCGGAGGGAAATCTTATTACAATTGATTATAATCCAAGCCTGAACGGAGACCTAATAACTGAAACAAAAATAACTTTCAAGGAGCC
>DATDTD010000041.1:0-5137 GCA_035290965.1 archaeon | reverse complement strand
AAGAAATCTCAAACAAAGATAATCCTAAATCAGAGAATATTTGGCCGCCAAAAACAATCAAGCCCGAAAGCAGGCCCGAAGTGATTACAAACAAATATTCTCTTTGCATATATTTAGAAAAAGCACAAAGTAAAATAAAAGCCTTCTTAGGTCTGTTATTGACCCCATTGGGATTTGAACCCAAGTCGCTGGCTCCGGAAGCCAGCATACTATCCAGGCTATACTATGGGGCCGCAAAAAATCGCTTCTTTTTTTTGTTTGCCAAAATTCAGGTTTTCTTTCTTTTTGAAAAAGAAAGAAAAGGCTGTGCTCCAAATGGGCAGACAGCCTTGCAACCGGCTAACTGTCGTTCATCTTCAAAGTCTCTTTTGTTTTTTCTTCTTTTCTTGTGAGAATTTTTTGATTTCTTCTTCCCAATAGTGGAATTGTTCAATGCTTTTTGCGCATTTTTGTTTTTCTCTGTGTTCGGCTATTCTTTTGTCGAACGATTTTATTGCTTTTTTGTATTTGGTTTTGCCCATTTTTTCACCAATTCTTCCGCTTTCATAAATTCGATTTTGGCGGCATCAAACAGCTTTAAAGCATCAGCCAATAAAATTTTTTGGGTGGTTTTTTTATCATCCCTTTCAGCCTGATAGGCTTCCAGCAGGGCATTGATTTTTTGTTCGCTAAAATCGTGTTTTTTTAACAGCTCTTTGAATCTTTTGTTTGAAAAAACCCGGCTTTTTTTCCTGCATTGAATTATAAAAAGGGTTTTCAGCCTAAGGATTAGCGAGTATATTGCCGTGTTAGAATCCAAAAATCCTTTGCCTTTGTTTGTTTCCAATAGTTCTTTTGTTTTTTTGAAAGCCCCGAGAGTATCGTCAAAAAAATTCTTAAAATCAGGCGTGGCTTCTATTTTTTTCAGTTCATTCAGCAAAGATTCGTTCAAAACCGGCTTGGCTTCGCTGACAACCTGGCTTGGAAACAGGCTCGGGTCTTTTTTAATTTCCTTTTCAAACTGTTCTTTGGTTTTTACCAAAAAATCAAACTTATCCTTTTTTTCCAAATCGATTTTTTTATCCGCTATCACAAGCAAATCAATGTCGGATTTTTCGTTTTGCTCGTTTCTCGCAAAACTGCCGAAGAGGAATACCCCCTCGATGCTGCTTAAATAAGGTTTCAAAATTTCCATTGTTTCGCCCTTAATGTCTAACGGCTTCTCTTCAAGAATTACCACTACTTTTTTCCCAACCCATTTTTTTGGAGTGTAAACAATGCTGCCATTGCCGAAGCTGACAACTTCTTTCTCAACAGCGTCCTTAACATTAAAAGTTCTCAACATGGTATATACCAGTATATACTAAAACATTTAAAAAGTCTTCTTCTGCCGCACTGTAAGGCAACGTTTTAAAGCGCCCCCATTGGGATTCAAACCCAAGTCGCTGGCTATTTCCGAGCTTTAATTTTGTTTGGCAATTTTTTTATCCTTTATTCTGCAAACAATTTTCAGTTTTGCGCAGCAAAACTGTTCTTTTCCCAAACAATGTCAAGCAATCAAATATTGCTTCAATGTTTCAATGCTTGACATTGTTTCGAGGCTTTTCTTGCTTGCAAGAAAAGGCTCTCCGGAAGCCAGCATACTATCCAGGCTATACTATGGGGCCGCTCAAAAACTTTTTTTTACTTTGCTCAATAATAAATGACCCACTGGGCAGAAAACTTTCCTATTTTGTTAACTGTTTGCTTCCCAAAGCCTTATTTTTTATAGTCTTTTTTGTTTTTTTTCCTTTTGTTTTCTTAGTCTGTCAATGTCTTTGACTAAATATGCCCTTCCTTCTTCTGAAGGCGCTTCTACGAGTTTTTGTTCGTGTTCTTTGATTATTTTTTCAAGGCTTTTTATTCCTTTTAATGTTTTCTTTTTTGATGCCATTTGTAAGCCTCTTTCATTTTTTTTATTTCGTTTTTTGTGATTTCATATAACTTTTCAGCATCTTCGATTGAAATTGCTTTCTTTGTTTTCTTTTCATCTCTTTCTTCTTGATAAATCCTGTAGCTGTCTTCAACTGCTGCAGAGGATAAGCCTTTTTTTGTTAGGGATTCTTTGAATTCTTTGTTGGAGTATTTTTTGTTTTCCAATAGGCATTGTACTAAAAAAATTCTTCTCAGCCTTAAAACCATGGAATAAATTATTGCAGTTGAATCAAGTTTTTTTCTTTTCTCCCGCTTGTCCCAATTTAAGAATTCTCTGGAGATTTTTAAAGCACTTTCGCTTTCTTCCACCATCCACTTAAAATTGAATTTATCAATTTTCGATTCTTTTAGCTCCCTTAACAGTTCCTCGTTCAAGATTGCCTTTGCCTCCTGCAAAATAAAATAGACATAAAACGGGTCTTTTCCGCCAAGTTCTTTTTTCAGGGTTTCTTCATCCAATACGGTAAAGTCAAACCTGCCTTTTTTCTCCAACTTAAATTTTTTGTCGGCAATAACCAAAACATCAATGTCAGAATCTTTTGTTTGTTCCTTCCTGGCAAAACTGCCGAAAAGAAAAACCCCTTTAATATGTTCCAAAAAGGGGTTCAGATATTCCATCGTGCTCTCTTTAATGTTAACGGGTTCCCCTTCCAGAATCACACGGACTGTCTGCCCAACCCACTTCTTTGGGGTGTAAACAATGCTGCCGTTGCCGAAAGGAACAACCTCTTTGACAATCTCATCGAAAACATCATAGCGCTTAATCATAGTATATACAATAGTATATACTAAAACTTTAAAATGGTTGCGCTGCGCGCAATCCTTTAAAATCGCCCCCATTGGGATTCGAACCCAAATCGAAAGCTCCGCAAGCTTTTATGCTATCCGTTACACCATAGGGGCTTTTTGGCTGTAATTAATTAGTGGGAGCGTTAATTTTTAAAAGACCTAATTCTGCACTGCTGTTTCGGGAAAAAGCCTGTCTATTATCAGGGAGTATGCCGCTCCCAGGGGCGCGATTATTATCGTGAAAACTAACTGGATAATTGTTATCAGTATCAGGGTTGTTATTAGCCAGAACCAGTCTTCCATTAGCTGCATTACTGGAAACTGTGTTTTAGCAATCTGGAGCAATTGTGCATTGTCAAGCCCTGAGTTTTGCGCTGTTCCCGTATTCCGGGTTATCTGTGTTATTACCTGCTGCTTGTATTCCGGGCTCTGCAATTGCTGTTTCAAAAGGTCTGTCGAAGCCACAAATGCAATTACATCGGGATCTGTTTTTTCCTTTAGCTTCTGGAACAAAGGGTTTGAAATAGTAAGTTCAAGGAACTGAATTTGCTGCTGTATCATGTTGTCTGCTACTGTTTCCGCAATCCCATTGTTTCCAGAGCCGGAAATATTTGCGCTGTTCGCGCCGATTATGGATTCAATCATTGCGTATTCAAATTGTACTGAAAGCTGCTTTGTCTGCGGCAGCAGGACAACTGCCCCGAAAACAAGGCATCCGGCAAGCAGCAGCAATGCGCCCTTGTGTATTGCAGAATTTGTTCCCCTGAACAAAACGTATTTTTTGAGTTCTTTCAGGATTACTGCTGAATAATACATTGAAACAGGGATAGTCGCAATAAAGAAAACCGCGATTATCCAGTAATAGGAAAGGTTTCTAAAAATAATAAGCGCAATGATTGTTGCAATCGCTCCCGCAAGAGAGCAGATTGCGATTGTTTCCTTTGATTCTGTTTTTTTCATTGCAATTACTGCAAGCGCATAAATAAGTGGTGTTATGAGCAGAAGCAGAATGAATTCCATTGAAAGGAATTTTGCGAGAGTGGCGCGCAGGTTTTGCATGTCAAGCAATTGTGCAATGCTCAGGCCTGTTGAATTGAGGAGGAAGGCGCATAACAATGTGAGCGCAAAAATTATTCCCGCAAAAACAATAGTGCTTTTTTCAGGCATTTTCATACTTCCGGTTTTTGAAAATACTTCGGGTTCAAACCAGTATTATTGCGCTCTTCTCTCTTATAAAGATTTCTAAGGATTTGGGTTATTTTTTTATTTTTTTCAGGGATATTCAAAAGCCCCGATGTCTGGGTTTCCGTCTGTCCTGTATTTTCCGTCTGCGTCAATCCTGTTCCAAGCCAAAAATTCGTTTGTTCCCGCATCTTTTGCGGGGGAACTGCTTGACAATCGCAGGTCTCCGTTTGCAGCGTCAACAAACATTGGGTTTTGCGCAGTTGACTGCTTGTCTTGTCCAAGCAATTGCCATTGTGTAAGATTTAAACGAGTCACGTTGTTTTTGAATGGTGTTAGTATGAGCGGAGTAAAGAACATATTGTAGTTGCTCAACAATTTGAAGTTTGTGGAAACATCATATCCGGTAGCAACAGAATATGTATTTGGCATATCACTGGTGTTGGGGGCGAAAAACGCGTTGTTGGCAACTACAATACCATAGTCGCGTGTCAGATAGTCTGGCCTTACATCAAAGAATCTGGTCCAGAGGCTTGATGAACCTGCCGCGGAATTTCCCAAAACATGGACATTTTCAAGTTCGACTAGGGTATCTAGGTAATTTTGCAGGGTGACAAAACCGCCGGATTGGTTGGTAATTCTCCTGTTGGCTGCAATCAGGATGTCTTTTCCTCCAACTACTTTGATTGCTCCCGGAGAAAGATAACTGCTGTTCCTGAAATCGAATTCGTTTCCAACAATCCATGCATGATTCACACTGCCTGTATTTGCCTGGTCGGCTTCCAGAGTTATAGTTCCAGAAAAATCGGCATCGGAAAAATGGTTGAAGGAAACGATTTTCCACCTGCCCGAAATCAATCTCATCTGAGCCTTGCTAATAGGTTGGTGCGCATAATTGTTGTGTTCGACAACTAACTTCGAACTGTAAAATCTGTTTAATGCTTCGCCGTCGTGCTCTCCAGGCCCTAGGAAATCAGAGCCCAAAATAGCCATTCTCTTTATTCTGCCATCAGCATACTCATGGTAAATTGTATGGCGCGAAACATTTTCAAATTCAGTATCAACAACAAACGCTAACTGATTCCAGCCGTTGTTCTGTCCTGTCTGATAAAGCCGAATTCTCAGCATTAGCGCGCCGTTGCCCAAGTATTGGAATGCCATAAACTCAGTGCTTGTATTGTTTTGCACGTCCAGATCGACTACGCGAAGCTCG
>DATDTD010000040.1:0-22932 GCA_035290965.1 archaeon | reverse complement strand
CTTTTTGCAACATCGCGCACAGAGCGCGCGTGCGGGTCCTGGTCTAATCCAATGCCTGTTATTGAGGGCATTTTTCCGAAAAAACCCGGAAGCTGCCCGTGCAGGATATCCGCATACTGCAAAAGGTTTGCGGAAATTTTTCCCAAATCTATTTCACCGTAAATCGCATTGTTTGTTGAAGTAGTGATTTTTTTGCTTATTTCAAATGCGAGCGAATAGTAACTTGCGGGCTTTCTGCTCTGCACGTAAATGTCTTCCTCTTCCAGGCCGAGTGCGAGCGCGTCCGCAATGTTTTCAACTGCAAATTTTTTTGCTTCCTGCAAAGTTTGTATTTTTCCCCTGCTGCAGTAAGCGTCAATGTCGCTAACTGCGAACAAATTTTTTGCTCCCTGTTCCTTGAAGAATTTGAACATGTCAATGTTTTCCTTATGCCCAAGATGATATGCTCCGGAAGAAGCAATGCCTGTAAGGTTTATGAAGGGTTTTTTCTTTTCAATGCATTCAAGGATTTTTTCAAAGTCCCTGTGCGCTATTACTATGCCGCGCTCGAAAAACCTGTGCTTCAGATTTTTTGAAAACTGCTCGGGAAATTTTTTCAGCCCGAATTCTTTAAATACGTGCTCGTAATCAGTTATTGCCTCGCTTCCCCATGCGTCAATCTTTTCCGCCATTTAAACCACTAATTGATTGGATTGAATCCTTTTTTTAATTTAATTGCCTTTTAATTAAATCAGAAATTGCACTTGTTTTGTGGTTTTTATGGCTTTGCTTGCTGGGCAGAAAATAGTTGTTTCCGAAAAACGCCTTATAGACCAGCTGCGGCAGAAGGGTTTCGGAGAGCCCAAGCAGAAGCAATTGATTCTTGATTTGCGCGAAGCGCTTTTTCTGCTTGAAAAGCAGAAGCTTGAACTGCAGGATGCAGATGGCAAAGAAGTTTCAGAAGAGGCTCTCCTGAAATTCGCCTCGAAAAAGGAAAAAAACTTTTTTTCAAAATTCCTTGTTTTCCGCGATCTGCGCGAGAAGGGCTATTGCGTGAAAACAGGCTTCAAGTTCGGCTTTGATTTGCGGGTTTATCCGCGCGGAAAAAAGCCGGGAGAGGAGCATACCCAGTGGGTAATAAAGGTTGCGGAACAGTCCGAAAGGTTTTCAATGCCTGAATACAGCAGAATGGTAAGGATTGCGCAGAACCTGCATACAATGCTCCTGATCGCCATTGTGGATGCAGAGGGAGACATTAATTTTTACGAAGCAAAGAGAGTTCTCCCTTAAAGCAAAAAAATAAAAAAACGGGAATTTTTTTTTCAAAATTCCCAATTGAATTTTAAAATCAGTTTTTTTTTTCAAACGTCTTCTTTTCTGACTGTTTTCCTGCCGTTTGCCTTGCATCTTTCGACTGCCTTTTGTATTGTCCAGTCCACATGCGCGCTCAATGCCTCTACAAAGTCTCCGCCAGTATTGCAGCCCGCCTTTGAAACAGCATCCTTTACCTTGCTTGCAACAACCAAAACCTCTGCCATGAAGAAAACCTCCCGAAAGAATTTATTAAGAAAAATTGCGTTAAAAACATTTTTTATATTTCACTAATGCAAGCCTTATTTCTTTTTTTCAGGTTTGCCGACGGGATGCATTAGCAAGTATTTGTTGAGATCGTCGGCAAGGCCTTTTCTTACAACTGCGAATTCCTCGCGGAAGGGCTGGGCTTTTTTTTGCCGCGCCTCAAAATTTGCAAGCTGCTCTTCCACATGCGTTCTCCCGAAGTGTTCCGGCTCTTTCAAGGCCTCCTTGATTTTTTGCCTCAGGTCTTCAAGCCTTCTGATATTGAATGCAAGCTTTATGTCCATTGTGTCATTTCCTGTAACCAGCAAAACTCTCTCGTGGCCGGTGCCCTCATGGACCCAGTTGTTGCGCCTTTGCCGCGCCATTTTGTTTGCCAGCAGCCGTACTGCGCTTGACTGTGTTCCTTCCTCACTCAAAAATCGCACTATTGCCTGCCGCAGCTGGACAGTCTGTTCAGGCCATTCCTTCTGCGGAACAAACCTTGCCCTTCCCAGCAGGGCGGCAGTGTTGCGTTTCCTGCCCTTTACGACTCTTTCACGTGCAAGCTTGACGTGAACCCTTGCGCGCTGCAAAAATTTCGCCATATTTTTCCCGCTAATAACAAATTGCAAGTATTATAAAAAACCGCTGTTTTTTTTCAAGCGTTTTTTGCACCGCAGTGCGGGCAGAACTTCGCTTCCTTTGGAATAGGCTTTCCACAGTTGGAGCAGAATTTTTTTCCCTGCATTTCTGTTTCTCCAAAAAAAACTGTTTTTGCCCTCCAGGAAAAAACAGGGAACAGAATAAATGGCAGCAGAATCAAAATGTAAAAAACAATTCCAGCGGCAACAGAAGCCGGGGTTTCCGGAACAGAGCCGTCTTCCGGAGAAAGAAGCATTGTCAGCGCTATCATTGCTATTATTGTAGTGAAAAGCATCAGCAGCAAATAGCATATCCCGAGGACAAGATTGAAATAATACGCGTTGCTGTTTTTTGCCGCAGCCAGTACAATTCCTATTACAGAGAGCGGAAGCAGGAGCACCAGCGCGTAATAGAAAATATTCGGCTCTGAATTGAAAATTACAAAGAGCGAAAAAAACGCCATTATGGCAAGCAGTACAATCGAACCAATCCAGTATTTTTTCGCCTGCATTTTGAACACACAAAAAAGCTTACTGCCATTTGTCTTTCGGGTTTCTCGGAATTATTATCCATGCAATGATATAAAACAGTATTCCCGCGCCGAAAGAAATCAAGGTAAACAAAATCCAGAGCAATCTTATCAATGTCGGGTCTGTTTCAAAATATTCGGCAATGCCGCCGCACACTCCCCCAAGGATTCTTTCCTTTCCCGAACGATAAAGCCTTTTTGCCTGCGCCATCCTTAATACCATTCCATTGATTTTATGAATCTTGCAAGGAAAAGTATCACATATCCGAACAATAGGAAGAAAACAAAAATTCCTAGGAGATTTCCGAAAACAAAGTTTGCAAGCCTTTCAATGAAGCCGCTTTTTGCCGAAACATTTATTGCAACAAAGATTCCCGCAAACAGCCACACAACAAAGGTTATTCCGACTGCCGCCGCTATTGGCGAAAAAAGCCAGTATGCCTTTGGAAGAATTTTTGAGGCAAAATCAGTGTAGCCGAAAAACAGTCCCGCCAAAAAAAGCCATGGTAGGTTTGAAAACAAAAATCCCGTTAATGCCGGAACAAAGCTGCTTCCCAGCCCTATATTCAGCCAGTCAAGAATCATAAGCCCTGCAACCAGCAGGATTATTCCGAAAATGCTTCCGAACAACGGCCACAAGAATCCGAAAGGATGATGCCAGCGCATTTTCTTTTCGGTTTTTTTTTCCTCAAAGCGCCTGCTTATTCTCTCCCCGATATCTTCGACTTCTTCTGCAAAATCTTCCGCCTGTTCCTTTATTTTCTCGCCGAATTCCTCTGCCTTTTCATGGCGCTTTTTTTTCGCGGATTTTTTGCTTTTAACGGGCATAATTACCGCTTATTATTGTGTGTGTTCTTAATAAAAATTTTTCACTTTGGCTGTACAAAACAGATTCCAAAAAGGAAGTTTTTTATTCTGAAAATTCCTATTGGGAGTGCCAAAAAAAAGCCAAAATATTGCAGTGCCTGCCAAAACCTGCCAGTAAAAAGATTTAAATATGGGAAAATCCTCTTTAGATATGCAAAAAAGGTTTTTCTTAATGAAAAAAAGACTTTTGGTTTTTGGTTTACTGTTTGTTGTCCTGTTTTCCAGTGCCTTTGCTGCAGTAAATTTTCCCGAAAAAGAGCCTGACATTATTACAAAGACTGCGCAATTGGACAAGGCTTCTGTTGTGCTGATTTATTCAATTGTTACCGGAACAGCATCCATGCCGGATTTCAAAATAGTTCCTGGCGGAAATACTGAAATAACAATTGTCGGAACATGGCAAAATGCCGCAGAAACAGTGACTTTCACTCAGGGCGGCGCATTCTCTGCAGATGAAACATCCGGCGAAAATTTTAGCGGGACTTATTCTGTTGCAGGAAATGTTTTAACGCTCTACTATTCTTACCCGCAAATCACCACTGCGCAATTCACTTTTACTTTAACCGCAAACACGCTGGTTTTGTCAAATCCGAACATCGACAGCGTTACTTACGCGCGCGCCGGAACAAACACCCAGGATGCTGTTGAAAACGCCAATGATTTTTCAATCGTAATAAATGACGCGCCGGATGCAAAGATGCTGACTAACGAGGTAAGCAACGGGGCCGGGGGAACAGGCATGGTTGTTTCTTCAGACGGTTATATTGTTACGAACGCGCACGTGGTTTTGCAGAACGCTGACCCTGAACAAATGCTTGCTGAATCTGTTTTTTACCAGTTTCAGGACGAGTTGTGGCAGGAGGCTTCGCAATATTATAAAATGTCAGATGCAGATAAAACAGCTATTGTCAATATCCTGCTTGGAAAGTTTATTGATTATTTCTACGAGAACGGGAGGATTACAAACATTAATGTAAATTATTATGTAATAAACGGGGTTTCGCAGCCCGGAGAAGACCTGAAAGCCAAAAGCTTTTCTGCGACAATTAAAAAAATGGGCACTGTTGCAGAAAAAGTAGGCGACCAAGAAACATGGGGAAAAGACGTTGCCATAATAAAAGTGGAAAAAACCGGCTTGCCCGCAGTGACGCTTGGCGATTCCGACAAAGTGCAGGTCGGGGAAAGCGTTTTTGTAATGGGCTTTCCCGGCATGGGCGGCGCGGAATCTTTTTTTAACCCGGAATCAGCGCTGGAAGCAACCATTACCCGCGGAGTCATCAGTGCAAAGAGAACATTGCCGACCGGCATTGTAATATTCCAAACTGATGCCGCAATAAACCATGGCAACAGCGGCGGGCCTGTTTACAATGACAAGGGCGAGGTAATTGGCATTGCAACCTTCATTTCCGGTTCGAGAGCAGACATCCAGGACATAGGCTTTTTACTGCCCATAAATATTGCAAAAGAATTCATGAGTGAAATAAACATTCAGAACAAAAAAACAATTATAAACGACAAATACAAGGCAGGACTGGAAGCGTTCTGGAGAAAAGACTGCCCCACTGCAATCAGTGAAATGAAAACTGTTTTGACACTATATCCCGGGCATCCCTATGCACAGGATTACATTACTGAATGCGAGCGTGCAATAGCCGCAGGAGAAGTTTCAGACGGTTCAGCCACAGTCCCTATTATACTTGGAGTATTAGTGCTTGCTGGGGTAATAGTCGTTGTTTTATCCTTATTTGGAAAAATAAAACCCGCGGCATTGCTGCTTTCTTTTTCCAAAAAGGTTGAACCAGTCAAAAAGGCTGAGCCCGCCAAAAGGGCTGAGCCCGCCAAAAAGGTTGAACCCGCTGGCGGAGAAAAAGCAGGCGGAACCAATTATTGCCCAAAATGCGGAACAAGGCTAAAGCCCGGAGAAAGATTCTGCGACAACTGCGGAGCAAAGCTGTCCAAATAGAAAAATTGCTGTTTGCAAAAGGCGAAATAACAACAGAAGAATTCCGCAAAACAGTCCAAAGAATGTAATAAAAATGGGAACAAAAATATTGCTAATCGGACTAATTCTTGCGGTTATTTTATTCAGCGGCTGCACGCAGCAGCCCGGAAACAATTACGGGCAGCCCTTCGGAGAAAATCCAACAGGGGGGCAAAACAATCCCGGCAATAATCCTGGAACGCCTCCAGGCAATCAGGGAGCACAGCCGGGGCAGAGTTTGCCTCCGGTTAATTCGAATGCGCCGCTGCCTGCACTGCCTGACAATTTTCCCGAAAGCAGGCTTGTTTCAAAAAAGCTTGGTTCTGTTGAAATAAATTATTTTTCAACCACAATCGCGCGCGGGCTTACTGAAAGCGGAACTGATTTTTTCATTAATCTCAAAAACACAGGGAGCACAAAGGAAAGCATTTGTTTTTCTTCCATTACCAACGATTTCAAAAAAGCAATTCCAAGCTGGAACCTTCATTTTTTTTCAATGCAGGATTCTCCAGTTGAAGTTTCCCCGGGAGAAGAGAAAAAACTCTGGTATTTTGCCTCTGTTGACGCAGAGGGTTTTTTTACAATAAATTTCAAGCTCTGGAACTGCGCGCGGGAAACAGAATCAATTGAACTGCCCGTTGTTTTCGGCAGCAATAACGAGAGATTCTGGGGAAAGGAAACAAGCTATATTTCCGGCACAGTAAAGGACTCGGACGGAAACCCGGTGCAGAATGCAGAGGTTTCTGCAGTAATGAACTGCGGCAGGGTTAATTTCAGGGGAACAAGCGATTCTTCGGGAAACTATTCCGCTCCTGTCCTTGCAATGGAGGACATTAACGCGATTTATCTGGGAAAAGAGCTTGCCTGCGATTCAGCCGATTATTTTGTGGGCGTTGAACAGCAGGGCTATGAATATTATTACAAAAGCAATATTGCCCCCACTAGAAAAAATCCCGCAAGGCTCGACATTGCCCTGAAAAAAAAACAGGCAGGCCCGGATTATTCCCTCGAATGGGAAAAAAATGTTTCTGACAATTTCGGTTTTTTCTGGGTAAAACCTTCTTCAGACTGGGATTTTTTTGCGGCAACACAGGCAAAGCATCCTCCCGAACTGAACAAGCCCGCAAATTTTTATTTGTTTGATTCTCAGGGGAATATTTTGTGGAAACAGCCCACTGGAAACGAATGCTGGGGAATTGCAATTGCAAAAGATGCAAGCAAAATAGCCGCAGGCTGCCATGACGGAAAAGTCTATCTTGTCGGCAAAACCGGAAAACTTCTCTGGACTTCTGATTTCGGAACAATGGTTAGAAGCGCCTGCATTTCAAATAACGGAAGCAAGGTTCTTTCAGGCGATGTTCCCACTTTGTTAGATTCAGCAACAGGAACAAAACAGGACTTGGCATGGAAAGGAGACTGGCTTAGAAACTGCGCCTTTTATCAGGATGATTCCGGCTTTGTTGCAGGCGCAAGGGAAGTCACTGGATTTGATTTTTCGGGAAAGCAGGAATGGCGCCAGATAATAGGGGAATTTCCATTGCTGCTGGCTGTTGACTCCGCAAAAAATACTTTTGCGGCGGGAAAAAGCAGGACTCTTTTTTCCTTTGATTCAAAAGGAGAACTGCGCTGGAAGCACAGGATTCCCGACCATGTTATAACCGCAGGCGCGGCTACTCAGGACGGAAGCAGGATTGCGCTCGGCACTGTGGGGGGAATGGCTTATTTGTTTGACAATGCGGGAAACCTTTTATGGAAAAGAGGCATTGGTTCAAAAGGCCCTGCAACTTCTGTCGGGCATAATGCTGTGGCAATTTCCGAGGACGGAAAAATAATTCTTGTCGGAACAGCGCCGCAGAACTGTGTTGTCGCCTTCAATGAAAGCGGGACAAAAATCTGGGAAAACTGCATTTCTCCCGATGAAAGCAACAAGGATTTATTGCTGGGAGTTACAAATGTCCAGATTTCAGGCGACAAAAAGCAGATAATCGCTTCCTACGGCGACAATTTCATCAGAAAATTTTCAGTGCAATGATGCCCCCTGTTCCGAAAAAATATTTTGAAGCGTAGCATCCGCGCGGCAATCTGCAGGGCAAAAAAAATAATTCCGCAAAAAAAAACAATTGCGGTGAAAAAACAGCGCTGGTTTTTTTACTTCAGCGAAAGCGCCCAGTTATAGATTATTGCAATCAATACGCCAACAATTGCGCCTATCACCAAGCCGTAAACCGCAGTCAGCCAGCCCAAAACAGAATATGTGCTGCCCATCATTGCCATGCCTGCATAGGGCATTCCCATTGTTCCAGCCAGGCTTATTGCGAAAACCCCGCACAAAAAACCCAGGACTGCGCCCGTAATTGCGGCTGCCTTTGTGTTAATCTTCAAAAACTCAGCCATTTTTTTTCACCTCCGTTAATAACGAAAGCTAACGGGATATTTAAATATTCCCAAAAGGAATGAATCTTTCAGAAGCCTTAAACTATGCAACATTATTTCGGTTTTTTTACGGCAAACCCGATTATTTCAAGGTTGCAGGAATTATATTTTTTGCACCACGCCTCGCATTTTTCCGCAATCGATTTTTTCCTGTAAAGCATTCCGCATTCCTCGCACTGAAACAAGCCGTTTAATTTTTTCACCATGCTTAAACCCGCAAAATTATTTTCCAAGAGTAATTTCAAGTTTCAGGCTTTCCAATGCTATTCCGTTGTACTGCGCCTTGCTGATTTCCCTGTCTTCATGAATTATTCTTGCCTTTAACCCTGCTTTTTTTATTGTTTCAAGATAATCCTTTTTCAGAAGCGCTCCGCCAACACAGCCCGCAATCAGCTTTTCGTCTTTTCTCTGTTCTGCGGAAAGCTCTTTCAAAAGGACAATGTCAGAAACATACATTCTGCCGTTTTTCTTCAGCACGCGTTTTGCTTCCATGAAAACCCTTTCCTTTTCGGGAGAAAGATTAATCACACAATTGCTGATGATGACATCAATTGACTTGTCTTCAACCGGCAGGTTTTCTATTTCTCCCAGGCGGAATTCAACGTTTGCAAAGCCGTATTTTTTTGCGTTTTTCCTTGCCTTTTCAACCATTGCCTTTGTCATGTCAATGCCGATTACTTTTCCCTTTTCGCCTGTTTTTTTTGAAGCCAGAAAGCAGTCTATTCCCGCGCCGCTTCCCAGGTCAAGCACTGTTTCGCCTTTTCTTATTTCTCCGAGCGCAGTGGGATTTCCGCAGCCGAGCCCGAGATTTGCTTCCGGAACATTTGCAAGTTCAGCCTCGCTGTATCCTATTGCCCTTGAAATTTCTTCCTTTGAAATTTCCCTTTCGGAACAGGAACAACCGCAGCCTGTTTTCGCTATTTTCGAATAGCTCTTTCTTACAATGCTTTTAACGCCCTTGCCCAAAAAAAACACCTCGAAGAAAGTGTTACAATGGCATTTGTTCCTTGTACCATTTTTCGTATTGCTTGTGATTGCCGACAAAGTGGATTTCCTTTTGGCTGGTTTCCTCATTTTGGAAAAAAGCAATCCGATATTGGCCGGCTTCTTCAACAACTGCCCTTGAAGCCTGCAGGCCGCGCGCCTGCAAAGGCTGTTTCATTTGTTCAAATTTTTTAAGTATTCTCTGCTGTGTTGAATTGTCAAACTTGTCAAAATGCCTGTTCCAGCCTTTCTTAAAAACCAGTTCCCAGGACTTTAGTTCCAAAGCACTCACCTGTATTTTTTGAGAGCTTCTGCCTCGCCCAGATATTTTTCGCCTTTCTTTGCCATATCTTTTTTCTCGGCAATTATTTTTCTTGAAACAAGTTCAAGTTCAATGTCCTTGACAAGATTGTATTCCCTGTTCAGGGCAAAAATCCCCATTCTCAGGGCATCGGTTTTGCTCCTTGCCAATCCAAGTTCAACCGCCTTTTCAAGGATAATTTCAGCAGTCCCTTCAAAAGCAAGAGTAGTACGCATAATGCATCACCATGCATTAATTATGCGTCAAAACACTATAAAAATATATGTGTAAGCGGCCTCTGTTCGCCCATCTCTCATCACAGCTTTCGCTCTGAGTCATCGTCAGTTCATCATCGGCCGTAAAAATCAGTGCTGAAATCTTTTTTAATTGCTTCTTTTAGCTAGGTGGTTAAAAAAAAATAAAAAAAGCAGCTCCTTGCGGAGCCGTGCTGTTTTTTGCAGCATTTATGCTATTTCGAACTGCACGTTTACTGTTACAGAGACTTCTATATCCCCTGCTGTTATCGGCGTTGTTGCGCTGCTGTCTTTTGCTGCGCCCTCAGCCATTGTGTTGTAGTAGTACGGCACTCTGTAGTTGTCTGTTGAACTTGCACTGTAAACCCTGCCGAGGGAAATTCCAAGGCCTGTTGCAATGCTCTGCGCCTTTACCTTTGCGTTTGCCGCAGCTTCCTGTAAAGCCTGTGTCTTTACCTGGCTTTCCAGTTCATTTGACAGCTTGAAATATACGCTCTGGACGCTGTTTGCGCCTGCCTGCACTCCTGCATCAATTATGGAGCCTGTTTTTGCAAGGTCTTGCACAGTTACCTGTATTGTGTTTGTTGTCCTGTATCCTGTTGATTCGGATTTTCTCAGTGTTTCGTTCCACTGGAATTCCTCGTTCAGCGAATAGCCTGTTGTCTTTATGTCTGCTTCAAGGACTCCTGCAGTTTTCAATGCCAGCATTACGTTTGCAGCTATTTGTGCATTGTCGCTCTGGCTTTTTGAGGCGCTCCTGTCAAGAGTCTGCACTGAAAGCACTATTACTGCCTCATCGGGAGAAACTGATTTTGTCGCGTCTCCCGAAACAGAAACAAGCCTTGTATTGCTGGTTGAATCTGCAGCAAGGCTTACAGTGTCGAAAGAAAGCGGTGCCTGTGTTGTCTGGGTATAGGAAGCGAGTTCAAGCTTTCCAGGAACATTTGCCAGTGTCTGCTGCGAGTTCTGCAGTGTTTTTGTCCCGCTTAACTGCCCGGGAAGCCATAGTGCAAGGACTGCTATTACTGCTATTGCAGCAACAATTGATACTGCCGGCAGAAAAAGCGAGTTTTTGTTTTGTTTTGCTTTTGTTTTCATTTTTTTCACCTCCCTTTTTTGTTATCATAACAAACAGTATTTGTTTGCTGTTTTAAAGGGGTTTTTTTTGTTAGGAAAAAAACTAAAAGCCAAAAATCACTCGTAGAATAGTATGTTTTTTGAATTATTTAAACGTTTTTCCTCAAAAAAAACAGCCGAAAATAAAGAGTTTTTTTTGCCCATGCATGCCTTTAAATTCTTATTGCAGGACTATTTTTTTATCAGCTTTTTGCTTGAATAAAAGCGTTCTTTTTGCTGTTTGAGGGGTCTTTTTATGGATGAAAAAAATGGAAATTCAGAGGAAAACATAGGGAAGCAGATAGAGGAAATGGAGGCTTCGGGAGAGGAAATTCCGGAAGAAAAACTGCCTTTTCCAAGGGCAACAATTGTCAACATGCTGAGAAAGCATCTGAGCAGGGGAAAGCAGATAAAAGGGCAGGTAAAGGACGAAATGAATATCTGGCTTGCAAAAATGGTTGAAAGAATTGCAAAAAAAATGGATTCACACCCCTACACTTACGTTGACGGCGGAATGTTCAGGGAAGCAATCGAATCCTATGAAACAGTCCAGGACATTGAAAAGGAAAAAGAAAGAATCATAAAACAGCTCGAATCAATCAAGGCTGCCTGCGATGTCCTGATAAACGAAGTCGACAGGAAATTCAGGGAATAAATTCTTTTCAATTTTTTTTATTTTCTCTTTCCCAGCTTCTGCAGGCGCGCAATCTGCTTTCTGCATCTCGCAACCTTTGCGTTCAGGTCTATTATTTTTGAGGCTGCAACTGCCTGCGCGTTTCCCACGATTTTCCTGTAATCCGTGTGTTCTTTTGCGGCGGGAGTTTCCAGCATTCCCAGCAGGTAATCCCTCTGGATTTCAAAAAACAGGCGGGTTTTGTCCAAGCTTTCAATTTCTTCTTTAAGCGCGGAAATTTTTTCCCTGCGCCTGAAACCGTTGCTGATTGAATGTAGGACTCCGCGCTTTCTTGTGAAAAAAGCCATGCTATTATTATTCCGCGAGGCTATTTAAGATTTCGCTTATTTTTTTTGCAATTGCGCTGTTCGGATTCCTGAACAGAAAAGCCTCAAGCTGGTTGCGGTTGTTGCATTTCCTGCACTGCGATGCCTTTTCAAAATCTATTATTACGGGCAAAGAATTTTTTTTTACCAGGATGTTTGCGCCTTTTCCTGCAAGCTGCCCGTGGCTCAATCCCGCAGCATCAAGCTTTTTCGCCTGTTCCAGAAGCGAATCAATGCATTTCTGCAGTTGTTTTTTTGAGGGATTCTGAAAAAACCATTTTCCGAAGGGAATTCCCTCAATGAATTCCATGAGGACAATCCGCTTTTCAAAATCAAAGCCCGCGAGCTTTGGCCCGATTCCCTGAGCGTTTGCGCAGCGCAGGTTTTCGGCTTCCTTTTCAGCCATTCTTATGCGCGGGCTTGTCTTTTTTTCAATCTTCAGTGCGAATTTTTTTCCGCGCTGATTTTTCACTAAAAAGATTTCACTGCTCCATCCCTTTGAAATCTTTTCAACAAGGAAAAGTTTTTTTCCGCTCAGGAATTTTTCAAAATCAGTATTCATAAGAAAATTTTACTGCCTTGAAAGCTTCAGCAGGTTTTTCAGAAGATAGTTTTTTTCAGTGAGCAGAATTCCTGTTTTTGCCTTTTTCTCGGCAAATTCAAGCAGGCTGTTGAATGCTATGAAGGAAAGGCTGATGCCTCCCGCAAAGAGAATTCTTTCTGTTGCAGTAATCGGAATGAGAATTGCGTATTGTTCCGGAGTCATTGGAATTGTCCATACCCAGATTACTGAGCCAATTGCGTGCGCAGTAAAAGTCGCGCCCAAACTGCGGAGGAAAAGCCTTTTGCTGAACAATTTTGCGGCAACAGGAATAAGCCAGAACAAAGAATAAAACCATGCCTGCGCCCCGACAGGATTTAAAACAAACAACGCCATGCAAATTAGCGGGACAATGATTGATGCCTTTGCAAGCCTGCCTGTTTTTTTTGCAAAAACTCCAAAATAAACAGCCGCAAAAACCATTGGCGTTAATCTCAGGATATTCAAAGGATCAATTGCCTTGCCCGAAACAAAAAAGTCAATTGCCTGTGCAAGCAGAACGCTTCCCGCGCCAACAACAGGCCCCAAGAAAGCGCCCGCAATAGGGCCGAAGAACTGGAAAAAAGTGAAATACTGCGCAGTGCTCCCTACTATCTGCGAAAAATTAATCTTGGATGCAATCAGGACAATTATTGAAAAAAGAACAAGGAAAAAAATTTTTTTGAATGAAAAAAATTTTGTAGACATTTTCAGCCCTTTGAAAGAATAACAATAAAGGAAACAAAACCATTTAAATAATTATTTGAGCGCATCAGCGCTCCCTAAACCACAATTCCATTGCCTCTCCGGCCGTAAAACAGCTTCCCGCAACAAGGACAATGCCTTTTTTTCCTGCAGTTGAAATCGCCTTTTTCACTGCGCGCTTCACGCTTTTGACTGCAATTGCCATTACGCGGTTTTTTTCAAATTCTTTTTTGATTCTCAGTGCGCTCATGCCGCGGATTTTTGCTTCACAGGAAAAAGAAAGCAATGCAATTGGAGAAAGCGCCGAAACAATCCCTGTGAAATTTTTTCCCTTTGCAATTCCGACAATAAGAACAGCCTTTTTTTTGCCGAAGATTTTTCTGAAAGAATCCGCAAGCGCAAGCGCGGAATTCGGAGTATGGCAGCAGTCGATTATTACAAGCGGATTTTTCTGCACTGTTTCAAATCTTCCGGGCCACTGCACAGAAACAAGCCCTTCTGTTATCGCCTTGTTGCTTATTTCAAAGCCCTGTTTTTTCATTTCGTTTATTGCCGCAATTGCAAGCGCAGCATTAATTCTCTGGAATTCTCCCTTCAGGGAAAGCCTTCCGGAAAAAGGCTTTTTTACAATGATTATTTTTGAATTTTTTTCCCTGCATTTGCGCTCAAAAATCGCAGTCAGCTTCCTGTTTTTTTCAGCAGTAACCAGAGGAGTTTCTTTTTTTATTATTCCCGCCTTTTCGCGCGCGATTTTTGCAAGCGTGTTTCCCAGAAACTTTTCGTGCTCTTTCTCGATGTTTGTAATAACGCTTACAAAGGGGGAAAGGACGTTTGCTGCGTCAAGCCTTCCGCCCATTCCTATTTCCGCAACTGCAAAATCAATTTTCTTTTCCGAAAAAAATTCGAATGCAAGCGCAGTAGTGAACTCGAAAAAAGTCAGGCTTATTTTCGAGAATTTCATTTTTTCCTTAAGCTCTGAAACAAGCCGCGCAAGTTCCCTGCCTGAAATTTTTTTCCCATCAACGCGTATGCGCTCGCTGAAATGCATGAGGTGCGGGCTTGTATAAAGCCCTGTTTTGTATCCCGCCTTCCGCAGCACTGATTCAATCATTGCTGCAGTGCTGCCCTTTCCCTTGCTTCCTGCCACAAGAATGCTTTTGAATTTTTTTTCAGGATTTCCAATAAAGCTGAGGAATTTTTTTTCCCTTTCCAAGCCGAAAACAATGCCTTTTTTTTCCAGGGAGTCAAGAAAGGCAGTTGCCTCTTTGATGCGCATGTTAAAATGAATCCTGCAAAAAGTTAAACTATTCTTTGCTGAAGCAGCTATTCTTTTTGAAACCAAAAGCAGTTAAAAAAAGTGCTTTCCAAAAGATATTTAAGTTAGAAAGGCATACTATTAGCGTGGGTAATAACGGGGTTTGCAGGCTTTTTTTCTTTGCAACCCTCAAATACGTAAAAATTCCAGGGAGGTAGAAAAATGGTAAGCATGCAAAAAATCGGCAGTTGGGCATTTATCCTGGGCGTAATAGTTGCAGTGCTCGTGGGAGCTCTTGTTGCGGATTCAGCAACAATGGTAACGGCTTCCGCAGTGCTGATAGTGCTCGGGGTAATAGTCGGAATACTGAATGTAACTGACAAGGAAGTTACAAAATTCATTATTGCGGCAATCGGCCTTACAGTCGGAGCATCGGCAGTCGCAAGCCTCGGGGCGCAGCTTGGCGTTATCCAAGTGGATTCGATATTCACATTGTTCGGCTTGTTCGTTGCAGGCGCACTCTTTATTCCTGCGCTGAAAGCAGTCTATTCAGTATCAAAGGACTGAACATTCCGATAACATTTTGAGAAAAGGAACATTGAGTTCCTTTCTTTTTTTCTTTTTTAAAAAAATCAAATTTAAACAGTTTTGTGCTTTTTTTATGGAGGCGGAATTATGGAGGACTGGATAATAATTGCGGCAGGGATGATTGGTTCTGTTCTTTTGGCAGCCCTTGTTTTCAGGATAATCAGGTTTAAAATCCGCGGCAGCTCAAAAAAAACAGCGCCTGTTTTTGAGCGCTATCTTTTTCTGTCGCTTGAAAAGCCGCTTTACGGCTGGGTGCTGCTTATCGGGCTGAATATGGCTGTTGAATACACTGCTTTCAGGGCCCTTGAAATCCGCAATGTGCTTTTCCAGCTCGGGGTAATTCTCCTTGCAATGTATTCCCTGCTAAGCATTCTTGATGCAGTAATTGCCTGGTACTGGGAAAGGCTTGACTTAAGCTACAGGGCAAAGGTCGACACCATTGTTCCCGTTATGCGCAGGATACTTGCAGTAATAATCCTTTTGGTGGGCGCTGCAATGATTCTCGGCAGCATTGGAATCCAAACAACCCCTGTCCTGGCGTTGTTTGCAATAGGCGGCCTTGCGGTTGCCCTCGCACTGCAATATCCATTGTCAAATTTTTTTTCGGGAATACTGATTACTTTAGACAGGGCAATCAAGGTGGGTGATTTTGTCGGCCTTGAAGGCGGAGCCCAGGGATATGTTGTTTCAGTCGGCCTTGGAAGCACGCAGATAAGGACTCTTGCAAAAAACCTTGTGATTATTCCGAATTCAAAGCTTGCGCAGTCGGTTACGACAAATTTTTCGCTGCCGACCACAGATACCAATGTGGTTATTCCCTACACTGTTTCCTATTCCACGGATCCTGAAAAAGCGGAAAAGGCTGCGCTTGAAGCCGCAATGCATGTGCAGAGGACTGCAAAAGGCACTGTTCCGGAAGCAGTCCCTGTCGTCAGGTTCAGCGCGCTTGAAAAAAAGGGAATGCTTCTCTCTGTAGTAATAAGCGTCCAGGAGCGCGCAGACAAGCAGGCAGTTGTGCATGAATTCATAAAGGAATTCCACAAAAGGTTTCTGGGAAAACAGGCAGCGCTTTATGCAAAAAGAAAATTTGGCGGTGGCAGAAAATGAACAGGAAAATAAGCGCTCTTGCAAAAAAAATCCGCGGAAAAAAGCTTCTTATAGCATCGAGCAGCGAGCCTTACATCCATTATTATTACGGCGGCGCAGTACAGTGGCGCGCCGCAGCCGGAGGAGTCGCAACTGCATTTGATTCATTGCTGCAGGCAGTGGGAGGAACATGGGTTGCCCTGGGTTTGGGCAATGCAGACAAGGACGCTCCCGGCCTTGGTGCGGATGGAAAAATAAAAGTCCCTCCGGAACAAAACAAGTATGTGCTTAAGCGGGTTTTTGCCTCGAAAAAAGAGGAAGAGGGATTTTTGTCGCAGTCAAACAGGGGATTATGGCCGCTTTTCCACAGGTCATATGTGCGCCCGGATTTCAGCGCAGACGACTGGGAGCAGTACAAGTCAGTTAACAGGAAAATCGCTGAAAAAATTTCCGAAGAGGCGGACGAAAAAACAATTGTCTGGATAAACGATTATCATTTATCGCTCTGCGCAAAAATCCTCAAGGAAATAAGGCCTGAAGCAGTCACTGGGTTTTTCTGGCACATTCCCTGGCCTGCACAGGAAATATTCGATGTTTTTCCCTGGAAAAAGGAATTATTGGAAGGAATGCTTTCCAATGATTTGCTTGGCTTTCACACTCAGGCTTATGTGAAAAATTTTCTGCAGTCTGCGGAAAGCATTCCCGGCTGCAGGATTGACAATGCCGCAGGCACTGCAGAATACAACGGGCATGTTTCAAAAGTAAGGGCTTTTCCAATCGGCCCCGACAGCGCTGAAATAAGCGCTTATTCCGCAGGACTGCAGGAAAGCGAACTGAACAGCGCAAAGGCAGGCTTCAATGCAGCGGATAAAAAACTTCTGCTGGGAATAGACCGCATGGATTATACAAAGGGAATTTCTGAAAAAATTTATGCCCTCGACAGGCTTTTTACAAAAAAGCCCGAACTTGCGGGAAAAATAGTTCTTGTGCAGATTGCTGCTCCAACGCGCATTGGCCTTAAGGAGTATTCCGAAGCGCTTGAAAAGGCAGTCCTTGCCGCAGAGGCAGTCAACAAAAAATATTCTGCAGGCGAGTGGAAGCCCGTTGTTTTCAGGAACGAGGTAATGCCGCTAAGGCAGATAATCCCCTTATACAAAATTGCCGATGCCTGCGTAATAACCTCTCTCTCGGACGGAATGAACCTTGTAAGCAAGGAATTTGTCGCAGCGAATTCAGGAACGGGAATTTTAGTGCTCAGCAAGTTCGCGGGCTCTGCCGAAGAGCTTTCGGATTCAATACAGATAAACCCCTTTCTTGCAGACGACATTGCGCGCGGAATAGAAGAGGCGCTTGAAATGCCCGAAAAAGAAAAACAAAGAAGAATGGCAGCAATGAAAAAAACAGTCCTGAAAAAAGACGTGTTCGGCTGGGCAGGGCAGTTCATTGAATCACTGCAGAACGAAACAGGGGAGTGAGCGCATGCAGAAGCTCGTTGTTTCGGATTTCGACGGGACTCTCTGCGCAATCCGCAGGAATCCCGAAAAAGTGCGTGTTTCAAAAAAAATCCTGCGCACTATCAGGGCAATGCTGGAAAAAAAAATCCGAATCATAATAATAAGCGGGCGCACAAAAGGCTTTTTGAAAAAGGCGCTTCCCAAGGGAATTATTCTCCTTGGTTCAAGAGGAAATCCGAATCCCGCGCGCCTGCGCAAAAAAATTTTTGGAATAAAAAAAGAAATTTACAAAATCGCGGAGGATTTCCGCGGAGTGCGGATAAAGCAGGGCGCGCTCGGGATTGACATTGATTACCGCAATGCTTCGGGAAAAATAAATTCTGCGCTTTTGAAAAAAGCTATTGAAAAAACAGCGCGCCTGCACTCCGCAAAACTGCTTGCGGGGAGAAAGGCGTTTGAAATAGTTCCAAGAGAAGCGCTTGACAAAAAAGAAACAGTGAAAAAAATCGCGCTCGGATGGAAAGGCGGAATTCTTTTTCTAGGAGATGATGAAAGCGACGCGCGCGCAGCGATTGAACTCCTGAAGCTTAAGCGCAGTAATATTTTCTGTTTTCTCAGGAAAACAAGCGAACGCGGATTCACTCCGAGGGGAACAATCGAGTTTCAAGGCATGAAAAAACTGCACAAAATTTTGAAGGCTTTCACTGCATGTGAAACAACCGCCTGCTTCAGGCGCAGTTCCCGAACACTTCTTTGGGAAAATTAATAAACAACAAGCGCAGCAATATGTTCTGAAAGCAATTAATTTTTCAAAGGCACAATTATGCAGCTGAATCCGAAAAGGCAGGCAAAGCATGCAATGCCAAAGGAAAAAAGACTGGAAGGAATAATAAGCGTTCACGAGGCAAAAATTGCAAGAATGCAGGCAAAGCACAAATACCTCACAGGAATGCTGGAAAGAATGCGCGGGCAATCAGTCAGGCCCGAATTCGATGAATTGCAGGTGAGAAGGCTGGCATTGTACACTCCTTTTGAAAAGCCTTTAACTGCGGTTCTGGCAAAAATGCGCGCAGACCCGAATTATGCAGGGAAGGTAATGCAAAGCATTTCCGAATTAGCGGAAATCCGCACAGCGCTTGCAAAAATCGCGGGAAAAACAATTCCCGAAGAATCCAGGAAGCAGGCTCTTGGCCGAAAAGCCCAGGCAATCCTGAAAAAAATGGAAGAGCTTGCAAAGCAGGCGCAATAAGTTAGCCTATTAAACAATTGCAGCAGGATTTATTTGTGGTTTAAATGGAATGCAGCAACTCCTACACAAAATTCAGCGCACTGGCGTATGCAATTGTGCTTGCTGTTACGGCTACAATTGTCCTTGCGGCTGCAAGGTTTTTTCTTGCAAAGCCCATTGACATTGTTGAACTTTCCATCAGCGCAGCGCTTGTTTTCATACTGGGCTTTGCAGTCCTCTGGTATTTCCAGTCGCGCTGCTGCAGGGACTCTGCAAAACCCAAGGTAAAATAACAGCAAAACCCGCTTTTTACATATATTTATATTATTTTTTACCTATCAATTTGATAGGTGTTTTTTCATGGGTGAAACTTTGGTAAGGCTTGAGCCCGCGCAGGAGCTTGTTGTTGAAAAGCTCACTAAGGCGGGAGTGTTCAAAACAAGAAGCGAAGTCATCAGGGCAGGGATTTTGGAGCTGGGAAAGGAATTCAATGTTTTCAAAAATTTTCAGGAGCTCGAGGACGAATTAGTTGTGCGCAAAATGATTCGGATTGATAAGGAAATAAAACAGGGAAAGCGAAAAGTCTGGACAGAAGAGCAGGTCAAGAAAAAATACGGCTTCAAGTGATTTTCTTGTTCGAACTTCACTATGCTGGCGATTGGGATATTTTCTACTGCAAAATGGATAAGGCCGAACAGCTGCGAATCTGGAAAAAAATCCAGCAGCTAAAAACACTTGCAAGAACACGCCGCCTGAAAGAAGGCCTGCCGTATTTTGTTGTTGAAACAGGCCAGTGCAGAATCTGCTTTAGGGAAGAAGGAAACAAACGGACAATCCATTTCGTGGGAAACCACAAGCAATACCAGAAATGGTACAAGCAGTTCTTCTGAAGAGAGCAATAATGCCCTATAATTGGGCGTGCTCCAAAGGTTTTTAAACATTTATATCCATCAATTTCTTTACTTACTGCAAACCGTAAAAATAGAATAATTGATGCGGTTTGCTGTTAGTCTTTCTATTCAAATAAAAACGCATTTTTGCGCATTTGATTCAAATTGTTTTAGACATACAAACGGAGGGGTTTTTTCATGGCAGACAATAATCAGCAGGTTGTTTTTCTTCCCGAGGGAAGCAAAAGGACAAGAGGCAGGGATGCCCAGAGAATAAACATTCTGATTGCAAAGGCAGTCGCGAATGCAGTAAAATCCACTTTAGGGCCGAAAGGCATGGACAAAATGATTGTAGATGAGCTTGGAGACGTTACTATTTCAAACGACGGAGCCACAATTCTCGGCGAAATGAGCATTGAGCACCCCGCAGGAAAAATGATGGTTGAAATAGCAAAAACACAGGACCAGGAAGTCGGGGACGGAACAACTTCTGCAGTAGTAATCGGCGGAAGCCTCCTGAAAAACGCAGAAGAGCTTTTGGACGATGAAATACATCCGAGCATTATTATCAAGGGTTACAGGCTCGCGGCAAAAAAGGCAAAGGAAATTGCAGCTGAAATAGCAGAGCCTATTTCTTTCAAGGACACAAAAATCCTGAGAAACATTGCACTGACATCAATGACGGGAAAAGCCGCAGAATCAGCTGAAGAGCTTGCAGACATTGTTGTAAAGGCAATTACCCAGATTGCCGACGAAGACGACGGAAAAGTAAAAATCGACATTGACAATGTAAAGGTCGAAAAAAAACAGGGAGCTTCGCTTGCAGAAACCCAGCTTGTTCAGGGCATTATAATCGACAAGGAAATAGTCCACAAGGGAATGCCCAAAAAAATAAAGAACGCAAAAATCGCTCTTGTCGACGCGGCTTTGGAAATCAAGGGGCCTGAAACAGACACAAAAGTAGAAATCAATTCTCCGGAACAATTACAGTCTTTCCTTGACCAGGAAGAATCAACTCTGAAAAAAATGGTTGAATCAATAAAAAAAGCAGGCGCAACTGTTTTAATCTGCCAGAAAGGAATTGATGATCTGGCACAGCACTTTTTGGCGAAAGAGGGAATTGCCGCAATCCGCAGGGTAAAGGAATCTGATATGGAAGCGCTTGCAAGGGCAACAGGCGCAAAGGTTGTTTCAAGAATAAACGAAATTTTGGAAACAGACCTTGGAAAAGCAGAAACAGTCCTTGAAAAAAAAGTCGGCGGAGATTCAATGGTTTTCGTTGAAGGCTGCAAAAACCCCAAAAGCGTTTCAATGCTTATCAGGGGAGGCTCAGAGCACGTTGTTGAAGAGGCTGAAAGAGCGATTCACGACGGCTTAATGGCAACTGCAACAGCAATCAAGGACGGAAAAATTGTTTACGGCGGCGGAAGCCCGGAAATGGAAATGGCAGTCCGCCTGAAAGAATACGCCCAGACAATCGGCGGAAAAGAGCAATTGGCAATAGACGCATTTGCCGAAGCCCTCGAGGAAATTCCGCGCACTCTCGCTGAAACAGCGGGCATGGATCCCCTTGAAACACTCGTAAACCTGAGGTCAAGGCACAAGGCAAAAGGCGGAAAAACAATCGGCGTTGATGTAATAAAATCAACAATCGGAGACATGAGGCCTTTGAATGTAATAGAGCCGCTCTCGGTAAAGACACAGGCAATTACTTCAGGAACAGAAGTAGCAGAAATGCTGCTGCGCATAGACGACATAATTGCTGGAAACAGCAAAAAGCCTGGCATGCCGCAGGGCGGAATGCCACCCGGCATGGGCGGAATGGGAGACATGGAGATGTAACTCCCCTTTCTTTTTCTTTTTAGAAAAGAAAAAGAAAGTGTAAGCACAATGTTTGCCAATGAAACATAAGAAAGAATATTTGAAGGCAATCATTGTGTGCCTAAAGAAAAGAAAAATCCGCGGGAAGAATTTTCTTCCCTTATTTTTTTATTTTTTTTAAAACAGAGATTAACTGCTTTTCAAATTCCTTTTGCGTGCCTTCGTTTATGATTGTATAATCAGCCATTGCAATCGGGCCGCCCTTTTCAAGGTTTTCGATTTCCGCTCTATCTCTCGAAATGCACTGCTCCCTTGTCAAATGCCGCTCCTTTCTTTTTGCCATGCGCGCATACCTTGTTTCTGGAGAGGCAAAGATTGCTATTGTGATTATTTCCTCGAACTCTTGCTTCAGTGTAACAAGCTCGCTCCAGCTGTACAAATCATCAATTACAACGTCCTGTTTTTTTTCAAGCAAACCGCGGATTTTCGGAGTGCTTAAAAAAGCCATTGCAGCCATTCCGTGCAATTGCCTTAATTCCTCGCGCACTCTTCTTTCATTGGGTTCGTTCAATTCGAGCCCGCGCTTTTTTGTTTCATCGAGCACAATTCCCCCAAAATAAACCATTGCAAATTTTTTTGAAACAAAAAAATCCGCGGCAATGCTCTTTCCCGCGCCGGGCATTCCGACTAATGCGACCAAAACCATGAAATAAAACCAATATGGAAACATTTAAAAACCAGAAATGTGCTTCTATAAGCAGGTGATTCAACAATGGTTGATGTTTTAACCATGGTCTACGAACAGCTGCTGATACCGCTTGTCAGAGTAGTAATCTGGCTTGTGCTGGCCATAGCAATAATGATAATTTTCTGGCTTATCGGCAAACTGGTCAAAAGAATAGTGGTCCAGATACTGCAAAGCTTCGGAGTCGATGCTTGGGTTGAAGAGCACAAAATCACCTCTGCTGTTGGAAACAAAAAAGTTTCGGATATCCTGGGCAGCCTTGCCAAATGGTACTTCATTGTACTGGGCTTAGCTGTCGTAGTAGGAAGCCCGAATTTTTTCGGTTCTTTCTTCGGAATAGAACTCCAGCCGTTGCCCGGACTGAGCGACTTTCTCTGGGGACTGGCTAATTATCTTCCAGTGGCATTGGGCGGAATACTTTTCTTTGTGCTTGCCCTGCTGTTTGCAAGATACATAGCAAACCAGATCAGGGAACTGCATCACAAGCTCAAGAACATTGCGGCGTTCACAGTAGAAGCAGTAATAGTGCTTTTTGCCGCGATAATCGGGCTGCAGATGGTTCTCGGATCAGCAGTAGCGCAGACAATAATCCAGCTGTTGCAGATATTCGTGCAGCCGTTCATAATGGCTCTTGCAATAGTATTCGGAGTAGTTGTCGGATTATCATCCGGACTTGCTTTCAAGGACGAAATAGTGAAATTCGCAAGGGAAGTCAAAAGAGAGTATATGTAAAAAAAGGGCTTTTGTTTTTCAGCCCATTTTTTCTTCTTTTTTCTTTAAGGTAAACAAAGCCGTACAAACAATACCCTTTTAAACAATTTCCAAAAAAAAGTTTTAATGATTAACATGAGAAGGGATCTACAAATACTGCCTCAGGCTGATTCACAAATCTCCGGCACATAAGCCGCATACTAATTCTTTTAATTACTCGCCAGAAC
>DATDTD010000039.1:0-14261 GCA_035290965.1 archaeon | reverse complement strand
AAGGAACTCAAAAATCGGAAAAAAACATCTGATAAAAAAAGAAGAGGCGATTGCATTCGTGCAGAAAAGCCTCGGAGTTGAAATAGTATGAAGAAAGTTTTGCCGAAATTAATGCAGGAAAAGAAAAAGCGCAGGTGCAGGATATGCAGGGGAAATGCAGGCCTCATAAGAAAATACAATCTCTACATATGCAGGCGCTGCTTCAAGGACATTGCCGAAAAGCTCGGGTTCAAAAAATTCGATTAAAAAAACAAAAAAATTAAAATGGAAAAAAAATTGGAGATGGAAAAGGAAATTTTCAAGGGTGTTTTTATGGCTTTGGTTGACGTTGTTGCGGATGCTTTGGTGCACATAAAGAATTCTGACACTGCATCGAAGAGAGAATGCTTTTTCAGGCCGGCTTCGAAGCTGCTGGGAGAAATCCTGAAACAGCTGCAGAAACAGGGATACATCAGCACCTTTGAATTCATTGACGACGGGAGAAGCGGAATATACAGGATAGAGCTTGTCGGAAAAATAAACAACTGCAAGGCAATAAAACCGAGATATGCGGTTGGAAAAAACGAGTTTGAAAAATTCGAAAAAAGATACCTTCCATCAAAAGATGTGGGAGTTTTGCTTGTAAGCACTGTAAACGGGGTAGTAACCCACAGGGAAGCGAAAAAAAACGGAGTGGGCGGAAGGCTGATTGCATTCGTCTACTGAATCAAAAAAAAAGTGTTTTTTATGGGAAAAAAATCATTGGTCTTGAAAATCGAACTGCTTCCTGAATTTGAGGCGGAAATAAAGGGCAATGAGATAATCCTGAAAAACAAGAGCGGTTCGCTGAAAAAAATCTTCCCTGAAAAAGAAATGAAAATAAAAAAAGAGGGAAACTCGCTCCTGCTCGAGATTGCCTCGAAAAAAAAACGTGCGTATGCAATAATGAATTCCTTTGAAAGGCACATCCAGAACATGATGAACGGGCTTTCAAAGGGAGGATTTGAATATCATTTGCGCGTTGTATACAGCCACTTTCCCATAAATGTAGCAATAAAAGGAAGCACTGTGGAAATAAACAATTTTCTCGGGGAAAAGCTTCCGAGAATAGCAAAAATTCTTTCAGGAGCAAGCGTGGAGGCAAAGGGAAAGGAAATTTTTGTAAGGGGATTTGACAAAGAGGCTGTAGGGCAGACTGCGGCAAACATAGAGGGAAAAACAAAGGTAAATTCAAAGGACAGAAGGGTTTTCCAGGACGGAATTTTTTTGGTTAAAAAAAATCTGGGGCGTGCTGAATAATGCCTGAAAAAAAACAATCAGAACATCCGGAAAAAAAGCCTGTTGAAAAAAAACAGGAGCATCCGCACGCTGAAAAAGCGCATGCCGAGCATACGCACGAAGAACATGCAGAGCATACGCACGAAGAACACGCGGGGCACAAACACGAGCATGAAGAAACCGCAGGGCACGTGCACGAGGAAAAAAAAGCAACTGAGAAAAAGCACGATGCAAAGGAAGAGAAAAAACCCGCGGAAAAAAAGCCTGAAAAGCCCAAAAAGAAAAAAATATTTGAAAAGCATGTAAGGCCTAAAAAAAGCCCTGAAATAAAAAAATTGCGCGATCTGATAAAACAGAAGCCGCGCCTCATGTTCAGGGGAAGGTTCGGGCAGAGAAGCTGGATGAGGAACATACGCGACGAAAAATGGCAGCGCTGGAGAAAATCGCGCGGAATAGACATTGTGCACAAAAAATCCGACGGGCTTTATGTCGGAATAGGATACAGGAACAGCAAAGAAATCAGATACAGGCATCCGAGCGGATTCAAAGAGGTTTTAGTGCACAATTTAAAACAGCTTGAAGATGCGGCATCAGACAAGGAGAACGCGGTAAGGATTGCGGGCGCAGTAGGAAGAAAAAAGCGCAATGAAATGATCCGCAGGGCAAACGCGCTGAAAATCTGGATACTTAACCCGTAAAAAAAAACTTGAATTTGAGAAAAAAAATGGAGAAAAAAATTTAAAATTTGGTGATTTTTTGAAACCCGGAAAAGTACGCAAGCTTGCGGCAAGGATTCTGAAATGCGGCGAAAGCAAGGTATGGTTCAATCCCGAAGAATCAGAAAAAATAACAAGCGCAATGACAAAGGACGATGTAAGGGGCCTGATAAAAGAAGGCGCCATTAAGGAAAGCAGGGAAAATTTCCAGAGCAGGGGAAAGGCAAGAAAGCTGCATGCAAAAAAATCCCGCGGAAGAAAACGCAGTTTCGGAAGCAGGCGCGGAACCAAAAAGGCGCGCTCAGGGGATAAAAAACAGTGGATAGGAAAAGTAAGGGCATTGAGAAGGGAACTGAGAAAGCTTAAAACCGAAAAGCCGAAGGCAGTTGAAAAAATCGGCTACAGGAAATTATACAAAATGGTCAACGGAAATTTTTTCAAGGGAAAGAGATACCTGATTGCATTTGTTGAAGGATTGAAAATAAAGGAGTAAAATCAAGCAAAGGATTTTTTATGGCAAAAAACGCGACATACAAGGTTGCTTTCAGGAGAAGGCTTGAAGGCAAGACAAATTACAAAAAAAGGCTCGAGCTTGTGAAAAGCGGCCTGCCGCGCATTGCAGTGAGAAAATCAAACAAGTTTGTTTTAGTCCAGATAATAAAATTCGGCAGGGCAGGAGATAACGTTCTTGCACAGGCAAACAGCAGGGAGCTTGAAAAATTCGGCTGGAAAGCAAGCAAAAAAAACCTTTCCGCGGCATTCCTTACGGGATTGCTTGCGGGATTGCGGGCGAAAAAAGCCGGAATTGAAAAAGCAGTGCTCGACATTGGATTCAGCACTCCTGTGCATGGGGCAAAATGCTTTGCCGCACTGAAAGGCGCGCTTGAATCAGGCCTGCAGATTCCTGCAGATGCGAGCGCTCTCCCCCCTGAAGAAAGAATATCGGGAAAGCACATAGAGGAATTCGCAAAAAAGCTTCCGGAAGAAGAATTTAAGAAAAGATTTTCAAAGTATGTGAAAGACAATGTCGACGCAAAAAATTTTGTTTCATTGTTTGAAAATACAAGGAAAAAAATCCTGCAGGAAGCAAAATAAAAAAACCTAGGAAAAAAAATTGTTTGAAGGAGAATGATTGAAATGCCCGCAGAAAAGCTCGGAAGAAGAAGAGGACGCAGGGGAACTGCGGAAACAGCGGAAGCAGAATTCGAGGCAAGGCAGACTGAAAGGGAAAAAGACCTTTCGGAATGGATTCCGAGGACTGCGCTCGGAAAAAGCGTGGCCGCAGGGAAGATAACTTCCATTGAAGAAATATTTGAAAAAAACATTCCCATTCTGGAGCCGGAAATAGTCGATACACTGCTCAACCTCGAGGAAAAAGTAATCGACTCTCAAAAAACAACAAGAATGACAATGGCGGGAAGAAAATTCAGTTTCCGCTCAGCAGTGCTTGTGGGAAACAGGAACGGCTATATAGGGCTGGGAACCGCAAAAGACACTGAAAAATGGCCCGCGGTAAAAAAGGCAAAAAGGCGCGCAAGATTAAACGTTGTAAAAATCAACCGCGGATGCGGAAGCTGGGAATGCACATGCGGAACACAGCACTCTGTTCCCTTTAAAGTTTCGGGAAAATCCTCCTCGGTAAAAGTAACCTTATTGCCGGCACCAAAAGGAACAGGGCTTGTGGTTGGAGACACAATAAAGGATGTTTTCAGGTTTGCCGGAATAACAGATGTCTGGAGCAACTGCTTCGGAAGCAAGGACACAAGGCTGAATTTTTACAGGGCGGCAATAGACGCTCTTGAAAAAACAACTGAAATGAAGGCGTCGAACGAAATAATGAAAAAGGACGAAAAGAAAAAATAATTGCGGAACAAAAAAAAAGAGTGATGAAAAATGCTTGCAGTAATAAGGATTCGCGGAAACATAAAGGTAAAGCCCGCGCTGAGAAAAACAATGGAATTGCTGCGCCTGCACAGGACAAACCATCTTGTGCTTGTTTCAGAGGAACAGCTGCCCATGGTAAAAAAAGTGCAGTCGTTTGTGACCTGGGGCGAGCCTGAAGAAGCAACAATCGCAAAAATGCTTGAAAAAAGAGCAAGGCTTCCGGGAAACAAAAAAATAGATGCAGGGTTTTTGAAAAAGCATTCACTGGGGACATTTGAAAATTTTGCAAAGGACATTCTAGAAGGAAAAAAAACTCTTGCGGAAGCGGGAATAAAGCCTGTCTTCAGGCTCAAGCCCCCGAAAAAAGGATTTGAAAGACAGGGAATAAAAAAGCCCTATTCAATCGGCGGAGCTCTTGGATACAGGGCGGCGGACATAAATTATCTGATTGCAAAAATGGTTTGAAGGAATGTTTTTTATGACTGTAAGAAAGAGAAAAAGAAAAAACCGCTATCTGGGGCAGAGATCGCACGGAGCGGGAAACACTAAAAACAGGCGCGGCGCCGGAAACCGCGGAGGAAGGGGAAAGGCGGGAAGCCACAAGCACAGGTTCCAGCTTTTTGCAAAAATATTCGGGACAGAAAGGCCCCAGCTGAAAGCCCAGCACGAAACAAGGGCAATAAACCTTGATATGCTTGTACAGTTACTGCCGAAATTTGCAGAAGAAAAAAAAACAGAAAAAACAGCGCAGGGAACAATTATAGACGGAAAAAAAATATGCTTTGACAAAGTCCTTGGAAAATCAAACGGCCTGAAGGAAAAGCTCGTATTAAGGAATCTGCGCGTGAGCAAAAAGGCAAGGGAAAAAATCCTTGAAGCAGAAGGCACAATTGAAGGCCTGCCTCTGGAAGCGGAAAAATCCGAAGGCGAATAAAAGCGCAGGTTGAAAAACAGAAAAAACAATTCTGATAATGCCTGCAAAAAAAAAGGTGCTTTGATGACAATTCTTGATTATGCGGAAAAAATCGCAAAATACCTCCCAGAAGTAAAAACCCCTGCAACAAAGCCCCCCCTCACAAGAAAGCTGATGTGGACTGCAATCGCAGTAGTGCTTTTTTTCATAATGGGAAACATTACTCTCTGGGGATTGGAAAGTTCGGCGGGAGAAAGGCTCGGGGCATTGCAGACAATTCTTGCAAGCGATGTAGGCACTTTGATAAGCGCGGGAATAGGCCCCATTGTACTTGCTTCTATTATTCTCCAGCTTGCAGTCGGAAGCGGATTGATAAAGCTTGATTTGACAAGCCCGCGCGGAAAATCGCAGTTCCAGAGCACGCAGAAGCTCCTTGGGATAGTACTTTGCTTTTTTGAGGCTGCAGTATACACTCTTTCAGGATTGCTCCTGCCAATGCCCGGGTTTGCGCCGCTGATAATTCTTCAGGTTGCAATGGGAAGCATTATACTTCTCTACCTAGACGAAGTTGTTTCAAAATACGGAATCGGCTCGGGAATTGGAATGTTCATTGCGGGCGGAGTTTCAGCATCATTTTTCTGGCAGATTTTCAGGCCTCCGATTGTCAACCAGTTAAGGCCTGAGCTCTTGCAGGGCGGCTTAATAGTACAGTTTGTTTCAAGCTTAGGGGCAGGAGTAAACTTTTTGCTTTTCCTTCCCGTAATAGTTGCAATTGCAATTTTCCTGATAATTGTTTTTGCAGAGGGAATGCATGTAAACATTCCCATTACAATGGGGGTAAAGGGAACAGGAGGCAGGTTTCCAGTAAAACTGCTTTACATTTCAAACATTCCGGTTATACTTGCAGTTGCATTGTTTGCAAACTTACAGCTATGGGCTGGCATGACTGCAAAAATTCCCATAATAGGGACAATAATGGGCGGAATACAATGGGCTACCACAAGCCAGTACAACCTGTTTTACGACACAATAGTCAGGGTAATGGGAGAAGGATTCAACGGATTGGCTGCAATGGGCCCGCTGCTCCTGCAGGAATTTGTTTACGTAATTGTATTAGTAGTTGTCTGTGTAGTGTTCGGAATTTTCTGGGTGCAGATGGGAGGGCAGGGACCTGAGGCAGTTGCAAAGCAATTGCAGAGTTCCGGAATGTCTATCCCAGGATTTCGGAGAGATGAAAGAATAATCCAGAAAGTCCTTGAACGTTACATCCCTACAATAACAATTCTGGGAAGCATTTTTGTGGCGCTGCTTGCGGCATTCGGAGACATGTCTCTTGGGGGATTGTCATCGGGAACCGGAATACTGCTGACAGTGGGAATTGTTTACAGGTTGTATGAAGAACTTGCGCGCGAGCAGATGATTGCAATGCATCCCATACTCGGCAAGCTGTTCCAGTAAAATATAGGGAGGAGTTTTTTTGAATGAATTTAACGCAAAAAGCAATGGTTTAAATTGTTTTTCTTACAGGGTTTTTTTATTCAACCCTTTTTTGGTGAGCAATGCTCAAAAAGGCGGCAATAGGGCATCAAGGGGGTTGAATGTTCTATGCCATTGATTTCCCCTATTGTTGATATTGCATTGGTTTCCTTTGCCATGGCTATTGTATCGCAGATATTGCAGAGAAAATTAATCGACAGAAAAAAAATGAAGCAGTCACAGGAACAAATGAAAGCCATGCAGAAGCAGCTGAAAGAGCTCGCAAAACAGGACAATGAAAAGGCAAGGCAGGAATCCGCAAGAATACAGAACGAAATGCTCAAGTCAATGAACGAAAACATGAAGGGCAGCATGAAGCACATGGTTGTTTCCCTGCCGATTTTCTTCGTTGTATTCGCAGTAGCAGGCGGCCTTTACGGAGGGCAATTAGTGCATCTGCCTTTCCCGCTGCCTGTAGTGCACAGGGATTTCAGTTTTGAAATAACAGCGACAGTAAGCTGGCTCTGGTGGTACATTTATTGTTCATTGGCATTCAGCATAATATTTTCGATAATACTGAAAGCGGTTGACAAGGCAAAAATAAAAAAAGAAGAAAAAATTCTTGAAAAAAAGTGATTTTATTTTATGGCGCAGAAAAAGAAAAGCTTTTCAAAGAAAAAATACCTCCGGCACGGAAAAAAGCGCGGGGAAAAAATCCATTTGGTGAGGCGCAAGACTGCAAAGCAGAAATGCGGAATATGCAAAACCCCTTTGAGAGGAGTGAAGCACGGCGCGGACAAATCAGAACTGCACAAGCTCAGCAAAACACAGAGAAAGCCGAGCGCCCCCTTTGGAGGAATGCTCTGTTCCGAATGCAGGACAATTGTCGCAGAAGAAACAGCAAAAACAATTGCGGGAAAAAAAATTTTTGAAGTAGACCTGAGATACAGGCCTTTTGTAGAAATAACGCTGAAGAGGCTTTGAAAATGCCGGGCATTGAAATAGGGACAGTCTGCATAAAAACAAAGGGCAGGGAAGCCGGAAAAAAAGTAGTTGTGGTTGATTTCGACGGAAAATCCCAGTTCGCAGTAATAGACGGCCCGAAAATAAAGCGCAGAAAATGCAATTTAAGGCATTTGTTTCCCACAAAGGAAAAAATAGAAATAACAAAAAGCTCGGACAAAAGCAAAATAGTTGAACTCCTGAAATAAAAAAAAATTTAAAACGGTTTTGGCATGGAAAATGAAAAAAGATTCATTGTAAGAATTGCGGGCCGAGACCTTAACGGAAACCTGCCGATTTACATAGCGCTCAGCGGAATAAAGGGAATAAGCCACAGGATGGGAAGAAACATTGCGATTATTTTTGAAAAGGAAGCAAAAATTCCATTCGATTCGAAAATAGGAATCCTGCCTGAAAACCTTGACAAAACCCTTGAAGAAATAGTTTTGCATCCCGAAAAGCACGGCATACCTGTCTGGAGCCTGAACAGGAGAAGGGAATTCGAAACAGGGGAAAACAGGCACATTGTAATGGCAGACCTTGATTTTACACTCAGGAAAGACATCCAGAGAATGAACGAAATAAAATCCTACAAGGGATTGAGGCACAGCTGGGGCCTTCCCGTCAGGGGACAGAGGACAAAGAGCACCCACAGGGGAAAAGGGCCTGTAGTAGGAGTGCAGAAGAAAGACGCAAAGAAAGCACTGGCACCCGCGGGAAAAGGAGAAAAGAAAGAGGAAAAAAAGAAATAGCATTTAGAAAAAGTGATTGAATGGGCGACATTAAAAAAACAAAAAGGCATTTCGACAAGCCGAAAAAGCGCTGGGACAAGGCGAGGATAGAGACAGAGCGCGAGGTAAAGAAAAAAATGGGCCTGAAAAACAAGCGCGAACTCTGGAGAACAGAAACATTTTTGAAAAACAAAAAGAAAGAGGCAAGGGCACTGCTTGCGCTTGACCTTGAAAAAAGAATCAAGCGGGAAAAAGAGCTCATTGATTCTGTTGCAAAATACGGGCTTTTGAGCGAAAGCGCGACAATAGACGACATGCTCAGCCTTTCGACTGAAAGCATTCTTGAAAGAAGGCTCCAGACAATTGCATGGAGAAAAGGGCTCGCAGGCACAATGAAACAGGCAAGGCAGTTCATTGTCCACGGGCATATTGCAATCAACGGAAAAAAAACAAGCATTCCGGGATACCTTGTTAAAAAAAGCGAGGAAGAAAAAATCGATTATTACGGAACTCCGATGGTTGTACAGGAAAAAAAGAAAAAGGAAATCAAAAAAGAGCCGACGGAAAAAGACAAGCTGAAAAAGGATTTCGAGGAAGCAAAGCCCGAAGGCGCGGAAGCAGAAAGCGCGGAAGAAACAGCCAAGGAAGAAATTGAAAATATTGAAGAAAAAGAAGCCACAGAGGAAAATTCTGAAGAAGCCGAAGAAGAGGCTGTTGAAGAAGAAAAGGATTCTGAATAAGGCGGGGTTTAAATGGGAAAACACGGAATAATCCATATTTTTGCATCTCACAACAATACAATTGTCCTGCTCACTGATATAACTGGAGCGGAAACAATTGCAAAATGCACTGGCGGAATGGTTGTAAAGGCGCAGCACAAGGAAGGCAGCCCATATGCGGCAATGAAAGTAGCGGAAATAGTAGCTGAAAAAGCAAGGGAAAGGGAAATATCAGAAGTCGATGTAAAAGTAAGGGGACAGGGCGGAAATAAATCAAACATGCCTGGCCCAGGCGCAGAAGCCGCAATAAGAAGCCTCACAAGAAACGGGCTTTTCATAAGAAGCATTGAAAACGTTACACCGATTCCGCACGACGGATGCAGGAAAAAAAAGAGATACAGGGGCAAAAAGAAATAATTATGATTAAGAATTTTGGAAAGTGGTTTTTATGGCTGTTACAATAAAAAAAATTTCGGAAAAGGGAAGCACTGAAAAGTTTTTAGTGAAGGGCGCCTCGATTGCGCTTATGAATTCCATAAGGAGAAGCATTCTTGAAGACGTGCCGTGCCTCGCAATAGAGGACGTTACAATCTATGAAAACGATTCTGTAATGTTCGACGAATTCCTTGCGCACAGGCTCGGAATGCTGCCCGTCAAAACAGATTTCAAGGGATACAAAAAAGGCGACACTGTAAAATTAGTGCTTGAAAAGGAAGGCCCCTGCACAGTATACAGCAAGGACATAAAAAGCACTGATCCAAAGATTGATATTTCAGACAAAAAAATTCCCATTGTAAAGCTCGGAAAAGGCCAGTCAATAAAAATAGAAATGGACGCTGCAATGCACTCGGGAAAAGAACACGCAAAATGGCAGCCCGCTGTTGTGGCATACCAGGAAGTGGCTTCCCTTGAATGCACAAAGGACTGCAACGAATGCGAGGAATGCATAAAGACATGCCCGCAGAACATACTTGAAATAAAGGCGAAAAAAATAACAATGACAGACCCTTATGCCTGCATTCTCTGCAAGGCATGCGAAGAAGCCTGCAAAACAGACGCATTGAAAATAACTGTAGAGCCCGACACTTATGTTTTTACAATCGAAACACAGGGAATGCTTGAATCAAAGGAATGCTTCCTTGGCGCAACAGGCTCGCTGAAAAACAAGGCAAAGGAATTTGAAAAATTATTATCAAAAATAGAATAAGGAAGGCAAAAAAAAACGCAGGGGTTCCGGAGCGGTCAAACGGACGGGACTTAAGAAGCCTTTTCTTGGAAAGAAAAGCCTTGGGAAAAGAACAATTTGCTTCGCAAATTGAACCGCTTTCCAAAGCATTTCCCGAAAGAGAAAAGTATTGAAAAAAAAACGAGGTTGAATAGTTTATAATATTAAAAAATTGAGCAATCCCGTGGCTTAGTGCCTTCGGGGGTTCGAATCCTCCCCCCTGCACTGCGGTTTCCTTCCTTGAAGGGAAAAAAAAATCGGGAAAAACAAAAAAAAGTGGTTTTGAATGAAAACAACAGGCCCAAAAAAACTTGAAACAATAAAAACAATTGCAGCGCTTGAAAGGCATTACAGGAAAACAAAGCAGGCAATCTGGCTTGATATTGCGGAAAGGCTGAAAAAGCCGAGCAGGCAGCGCGCCTCGATAAATCTCTGGAAACTTGAAAAGCTTTGTGAAATATTCGACAAAAAAACTCTTATAGTGCCGGGAAAAATTTTGGGCTTCGGAGAAATCACAAAGCATGTTACAGTAATAGCGCTCGAATACAGCGCTGACGCAAAGAAAAAAATTTCCGAAAAGGGAAAGGCACTTACAATACTTGAAGCGCTCGCAGGAAAGCACGAGCCGAAAAATCTTGTAATAGTGAAATAAAAAAAAAGTGGTTTTATGGAAAAAATCCTGATCGACGCTGAAAACCTTGTTTTCGGAAGAGTCGCAAGCATTGCAGCGCAGAAAGCTCTCCAGGGAACAGAGGTAAATATTGTCAATTCGGAAAAAACAATCCTTTCAGGAACAAAAGAATTCGTTTTAAAAAAATTCAGGCGCTGGATTAATATGAGGGGAAAGGGAAATCCCGAAAAAGGCCCTCAATACAGCAGAATGCCTGACAAAATCCTGCGCACAGCGATAAGAAAAATGCTCCCAAAAACAACACGCGGGGAAAAAGCGCTTGAAAGAGTAAAAGTTTTTATAGGCTTTCCTGAAGAATTTAAAAAACAGGCAACGGCGGAAATGCAGGCGGCAGTTCCCAAAAACCTGCAGAAAAGCGTTGTGCTCGGCGAAGCATGCAGGCTTCTGGGCGCGCGGTGGTAAAAATGGCGAAGAAAAAAAGAAAAAAGGTTAAAACAGGGATTAACGTAAAGGCCAAGAAGAAAGAGGCAGTTGTCCGCGCAGTCATAAGAAAAGGCACTGGAAAAATAAGGATAAACAAAATTTTAATGGAAAATTATTATTCAAATTACGTCAAGGAATTCGTTGAAGAGCCGCTTTTGATTTCCGGCGGAATAGCAAAAAGCGTTGACATTGACATCCGCGCAGCAGGCGGGGGATTCATGGGGCAGGCAGTCGCGACAAGGACTGCAATTGCAAAGGCGCTTGACGAATATTTCGACGACGAAAAACTGAGAAAGGTTTTTTTGGCTTACGACAGGTTATTGCTTGTGGACGACCCAAGAAGAAAGGAAGCAAAAAAGCCCTTGGGAACAGGAGCAAGAAAGCACAAGCAGAAAAGCAAGAGATAAAGAAAAAAATTTCAGGGTGGTTTTTTTATGATGATACCGGTAAGATGCTTTTCCTGCGGAAAAGTAGTTGCGGGCTATTACGAGGAATTTGAAAAAAAAGTAAAGGCGGGGGAGTCCCCTGAAAAAGTCCTGGACGAGCTCGGAGTAACGAGATACTGCTGCAGGAGAATGATACTGACTCACGTTGATTTGATAGACGAAATAATGAAATACCAGACAAAGTAGGGAAATTTAAAAGTGTTTTTTATGGAAGAAAAAAATCTGCTCGCGCTCGAAAGATACCTGAAAACAGGCTCGCACATAGGCACAAGATTCAAGACAGGGGACATGCAGAGATATATTTTCAAGGTAAGAAAAGACGCATTGAAAGTGCTCGACGTTGAAACAATAGACGCGCGCCTCAAGATTGCCGCAAAATTCCTTGACAATTACGAGCTTCCGAGAATAGTCGCTGTCTCGAGAAAAACCTACGGGCACAACGCAGTGAAAAAATTTGCGGAAGCAACAGGCGCAAAAGCAATGACAGGAAGATTTTTGCCCGGAAGTTTTACAAACCCCAAGGCAAGGGCATTCAGCGAAAACTCAGTTCTCCTTGTAACAGACCCCGAGTATGACAAGCAGCCCATAAAAGAGGCCGCAAGAGTAAGAATGCCGGTAGTCGCGCTCTGTTCAACGAACAATTACCTTGAAAACATTGATCTTGTAATTCCGATAAACAACAAGGGAAGAAAAAGCATTGCGCTCGCATACTGGCTGCTTGCAAAAGAACTCTTAAAATTAAAAGGGCTTATTAAAAAAGACGAGGATTTCTCAATGACTCCGGAAGAATTCGAATACCAGCTCAAGGCCGGAGAAGAAGAAAGGCAGCTCGAAGAAAAGCCTATGAGAATGAAAATCCGCGGAAAAATGCCTCGCAGAAACACAAACAGAAGGCCCATGCAGAGAAGGCAAAGCAGCTATTAAGGCGCCTTATTTTTCTTATGAATTTGCGGGAAAGCTCTGTTGCGGGAATGTTTTATCCGAAGCAGAAAAATGTTTTGGAAAAACAATTAACTGATTTTTTTAAAGGGCTGAAAAAAGAAAGCAAAACAAGCGCAGTCATTGCCCCGCACGCGGGCTATGAATACTCGGGAAAAACCGCGGCTGTTTCCTTCAATGCGCTTGCAAAGGCAAAAACATTCATTCTTCTGGGGCCGAATCATACAGGGCTTGGAAGCGCAATTTCAATCAGCAATGCGGATTGCTGGGAAACTCCGCTCGGAAAAATTGAAGTTGATTCAGAAACAAGGAAAAAATTACTGGAAAAACTCTCGCTTGAAGCCGATGACTTGGCGCATCTGCAGGAGCACAGCATTGAAGTCCAGCTTCCGTTTCTGCAGTTTCTTTTTTCAGGCTTCAAAATAGTTCCGATTTCAATAATGGCAACAAATTTTTCAAAACTAATTGAATTGGGAAACTCGCTTGCAGAAATCTGCAAAGAAGAAAACGTTTCAATAATCGCGTCATCTGATTTCAGCCATTTTCTGCCATTAGAAAACGCAAGGGAAAAGGATTTGGATGCAATTTCCTTCATTGAAAAGCTCGACATCAAAGGCTTTTATGGCAGGGTAATGGAAAAGCGCCTGAGCATTTGCGGATTCGCGCCAATAACAGCACTGATGCAGTACTGCAGGCAAAAAGCATTCAAAAAAGCCCGCTTGTTGAAATATGATTCAAGCGCGACAGCCACGAAAGACACTGGAAATGTGGTTGGATATGCCGCAATAAGCTTTGAAAAATAAAACAGGAAAAAAGCGTTTTAATCAATTAACTATTCAAGGTAAATTTAAATAGGTGAAGGTGTATTTATAAATATATTAAAGGGAAAAATTGTTTCCTGAAAAAAAGGGTTGGTGCAAGTGAATTCCGCTGAACTAAACGGGCTGCTTTCAAGCTTAGGCCTTACTGAATACGAGAGCAAAACTCTTTCTACTTTGTTCACTCTCGGAGAATCCGAAGCGCCCGAATTAAGCAGGCTTGCGCAGGTTCCGAAAACGCGGGTTTACGATGTCCTTGAAAAGCTTGTGGAAAAAAACCTTGTAATAGAAATCCACGGCCGCCCCAAAACATACAGGGTAATGAATGCCCACGAAGTCCTTGATTCTCTTATCAATGAAAGGAAAAAAGATTTGTCAGCGCTTGAAAGCCAGGTAACTGAAATGAAAACCGCTCTGCTCAACACTGGAAAATCAAAGCAGGAGGCAAAATCAGAATCAGTGATAAAAGTAAAGGACAAGCACGACTTTGAAAGAATTCTTGCGCAGGAACTCGAAAAGGCGGAAGACACAATTGTCGGATTCACGGAAATTTCCGACAAGCACAATGCGCTGCGCGAGGCAATAGAAAAGGCGAAAACAAAAAACGTTGCAATAAGATTATTGAACAGCTTTTCAAGCGATGCCCTGAAAAAAAGCGTGAAGGAACTGAAACAGTTTGAACACGGGTTGAACGCATTCGTAATAGACGACAAAAAAGTCGTTCTCGCTTTGAGCGATTTCAAAAGGGAAAAACCCGAATACCATTTCACTATCTGGCATGACAACAGGCCCATGGCAAACGCGCTGAAGCACTATTTCGACAAAATCTGGGCGCACGGAAAATAAAACAAAAAAGCTTGCAGTTTTAAAAAATTCTTCTTCAGGGGCATGGCAGGCAAAAAGGTTTTTTTTATGGAAAACATAAAACAGGACGCTTACAGATACGCAGTAAAAAACGCCTTTTTCCACAAAGGAAAGGCTGAAGCAGGCGCGGTTGTGGGAAAAATAATTGCGCTTCATC
>DATDTD010000038.1:0-9143 GCA_035290965.1 archaeon | reverse complement strand
AAAGCTGCGGGCACTGCACTCCCTATATTGAGAATTTGCGCCCCCTGCTTCAGTCGGAAGGATTTTCCATTGTTGAAAAGGACTTTGTAAACGACATGTCTGCAAGGGCAGAGGTTGTTGCGCTTCACCAGAAAAACAATGTTCCCATAAACATGCAGGGGCACATGGTTACTGTAATCAACGGCAGCCTTATTCTTGAGGGGCATGTTCCAATGAGCCTGATTCAGGAACTGACGCAGAAATACCCTTCAAAGGATTTCCCAAAAATAGTTGTTTATGACGACAGCATGGGCGCCGGTGATGCGCCCGAACCTTTTTCCATTATGATTGACGGAAAAATTGTCCAGTGCAATGCAGGGGCGAAAATTTCCGATTGTGCAGCGCTGCCCGGCAATTTTGTTGAAACTTCACTGCCTCTTCTGGTTCTTTCTTCCGGGCTTGTTGCGGGAATCCATCCCTGCACAATAGGGGTTTTGCTTTTTTTCATTGCATTCCTTTTCACTATCAACAGGACAAGGCTGAATGCCCTGAAGGTCGGCGCCGCATACATTCTCGGGGTTTTTTCCGCGTATTTTTTAATCGGCTTGGGAGTCCTGAAGGCAATCAGTTTTCCCGAACCGCACTTTGCGGCAAAAATCGCGGCAATCCTGATAATTGCCCTTGGAGTTTTCAATATCATAAGATTTTTTGTCCCGAAAATAAGGGGCTTTGGAATTCCTGGAAGCAGCAAGGAATGGATTTCAGGGAGAGTGCAGAAGGCTTCTGTTGTTTCCGCGCTTGTTCTTGGAATTTTTGTCGGCATCTGTTCTTTTGGATGCACTGCGGGAATTTACCTTTCAATAATTGGCTTTTTGATTACAATGCCTTCAACGGGAATTTTCTATCTGCTCGTTTACAACATCATGTTTGTCCTGCCGCTGATAATAATTCTGCTTTTGACTTCCAACAAAAATGTTGTTGAAAGAATGGAGAAAGTCAAAGCCGAAAAAATCCGCTATGTAAGCCTCGTTGCGGGAATTTTTATGGTTGTATCGGGAATTGTTCTGTGGTTTTTGGTTTCTTGAAGGTGAAAAACATGGCTGATATTGCTGTTGAACAGGAGCTGAGCATTGCTGTAATGAATCTCATTGCAACAGAAGAGCATTTGGCTTTCACTGCCGCAAAGACAGGCAGGCAGGAATATCTTGAGCTTTACAATGCAGTGAGAAAACTGCGCTCAAGGCACATGAAGGAAATCGTAAAAAACAAAAATGGGGAAGTTTGGTGCGCTTCAAAGCACCTTCTTTCCACAACAATGCGCCTGATCGAGGCCGCAATAAAATTCGGGGCTCTTGGAAACAAAAAAAAGGCAATGGAACTGCTTGAAGATTCCATTGAAGCCTACAAAATTTTCTGGTTTCTCCAGTCTTTTGCGGAAGAGGAAGCGAAAAAATGAAAAAAAATGATTTAGAGGAATTGGAAAAAAAGTTTCCAAAAGCCGCGGAGCTTGTAAAAAAATTTTTGGACAGTCCCTGCTGCGGTGAGGATTCCGAAGCCTGAAGAAGTGAAAAAAATGAAAAATATTGTTGTTGCGGTAAAATCAAGGCTTGTTGGCGGAGCCAGCAGTTTTTCGGCAGTTATTTCAACTCTCGGGAGTTCCTGGAATGTCTGCCACGCCATCTGCACCGCGGTTTTGTCCTTTCTTGCGGGATTCGGAATTGTTATTGCTGGATTTCCGCTGTTTTTCCTTTTCGAATACAGCATTCCGCTGTGGGCAATCGCACTTGCACTGTTCCTGGTTTCGCTCATTTTGTTTTTCACGAAAAAAAAATGCATGCCCAAAAACCTGCTGCTGTTCAACGGAGGCGTATTGATTGCGGGAATTCCCTCAACTCTTGTCAATCTGCAGCCGTTCTCTTGGATTATCGGGGGGATAATTGCGCTGATCGCAATAACAAAATTTTTGTTTTCAAGGTTCAAAAAAAAGGAGCGTGAAAAAAAATGAATTCTGAAAAAATAATTGTCGCAATGCTTATTTTTGCGCTCATAGGCGCAGGCCTGCTTGCAGTGTTTTCATTTACGGGATTTTTTTCTTTTGGGCTGCAGAACAACCCGGAAAATTTCCAGAAGCTTTCAAGCCAGCAGGATCCCGATGACATCTGTGCTGTTCCTGCGGGAGCAGACCCTGTACAGTGGAAAGAGCATCTCGGGCACCATCCGGACATTTATGCAAAATGCTTAACATAAAAAAAAGGAGGATTTTGAATGAAACAGGAAGATTTTTATAAAATAGTTGCAGGAGTTTCAATGCTGGCAGTCTTTGTACTGAGCTACGGGGTTTTCCAGCTTCAGAGTGCAGACGCGATAATAAATCCGCAGGGCGGCTTTGCAGCCCAGCCCGCAGCAGTCGAGAAAGCAAAAATTTCGCTTGTTACAATCAAGGATTCCTCGCGGAGCGATTATATCCAGCTTGACGGGCTTGTCCAGCAGGTGAAAGCGCTGGATGTTTCAGTTGTTTCGGAAAAATCCCTGGAATTCTCCTCTGCGGAAGCGCAGCAGCTCATTGAAAAATACGGCATTGAAAAAATCCCGGCTGTTCTGATTTCGGGGGAAACAAAAAAGGTTTCAGCGTTAACCGGCAACTGGAGCAGCCTTGGCAGCGTTGAAAGCGACGATACCCTTGTCCTTCGGAATGTTCCGCCGATTTTTCTGGAGCTTTCTTCAGGAAAAACAAGGGGCCTGGTTAATGCCATATATTTGAATGTTCCTGACAAGAACGGGGTTTTCCCGGCAGTTTTGTTCAAACAAATTTTAGGCAACACTTTCGGAATGGCTCCCGCAGAAGAAAAAACAGTTGATTCCAATTCCAGCGAGGGAAAACAGCTTATCGCTGACTTCAACCTTAACAAAATTCCGGCCGTGATTCTTTCAGGGGATTTGAATGCGTATGCAAACTTTGAAGAAATCTGGAAACAGGCGGGAAGCAAGGAAACAGACGGAAACTATGTTTTCAGGAACCTGGAGATTTTGCAGGGGCTGAAATACTTTGATTTGAACAGCAGCCAAATAGTTGAAGCGCCCAAGGCAGCATAGCTGCGCCATTAACCGGCAGGAGAATATGAATAGAAAAATATTGGTAATGTTGGTAACAATTGGCATTGTTGTTATTGCAATTACTTTATTGTCTGCGATAATTGCAGCCAATAATGCAGACAAGAATTGCGGTTCAATCAGCGATCAAAGCGCTAAAGACGATTGTTACCACTCTCTGGCGCACGAAACTAACGACAAAAATTTGTGCAATAACATCTTTGATAGCGAGAAAAAAGAGCATTGTTTCGGGCACATTCCGGAGTGATAAAATGAAAAAAGAGGTTTGGTTTTTAGGAATCATAATAATCGGGCTAATTAGCGGTTTTGCCGGTGCTTTCATGTATCAGACTGTTTTTGTAAGCCAGAAAAACACGGCATATGAAAAATTAGTTTCTGTTCCATTAACTGAAATATCATCCTACCAGTTATTGCAAAAAATAAGCAATGGCGATAAAGATTTTATTATTGTAGATGTGAGAAATAAAGATGCTTATGATTTAGGTCACATAAAAGGGGCTGTTTCAATGCCTCTTGCGGATATCCCGCTCAAATACAGAGAGCTTCCGAAAGACAAGGATATAATCGTTTATTGCTGGAGCCGCGAGTGTATGCTTGGCCCCAAGGCATCTGCAACTTTGGCAATGCTTGGATTAACGAATATTAAAGAATTAAGAATAGGCTGGTGCGAATGGTCCGAACGCGGATATCAGATAGATGGAAAACGCTATATTTTGTCAAATGAATGCCTGCAGCCCCAGAGAAGCGTGAACAACGAGCCTGTTGAAATTATTGAAAATATCCAATACGGCGCATCATAAAGCATGAAGGGCGAAGAAAATGGTAACAATTATTTTTGGGCAAACGCTTGTCATGTGGAGCGGCTTATTTGCAGGCATATCTTTTGCATTGCTAATGGTTACCTGCGCGTATAATCTTGGTTGTGCGAACGGCATTTGTTCAAATGAAAAAAGAAAAAAACTATCCCAACTGCACAAATATTTTGTATGGTCAACCATAATCACTGTGGCAATTCACATAATTCTTGCGCTTTTGTCTTCGGTTTTTTACATATGGCTGTGATTCCTGCTGTTACCGGCGCAGGTATTGCAAATTTTTAAGCCAAAAAAGTGCAATGATTTGCCATAAAAGCAAAAAAATGTTGCAGAATTTTTGATTGCATGTTTTTTTTTGTTTTAACTCTTATTTTCTTTTCTCCAACACATTGCATTTGCAGGCTGTTGAAGAAAGGTATGCAATTGTCACAATCAGGAGTATGATTGTCAACAGCTTCACTGCAATTCCATTTTCTGCGAGTGCCATTCCCATTGCATAGGTAGTGCTGGTAAAAGACAGGAGCAATGGCGCGCAGGTTGGGCACGCTGAAGTGAGAAAAGCCGGAATTATTGAAAAGAACCCGGTTTTGGTTGCAGACATTCTGGCTTTCAGGCTAAACAATGAAAGAGTAATGGCTAAGGAGGACAAAATGGAAATAGCCAGCAAAAAAAACAAGTTCAATGGAGTCCACAAGTCTTCTCTCACATAAAGGTTTGAAAACAATATAAGATTCCACTCAAAAATGAATATAACAGAAAATGCCGCTGTGAGAGTACAGAATAAAACCAGGTATTTTTTGTTTTGCAATACGCTCTTGATTCCATTTAATGTTTGCATTTTTATCAGGCGCTCTAACCAAAAAGAATCCAAAAATTATTTAAAGCAGGTTGCCTTGGCTTATTTTTGACTGCATGTTTTGTTATTTCAAGGTTGCATGGCCTGTTTTTTTTGCACCAGGCCGCGCACTTTTCCGCATATTTTTTTATTTGAATAATACAAGCAGAAAAGCAGTGTTTTCCTCAGCTTCAAGGGAATGCCGTGCATTTTTTTCCATGTGAATTATTGTTTCGGGGCGCATTAAAATTTTTTTCCCTTTAAGAGTAAAAATTCCTTTTCCTTCCAGCACAATTACAAGCCCTTCCCTTGCCGAGGTGTGCTCTGAAAGTTCAGTCCCTTTCCACATGCAGAACAAAGCTGCATCCATTGCCTTTGTTTTGAAAATAGTTTTGCTTGTTATTCCGCCTTTGGAATAAGAAATCAGTTCTTTCGCGTTTTTCCAGTTCTCGCTCATTTAAGCACTTGGTTATTTTTCAATTATTTTTATTGCCTGGACGGGGCATATGCTTTCAGCCTTTTTGTTTTCCCCTATTTCCTTTCCCGAAATTTTTGTTTTCAGGGGCTTTACTTTTTCCCCATTGTCGACCCAGTTGTCGCATACTGTAGTACAGGCCTTGCAGCCGATGCATACATTCTCAAAATATTTCACAGTAGCAGTTTTAGCCATAGTAGAACACCACGCGCTGGTTTTCGGTTACTGCTTCAGAAGCTCGTTTATTACAGCAATGAATTCCGCCTTTTCAGAAGCCAGGTCTTTCTGAGCTTCATAGCCGTTCCCAACCCTTGAATACTCGCATCCGAAAACAAAAGTCGGGATACTATTGCTCGGGTTGAACTGGTTGTAAATCGCAAGCTCTGAATCCGGAACCTTTGTTTCAATTTCAGGAGTAAGAGTATTGTCCCCGGTGTCAAGATCCCAGTGATAAGCAACAATTTTTCCTTCTGCAATCTGCTCTTTCATTGTGGAATCAAAAGTGTCCTTTATCCATACGCAGTGCGAGCACCAGGTGGTTGAAAACAATCTTATGACAGGCTTGCTGTTTTCAGTGCAGACAGCCGCATTGCCTGCCTTTACAAAAGTCTTTATTTCCCCTGTGTTTGGATTCGGATTCGGGTTTGGATTCGGGCTATTGCCGAAAAGCGCGAACATTCCAGTTGTCTGCCCTACAATCAAAACAAGCACTACTGCAACTATTGCTATTCCTGCTATTGCGAGCGGTTTCATTTTTTTCTCACCTGTAAATTGAATGAATACAGATGTTTTTAAAAGTTTTTTCGTTTGATAAGCGCTTTTGCTTTGTTCCGCAACTGATTTGCACAAAGCCATTATGTATATTATTTTGTTTTGCGCAGGCATTAAATATGTTTCCTGCGCCTTCAAAAAGCATTTTTTTTCCGCTCTGCAATAATTTTAAATACTGATTGAGGTGAAATTTTCTTCTTAAAGGAAAATTGCTTTTTGCGGAAAGCGGGTGAAAAAATGTCTGGTAACGAACTTGTTTTGAAGATGAACAACAATGCGGATATAATAAAATCCATTGAAAAATTTGCCGAAGACAACAGCATTACTTACGGGATTTTTCAAAAAGGAGAGGGAAGAATAAGGGAAATAGACCTTGTTTCCCACGGCCGTAGCGGCAGCATAATTGGCACAAAATCCGAAGGGGATTTTGAAATTGACACAGTAAGCGGGCAGATAAGAAGGAGCAAAAGCGGAGAATGCGTAATTACACTTCGCCTTACCATAAGCAGTTCAGGCTTTACCGGAAAGGAAGGCCAGCTCATGGGCGGAAAAGCTTCGGGGCACCTTGAGCTTACTATTCTGAAAAAGGAAATCGGGAGAATAATAGAGGCATAATTCAAGATTTTTTTTTATTCTTTTTCAATTATTCAGGGATATTCAAAGGCACCTATATCCGGCTGCAAACCCCTTGGTTTTCCGTCTGCATCGATTCTGTTCCAGGGAAGCATTGTTGCGTCTCCTGTGTTGATGCCCGGCGAGCCTGTTCTCAGCAGCAAGTTGCCGGTTGCGGGGTTTGTGAACATTGGGTCTGCTGCTGTTGTTCCTGCGTCCTGTCCTTTTGCCTGCCACTGGGCTAGTGTGTAGTTGCTGCTGGCACTGTCTCTGTATGGCGTGGTAAGTTTTGGCAGATAGTAGTTGTTGTTGCCCGATTGCAGCAGAGGGTCGCTTGCCAAATGGCTTGCCAGGTTGTATATTTTTGTATTCCCTGCGTCTGTTAAAAGCGGGCCGCTGATTGCATTATTCTTAACTACGAGGGCATTGGCGCCTACCAGCCCTGCGCCGCTCACAAGTTTAATATATGTGGTATTGCTTGTGTAAGCAGAATTGTTGATTATCTTTGTTATAGAGTGCGAGTATGGCCCGCCGTTGTATCCGGCTGTGAAATTGATGATTGTAGCGTCGGAACTGGTTGTATAACGATTGTTGCGAAGAGTGAGATAGTCGCTCCCGTAATTATCGCTTCCTCTTGGCATGGGCGTGATGTTTATCTGGTTTCCTTCTATGACAATGTGGCGTAACACTGCTGCTGTTGATGCGGATTCTCCAGCGACATTGACCTGAACGCCAGTCAAATCGTTGTACGCGACTATAACATGTGAATGAATCAAACCAGAAGTATTACCGTGAAAGCGAAAGACAGACTTATCCGCGAATGGTGTAAATGTGTTGTGCGCCACAATAAGGTGTTCGCTGTAAGTGCGTAAAGGAGCTTCAGTGTTGTTTGCGGATGTGGTCCCAACGCAGCCCAGAACAGCTGTGCGCGGATTGTCGCTTATCCAGACGTCGTAACGCCCTATGTTCGCTGCTTCGCAATCCTGAAGCACGTTATTTTGGCGCCCCATCACGTCGTAGGCAGCAGTCATGTCCTGCACTCTAGTGCGCAAGAGCAGAGTGTTATTGCCCAGGTAAATGAAACCAGATCCCGGATCCGCGACTGTTGGATAACCGCCATCAATCCAGAGGTCCACGAAACGAGCGTCCTGCAAATTGCTGCCGTTAACAAACCCGCCTGTATTGACAACAAAGCGTGGGCGGTTGCCAATGCCATAAGCACCGACGTAGAACGCGCCGCTGGCTCTCGGACTCCAAGAGCTAACCACTTGGAAGTCGTTGCCGCGGTTGAACAATAATTTTACGTTATCGCCGGCTAGCGACTTTGCTTTCTCAAGCGACTGAAACGGACTGACTTGGCTTCCGTCACCAGTCAAATCGTTTCCACTTGCCGCAAAATAATAAGTTGTCCATCCTCCTGTTGGTTCTGCAGTAACGTTTATTGTTTGTGTGTATTCGTGGATTCCGCCTTCATCGTCAATAATTTTCAGTTTTACTTGATATGTTCCTTCATTTTCATACACGTGCGCTGCGTTCCATCCGAAAGCCTTGTTTTTTTCAAACCAGGAACCATCGCTCTTTTTTGCTCCCTGCTCCCAAAACCATAAAGGATCAGTGGAACTTGTTCCGCTCGGAGCAGGATCTCCGAAATCCCATTCGTAATTGAATGCAGCCCAGTCAGCATTCACTCCACCGTTCTCAATTGTTATTTGTTCGCTTACATTTGAAGAAGGCAATTGCGCAGGATCAACCCAGACATAGAGTTTTGCCCCGCTTGAACTTGGCAAAACAAAATTTCCTCCGGCTGAAACATTAGTTGTTGTTCCCGAATTCCAGGAAAGCGTTTTTGCAGCTGCATTAAAACTCAATGTTCCGTTTCCAAGCGCATTTGAAAAGCTGACAGTAGTAATCTTCACGCCCGTTATCTGCACTGGCTGCGCTGCAAGCCCTTTTGGCTGCACTACGCTGCTTGCCACAACAAGAGAAGCATTATCAACCGCGTCAAAGAAAACTCCCAGTGGCATGACTCCGCTTGTTCTGCTTGCTGTTGTCATTGTTGTTGTTCCGCATCCTGTTCCGGCTTTCCAGTCTCCAATGTATCCAAGCAGTGTTGGCATGTCCATTGAACCTGTTTTCCAGTCTCCAATGTATCCAAGTAGTGCCGGCATGTCAACGCATGCCTGTGCAAAAGCATTTCCAGCAAAAAGAGCAAAGAAGATAATGACAATCAGAAAGCGCAGATTAACAATTTTTTTTGGTGCTTTTGAAGGCATTTTTATCTTTAGTATAATTGCTTTCTGGTTTAAAATACTGTTCTTTTTCCTGCCGGCTTTGGGAAATTGCAAAAACAGTTATCCTAATTTTAACCCGAAAAACTGCAGAATCATTATTATGCTCAGTGCGCTCAAGCCTATTGTCGCAATTCCCGCCACGACATTGAATGCAAATCCGTTTTTGTATTCCCCCATTATTTTTTTGTTGTTGATAAGGAGAAGCATCATTACAAGGATTACGGGCAGCATTATCCCGTTTATTACCTGTGAAA
>DATDTD010000037.1:0-2390 GCA_035290965.1 archaeon | reverse complement strand
TTTTGCCATGAATTTCGGCGTATTGTTAATGCTGTTGAATTTAATGGGCCTGCTGGGAAGCTTTGCTTCTGCAATTGCGGCACTGCTTGAATTTGCCGCGGCTGTTTCTTTTGTTTTTGGAATAAGACTGTTTGCAAAGCCGGAAGTGGATTTAAGCCGGGAGAGCCTTGACAGGAGCTATGAAAAATTTGTAAAGGTTGCATTTGCCTGGCTTTTGTTTTCCTCTGCAATGCTTTTCATTATTGAATTTTACAAATTCGTCACAGGCGCCGCGGTAGAACACGCCTTTGTCGGCGCATACAGGCATGCATTGACAGTTGGTTTTGCAAGCATGATGATTTTTGGCTATGCAACAAGAATAATCCCTGTCTTTAAGGGAGTGGAAATTCACAGCAAAAAACTCATTAACGCGACTTTTTGGCTTGTCAACATTGGAAACATTTTCAGGGTTGCCGGGCAGATTTTTGCAGGGTTTTTTGGAGGAATTTTTTTTGCAGCCATAGGAATTTCCGGCTTCATAGAATTGGCTGGAATTATTGCATTCGGATTTAATATCTGGAAAACCCTTGGCAAAGAATACGAAGAAACAAAGCCCGTTGCATTGAAAAAAGAAAAAATCCAGAGAACTGCGCCCAAAATAAGCCCGGACGAGATAAACAAGAATACAATTGTTTTCGATGTTTTGGAGTCCTATCCGAATGCCCTTGATTTTTTTGTAAGCCGCGGCTTTGGCACTCTGCGCAACCCTGTTTTGAGGAACACTGTTGCAAAAGCCACTTCAATTGGAAAGGCGTGCAGGCTGCACGGCATTGCAGCCGAAGAATTTATCAAAGAATTAAAAAAAAATATAAAAGGCGGCTGAATGGCTTTAAGAAAAAAAATCAAAAGCCAAAGCAAAAACAAAGTTTTGATTGTGCAGAATTCTGAAAGCGAAGGCCCGGGACTGCTGCTTGAGGCAATTAAAGAGCACGGCATTAAGTTCAATATTATTGATTTGAACAAAAAGCAGGAGCTGCCTTCGCCAAGCCATTATTCAGCCCTGATTGTTTTGGGCGGCCCAGACAGCGCAAACGACAAAACAAAAAAAACCATTGCTGCTTTGAAAGCAATAAAAGAGGCTCTTGATTCAAAAACCCCGTTTTTGGGAATCTGCCTCGGAATGCAAATGCTTGTGAAGGCATGCAATGGAAATGTTTTCAAAAGCCGAATAAAAGAAATTGGATGGAGAAGCCATGACAAACAATTTTTCCGTGTTTTTTTGACAAAAAAAGGCAAAGCAGACGCATTATTCAAAGGCATAAAATCCCCGGTAAGAATATTCCAGCTTCACGGAGAAACAGTAAAACTGAAAAAAGGAATGCGGCTTTTGGCGGAAGGCAGGCACTGCAAAAACCAGGTCGTCAAAATCGGAAGCAATGCCTATGGGATACAGGGGCATTTGGAGCTCAGCCAAAAAATGTTCAAAAAATGGATTGCAGAAGACACTGATCTGCGCCTGCTTGATTCGGCTTTGCTGAAATCGGATTATGCCGAAATAAGAAGCAGGTATGAACGCACAGGAAAAAAAATGATTGAAAACTTTTTAGGAACAGCCGGGCTGATAACGCCCCGATAAAATGAAAAGAGTTTTTTTCATGAAAAAAATTGTTTTTGCCGAAGTCGAGGAATGGGAGCAAGAGCCCATCCAAAAAAATTTGCCAAAAAATTTCAATGCAAGGCTGCTGCACGAATCAATAAACGAATTAACGCGCAAAGAGCTTGAAAAAACCAGGATTCTCTCAATATTTATTTATTCAAAAATTGACAGGGCAATGCTGGAAAAAATGCCTTTGCTCGAGGCAATAGCCACAAGATCCACGGGAACAGACCACATTGATTTGGAAGAGTGCAGAAAAAGGGGAATAAAAGTCTACAATGTTCCAACTTACGGCGAAAACACTGTTGCAGAGCACACCTTTGGATTGATTCTTGCGTTAAGCAGGAAAATATACCAGGCAATCAACAGGGCAAAAAAAGGGGATTTTTCAGTTGCAGGCCTGCAGGGCTTTGACCTGAAAGGAAAAACAATCGGCATTATCGGCATGGGCAACATTGGAAAGCACGTTGCAAGAATAGCAAAGGGATTTGGAATGGCGATTATTGCCTTTGACATTGAAAAAAACCAAAAGCTCGCAAAAAAACTCGGCTTTAAATATGCCGGATTTGATTTTCTTCTGCAGAATTCCGACATAGTCACACTGCACGTGCCATACAATAAAAACACGCACCACCTGATAAACAGGCAAAACATTGGCAGAATTAAAAAAGGCGCAATAATCGTGAACACTGCGCGTGGCGGCCTGATTGAAACAAATGCGCTGATAAAAGCCCTTGAAAGCCACAGGATAAGC
>DATDTD010000036.1:0-4507 GCA_035290965.1 archaeon | reverse complement strand
GAAGAATATTCACTGCCCCTTCCAAAGGGACGGGATTCCACACGCGCAGTGCTTCAAGCGCGTGCTTTTCAGGAATTCCTCCCAAGCCGTGCACTGCGATTTTTTCTCCCTGCTTTTCCAGCACTGCAACAGCGGCGTGCAAATGAAACAGGAAGCCAGCGCTTTCAAGGACTTCAACTGCATTCCGAAAATCCTTTCCCCGATATTCGTGCGTTCCGTGAATTGCAAAAACCGGAATGCTTGCGCATTCGATTTCTTCTTTTTTTTCCTTTTTTATGCGTGTTATCATGCACGTGCTATGAGTTTTTTTTATCTGCGCAAATGCCCTGAATGCATTGTGCCAGGTTTCCTGCGAGGGGATTTCAGAATCAAACACATCCCCCAGAACAAGAATGCAGTCGGGTTTTTGTGCAATTGCAAGCTCGAGCGCGCTTTTTGCGTTTTCAAAGCTTTCTTCAAAGCGTTCAGAGCCTTTTCCAAATCCTAGATGGAAATCCGACAGCAGTGCGATTTTCATGCAGAAAAGAGTGCTTGGAAATTATTAATAATTCTTTATTTGAACTTGTTTTTTAGTTTTTGGCAGGTTCTAAAAAACCTGTCTATTTCAGGTGCAGTATGCCAGTCCCATTTTTCCGGGTTGCCTGTCCTGATTGCAATAATTCTCCTTATATACTGCGAAGGCGCTATTTCAGGAACTGAAAATGCAAACCTTTCCTTTGAATTTGTTTCAACAAAAAAATACGGCTTTTTTTTCCAAAAATTTTTCTTCAGTTCGGCGAGAGAAAGTATTTTTTTTGGCTTGAACTTTTTTTCCAGTTCCCGCACAATATCCAGTTCTATGGGAACCGCGTGCAAATGCGCGTGAGTTATGCAGCAACTCCCTTTTTTTGTTTCGGAAACAGGGCCGTGCTCAAAAAACAAGGGAGTTGAATAATTCTCTTCCAGAACAGCGCGCACTTTTTTCTGCAGTTTTTCGAGTTCGGAAAACATGCTTTTCGGAATTGCGGCAATTGAAATGAAATGCTTTTTTGGCGCAATCAGCAAATAGCCCTCGACAATCTGCCCGATTGTCGGGAAAACAACAAAATTTTTTGATTCAAAAAGAATCCTATTGCCAATATTCCTGCCTTTAAAGTTATCCGCTCCCCCCTCAACAAAAGCGCAATAAGCGCAATCGGTTTTTTCAGCCATTTTTGATTCCCTTTATTCAAACAGGATTTTCCGCTTTTTCACGAATTCTTTCCCTGCTTCTTTCAGGAGTTCTTTTCCCTTTGCAGTAATGGAATAAACCTCGCGGTTTGCATCTGTTTTTTTTGAAACAAAGCCCCTGCCTTCCAGCTTGTACAAAACAACATAAGCCGTAACATTTCCGGGCCTGAAGCCGAATCTTTTTTTGATTTCAGCGCGGATTGCATACGCGTGCGAGGGCTTTTTTTTCAGAATCCCTAAAATGTAAATCCAGAGCAGTTCAACCCCGAGCTTTTCGCGCAGGCGCGCCATTTCCCTGCTTTGAGCAACATTCATGCTATGTATTTGAAAAGAAAAAATTAATAATGCCAGAGTTTCGAAGGCAGCTGAAGGCGGTTTTTTTATCTGCACAACAGGAATGTTTAAATAAACATGCGTGAATCATATTTCACATATGAAAGAGGATAATTATCACTTATTCTTCGGAATGTTTTCCAACAGGCTGAAAATCGACATTATAAGTGAATTGTCGCAGAAGCCCATGGAAGTGAACCTGCTTTCAAGGCGTTTAAAACAGGAAAGAAGCAAGGTTTCCCATGCTCTGCTTGTCCTTAACAAATGCCATCTTGTTGAATCCGAAAAAAAAGGCAAGAACAGGCTTTATGCTATTAACAAGGAAACAATTGCCCCGCTTTTGACTCTGGCTGACAAGCATGTTTCAAAATACTGCAAAAACTGCTGGGCGAAAAACAACGGAGGCTGATTTTTTTTGGCTAAAAAAAATGCAAATTGTTTTAAGTGCAATGCCTCGAGCAAGGAAAGCGTTTTGCTTAAGGCAGAACTGGAAGGCGCGGATATTTTTGTTTGCGCGCAGTGCCTTCCAATGATAATCCACGGCGGATGAAATGCCTGAAAAAATTAACGAAAGAATAGTTATAAGGAGCGTGAAAAAATGATTTGTACTTAAAAAACAGAGGTATACAGCAGAGTGGTCGGATACCTGAGGCCTGTGCAGGCCTGGAATCTCGGAAAACAGGAAGAATTCAGGGACAGAAAAATGTATAACGAAAAAAAAGCGCTTGCCAGCGTTTAATTGCATTGCAACAATAAATTGGAATTCTCTTGACAGGATAAATCGGGTGTGCGGATGGCAAAAACAGCAAAGATTGAGTATGCTGAAGATGCGTGCATCGGCTGCCTTGCCTGCACTACTGTTTCAAGCAACTGGGTGCGGTGCGATGCCAAGGTAAAGCCGTTGAAGACAAAAATCAGTTATAAAGAAATAAAAGAAAACAAAGAGGCCGAAAGCATCTGCCCTGTGCAGGCAATAAAAGTCATTGAATAAGAACCATGCAAGAGGGGTTAGATGAACGAATTTGCAAGCTTTTTGATAACATTCAGGGAAACGCTTGAAATGGCGCTCATTGTCGGAATAATTCTGGCTTATCTGGTGAAAATAAAAAAGCCCGAATACCACAAGACTGTTTATGTAGGCGTTGGAGCCGGAATCATTGCGAGCGTCATAACTGCAATTGCATTCAATTCAATTGCAGGCGGTTTTACGGGCGCTGCAGAACAATTGTTTGAAGCAGTAACAATGCTTTTTGGCGCCTTTTTAATAACAGTCATGATTGTCTGGCTGATGCGCTGGAGAAATGTTGCAAATAATCTTCGGCATAAAGTAAAGGAAGAGGTTTCCCACGAGCACAGAACCGGATTGTTTTTGCTTGTTTTTTTTTCAATTTTCAGGGAAGGCGTTGAAACAGTTATTTTTCTCGGAACTACTGGTTTCACAGCCGGCTCTTATTCCCTGATTGGCTCTGTCGGAGGCATTGCACTTGCAGTGTTTCTGGGCTTTTTGCTTTTTGTTGAAATGGTTAAAATAGATTTAAGGAAAGTATTCCTTGCAACAAGCATATTGCTTGTTTTTTTTGCAGCCGGGCTGGTTGCGCATTCAGTGCATGAATTCCAGGAGGCAGAGGCGCTTGCAATCGGCACTGAAGAAGCCTGGAACATAAACCCGCCAGTGAATCCCGACGGCACATATCCTTTGCTGCATGAGGGCGGCGCAATCGGAAGCATTGCCAAGGGCCTGTTCGGATACAATGGCAATCCTTCCCTGCTTGAAGTGCTAAGCTATGCCGCATATCTCGGAATAATAGGCGCAATTATTATTTTTAACACCAAAATCAAGCCGAAAGGCAGCAAAATTCCTGCTGAAAACAGGATTGGCAAATAAAAAACAAAAATGCAGTGCGTGGTGCAAATTGGCTGAAAAGAAAATAAACGAAAAAATGACTGTGCGCGAGGTCTGCACAAAATGGCCGCAGGCAAAAAACGTTTTCCAAAGGCACGGCCTGATGGAATGCGGCGGGCCGCAAGGGCCTGTAGAGCCGATAGATTTTTTTGCGCGTGCCCACAAAGTAAATTTGGAAAAACTGCTGAACGAACTGAATGATTCTGCCAAAAGCGCGGCTTCTTTTAAGGAAACCGTTGCCGAAGCAAGGCAATTCGGCTATGAAAAATTTTTGAAGGCGGCAATTCTTGTAATTCTCTCCGTAGGGTGCGCTCTCGGCGCTTTTATGATTTTTGGGATCGGAAGCAGCAGGAGTTTTGAACTCGGATGGGACAGCATTTTGCAAATGCACGGGCATGCACAGATTTTTGGATGGATTGGATTGTTCATAATGGGCATTGCATATTTTGTAATGCCAAAATTCAAAAACACTGGCTTGTTCAGGCACGGACTGGGTGAAGCAAGCTTTTGGATGATGCTTATCGGGCTAATATTAAGGAGTGTCGCACAGCCGAATGCAGTTAATTTTTTGAATTCCGCCCTGCTTGTTTTTTCGGCTTTTTTGGAGCTCGCCGCAGCCTGCATTTTTGCGATTGTGCTCTGGAATGTGATAAGAAAAAGCACTCAAGAAAAAGAGCATTTTGAAAAGTTTGCAATTGCAGGCGCTTTTTGGTTTGTCGTGCTTGCTTTGCTGAATCTTTTTGCGGCAGTGCAAATGGCTTTTGCAGGGCAGTTTCTTGTTCCTCAAAACATTGACAATGCAATTATTCACACAGGCCTGCTTGGGTTTGCGGCTTTAATGATTTTTGCCGTGGCTTCAAGAACACTGCCGGCTTTTATGGGGCTGAAGGAATCAGGCAAAAGAGCCCTGGATTTTTCTTTTTTTGCCATGAATTTCGGCGTATTGTTAATGCTGTTGAATTTAATGGGCCTGCTGGGAAGCTTTGCTTCTGCAATTGCGGCACTGCTTGAATTTGCCGCGGCTGTTTCTTTTGTTTTTGGAATAAGACTGTTTGCAAAGCC
>DATDTD010000035.1:0-4411 GCA_035290965.1 archaeon | reverse complement strand
AAGAGCATCTGGATGCAGAGAAGGAAGCTGTTGAAAATCCTGCCGCTGAAAAAGGCAGCCCTGTGGAAAGCCCCGAAAATCAGAAGTTCAGCCCGAAAAAGTTTTTTTCAAATCCCTTTGTTTTCTCCACAATTGCGATTGCAATAATAATTGCGGGCACTTTTGCGATTCTTTTCCTTACTGCGCCGCAGGTTTTGTCTGTTGGCGATTTTTCGCATTCAAGCACGCAGAACCTCCACAAGCCGAAAATTATTATTCTGACTTCAAAAGACTGCCAGGGCTGCCAGAGGGACAATTCTTTTGTCAACCAAACGCTTCTTGCAAACGGAATTATTCCTTTGGGGGAAGAGCTTGACATTGATTCTGCTGACGGGCAGAAAATAGTTCAGGAATTTGGCATAAACGCTGTTCCCTTTGTTATCCTTGACGCAAAAAGCCTCGATTCCACAATACAGGTAAAGCAGGAAGGTGTGCTCGTTCCCCTTCAAACAGTGCTTGAGAACAATGTGCGCGCGGAACTCATTTTTAAAAGCGGGGATTATTACCTTATTCCGGAGCATGAGCGCACAGTAATGCTGCTTGACAGGAATTCCTGCGGTTCAAAGGAAAAAATACAGGTTGATTTGTACACAGACCCCTACTGCGCTCCCTGCGCCCTTGCCTCTTTGAGCTTCAACCAGGCTGTTGCAGGCTTTGGAAAAACTCTTGATGTGAACTATAATTTTTTGCCGATTGACTCCAAAAAAATGCTTTACACATGGGAAAAAATAAGCCCGTTTGCGAATTATTCGATTTGCGCAAACAGGCAGGGAGTTCTTGCAGAATTCCAGGCTTCCGCATATGCATATTACTGCAATCCCGACCAGAATGTTTATGATTTGAATTCCCTGCAGAACTGCCCAAACAGCTCCGCATTCCATGTGCCGATTCCGACACAAAGGCTTTTGCAGGCGCTTGATTTTGCAAAAATAAACAGGGCAGGGCTCGGAAGCTGCCTTGAGCAGATTGAAAAAGACAAGCCATTGATGATTACAACTGCGCAGTTATACGGCATTGACAAGGTTCCCGAAATTGTTTTAAACTGCAAATACCTGGCTCATGCGGAGTATCTGCAGCAGTCAGTCTGCGCCATAAACCCCCAACTCTCTCAGTGCAAGCAATAACAAAAAAGCAGAGAGAGATAACCGATGCAGAAAAAGATTTTTTTCCTGTTTTTAATAATCCTTTTTCTCTCAGGAATAATTGTTTTCATGCAGGCAGCGCCTTCCGGAAACATTTCCCTTGCATCCATCCCCCTGAAAGAAGAGGTTTTTTTCTGCCCGCAGGAAAAATGCTCCGAACAATTAATTTCGAAAATAGATTCCTCGCAGAAAAGCATTCATGTCGCGATTTATTCCTTCACGCTCGATGAAATCGCGCTCGCCTTGATTGAGGCAAAAAATCGCGGCATTGAGGTAAAAGTCCTGTTGGAAAAACAGCAGTCGGGAACAGCATACAGCGAGGAAAAAAGGCTTGCTTCTTCGGGCATAGAAACAAGGTTCATGGACAATCCTTCAGGAATAATGCACGACAAGTTTTCTGTTTTTGATTCTGAAATTGCCGCAACAGGCAGCTTCAATTACACTGCGAACGCAAATGAAAACAACAATGAAAACCTTGTTTTTTTATACAACCCTGAAACAGCGCGCGAATTCGAAGCCGAATTTTCAAGGTTGTGGAATTCAAGCTGAAGCCTGCAAAGCCAGTTTTTTTAATTGTTTCCCGCCTTGTTTCTTATTATAATTTCAAAAATTGTCTTGGGAATTCTTTTGCACAGCAATCCAATTTGCGGAGCAAATTGTTCTTTTCCCAAGGCTTTTCTTTCCAAGAAAAGGCTTTTTTTATGCCCGCGAATGTTACAATCGATTTTGAAAAGGCGCGCATAAAATTCCAGCAGGCGAATTCGCCGCAGGCAAGGCTCGAGGCTTTAATGGAAATGCAGAGCACTGCGCCTAAGCACAAGGGATCCGAGAACCTGCGCGCGGACATAAGCAAGAAGATTGCCGCTGCAAGAAACGAGATTGAGAAGCAGAAAATCCAGGAAAAAAAGCGCTCGGGTTCTACAGGGCTGAGCGTAAAGAAAGAGGGCATCGGGCAGGTTGTGATTATTGGATTGCCTAATTCGGGAAAAAGCACTCTTTTGAAAGAGCTTACGGGAATTGAAGTTGAAATTGCGCCATATCCCTTTACAACAAAAATGCCTGAAGTGGGCATGATGAATTTCAAGGGCGCAAAAGTACAGCTTGTTGAACTGCCCGCAATTGTACAGGGTTCTGCGGAGGGGACTGCGCAGGGAACACAGATTCTTTCAATTATAAGGACTGCGGATGCAGTTGTTTTGCTTGCGGGCAACAAAGCAGAGGAGGAGCTTTTGAAAAAAGAGCTTGCAAAGGCAAAAATTATAATTAACGCAAAAAAGCCGCGCATTGAAATCCGCAGCTCAAAGTTTCATGGGATAACTATTTCGGGAAAAAGCTTCCTGAAATGCAGGCAGGAAGAGCTTGAAAAATTTTTGAAGTCAATGGGAATGTTCAATGTCGAGGTTATTCTCTCCGAAGCAACAACTCTTGAAAAAGTCCTGCAGGCTCTCGATGAGAGCATTGTCTACAAGCCGGCGCTTGTGCTGAACGCGTTTGAAAGCAGGGACAATGAAAAGCTCAGGGAAAAAATTTTCAGCCTTTTAGGGAGAATTCTTGTTTATACGAAAAAGCCGGGAAGAGAGCCTGATTTTAACGAGCCGCTTGCAATGAAAAAAGGCTCGACTGTCGAGGACATTGCAAGGCATCTGCACAAGGAGCTTGCGAAAAAGCTCAGGTATGCAAGGGTATGGGGCAGCACAAAATTTCCCGGCCAGAGGGTTCCGAAAGAATTCGAGCTGAAGAATTTCGACGTAGTTGAAATTTATATCTGAAGCGTTTCGGAGATTATTTCTTCTCTTGTTTTTTTTCCGCGGGTTTTGCTTCAGCAGGCTTTTTTTTCAAAAAGATTTTTGTTGCCGCAAATAATGCAAGCGCAATTATGAGAAGGACAAGCGCGAAAGCTATTATTTCAAAGAACTGCGCTCCCTGCACCCCTATTTTTCTCTGCATTATGTGAAAGCCGTTTGCATCGTAAAAGGATGCCTGCAATAAAATTGTTTTCTGCTCCTCAAGATTCATGTTTATGAAAAACCTGAATTCCTTTTCAATGCCCTGCTTGGGTTGCAATGCCCCGGTTTCCAAAGCGCCTGTTTCGGCTTCTGTTCCCGCGAAAGGAATTAATTCTATTTTAAGGTTCTGTATTGTCTGGTTTGAATCGTTTTCAGCCTTTATCCTGATGCTTCCGAAGCCCCTGTCAATTGCGGCTGTCCCTGTTTGGATTTTCAGGGGAGAGGGAACGATTTTTATAAAAGAGCCGGAAACAGACCCGTAATTTGAATCAAGCTCTGCAGCCACTGCCTGAATTTCAGGGCTTTCCTTCAGCGCTATTGCCTGCAGTTCAATTATCTGCATTGCATTCTGGGGGAGAAAAAACTGCCGCGCGATTTCCTTCTGCATGTTTCCGTTTTCAAGGAAAGCGATTGAATCTCCCGAGGCTGTTATTTTCATTGTTATCTGCCGTGCTTCAGGGCCTGCATTCAAAACGCTGAGTTCAAGCGCGCCTGTTTCTTCCGGATAAAGAACAAGGATTGTTTTTGTTTTGTCCTTGGGGCTTATTCCAAGCAGAACCTGCGCGCCCGCAAGCGAGCTTAACAGCAATATGAAAAAAGCCAGCGCAAAAATTTTTTTACCTGAATTCATTGTTTTCACTGCTTTCATTGCTTGATATAAGGCCCGAGAGTTTCCTGCGGTTCCTGACTATTATTATGATTGCAAGGAAAATAATTATTATTACTGCGGCAGTTATGAGCAAATCAGTGTTTACAACAGGCTTCTGCTCTTCAAAACCTACGGCAAAAACAGCCAGGGCATTTTTTTTGCTTTTTTCCGCAAAGCTCTGGGCTGTTTCAAAGCTGTTGTTTTTGAAATAGGAATCTGATTTCTGCCAGTTGTCCCTCAGCAGCGCTACTTCTTCAGTGTTTTTCCAGTAATATGCGTTTTCTTCGGAAAGAATATATTCTACAAGCGAGGAAAGGCTTGTGTATCCTGTTTTTTCTATTATTTCATTGTCCTGCCCGTATAGCTTCTGGTATGCAGAGTTTCTTTTTATTCTCGTATCCAAATTGTCAACAAGAGTCTGGGAACGCGCGAGCGCATCGCCGAATGCGCCTGAAATGCTTTCTTCAAGCGTTGTTGCGCTCTGGGAAATGCTTGAAAGATACGCTATTTCCTGGGGGGCTGCCGCAAGAGTTCCCAATGATCTTTTTGTTTCAATTGACAGGCTTGTTTTTCCT
>DATDTD010000034.1:0-39874 GCA_035290965.1 archaeon | reverse complement strand
CGTAAGGATAAAATCCGCGGCAGTGAAATCAAAATCCTTTTTGTTCACAAAACCCGCATCGAATTTGTGCATGAAAATTTTTGCGTGCGGAAAAAGAAAATCTCCCCCGAAGTGGTCTGCGTGCCCGTGGGTATGGAGAACTATTGAAATTTTTTTGGGAGAAATGCCTGCTTTTTCGAGAGATGATTTCAAAGCAGAGGAGTTTGCCTGCGCCGAGGAATCAATCAGAACAGGGTTTTTTCCCTTGAGGAGAAAAACATTGCTTCCAATCCCTTGAGATTCAAAAAAGAAAAGGTTTGGAAGAATCTGCCTTAACATGCAAAAAAAACTGGAAAAAAGATGTTAAAAACACGCCTGCGGAAAAAACTGGCTTTTGTTTTTTTGGATTGCTTTTTATTTTTTTTCATGCCATAGTTCTTGGGGTTTTTTGTTGGAGCAGGCTACGGTTTCTCTGGTTGAAAGGATTTCTCTTGAAAGCGGAAAGCCGAAGGAAGAGATACTTGAGAAGATAGAGTCGAAAAAGGAAAAATTTGCGGGGCTGTTAACTGAATCAGGGGCTGCCCTGATGGTTGCAAAGGAGCTTGGGCTTGAGTTTGACAGGAATTCTGAAAGAACAAAAATTTCCCAGTTAGAGGACGGAATGAGCAATATTGACCTTGCCGTAAGAGTAATGCAGGTTTTTGCGCCAAAAGAATTTGAAAAAAACGGGAGAAAAGGCAGGCTGTGCAATCTCATTGTTGCGGATGATTCAGGGGAAATAAGATTGACTTTGTGGCATGATGATGTGAAAAAAATTTTGGACTGCGGGCTTGAAAAGGGAAATGTTTTGGAAATAAAAAACTGTTATGTGAGCTCATTCAAGGAAAAATTGCAGTTAAGCCTTTCAAATCAGGGGCAGATAACTGTTAATCCGAAAATAAATTCTGATTTTCTGCCAAAGGCAGAGAACAGGATTTTTCAGCTGGATGAGATACAGCCGGGGCTGAACGATGCAAGCGTAATAGCGCGCGTGTTAAGGGTTTTTCCCGCAACAGAATTCAAAAAAGAAAATACCCAGGGAAGAGTAATAAATTTCATGATTGCAGACAAGACAAACACAATAAGGGCGACTGCATGGAACGATTTGGCAAAAGAAGCTGAAACACTGAAGGAAAACGATTTAGTGAAAATAGAAGGGGCTTATACAAAACAGGGAATGAAGGGAATAGAACTTCATCTGGGATACAAGGCAAGGATTTTAAAAAATCCTAAAATGGAAAAAGAGCTTCCTTCAGCAACAGAACTCCGCGGAATAGAAATAGTTGCAAAAAAAATTTCCAATCTGCACAAAGAAGACGGCTTTGTGGAAATAAAGGGAAAAATTTCTGAAATACAACAGGGAAGGCTATTGTACAATACCTGCGGGCAGTGCGGAAAAAAGCTTTTGAAAATGGAGGAAGGCTTTTTGTGCGAAAACTGCGGAGAACAGAAAATTGCAGTTCCGAATGCAGTTATTTCAGTTAAAATAGAGGATGAAAGCGGAAGCGTCAGCGCTGTTTTTTACGGGCAGACAGCAGAAGAACTGATCGGGGAAAAAGCCGCAGTGATTGAAAAAAATATTTCAGAAAAAAGCCTTGAGGAAATCTTCGAGGAAACAAAAAAACAATTGCTGGAAAAACAGATAAAGCTTCAGGGGCTAGTAAAGGAAAGCAAATTCTCAGGCGAGCTGGAAATTGTGGCGAAGAATCTGGAGAAAAAATAATTCGAATTGAATCTCTTGCCAAAATATTGAAAGCATTGAAAAAAATAGAATTTTTGGTTCACGCTTAACAATTTTGCCCTTGAGCGACAACTTGTTTAATCAATTCGATACCGGTATCTGCGGTTGCTTGTTCATATTTTTGGATTATTTCTTTTGCTTGGTCTTTTCCAGCAGCAGGACAATTTTCATAAGACATGCTATAATCAAATTCTGAACTTTTTGTTACTCCACACGGGACATTCAGGTAAAATTCTCTTCCAGAAACTGCATAACTTTTGTTATCCTGATTCCAAAAAAAATAAATTGCATACTGGGGCGCAGAAGGCATATACGAGGGGGAATTATCAAATTTACAATAGCCATTAATATTTGAGACAACACATTCAGATAGTTTTAATGAAGAAATTTTGTTTTGCAAAAAACTTTGAGCATCCTCTTTGGTTTTAGCCTCGAGTTTTGTAAACTGAACCTCAATATTTTCTCCTTTTTCAACAGTATAAACATAAATCGCCATTGAACCCGCCTCAAATTTAGGCCCCAACGCACTTAACTCAGAGGACGGCATAGGGGACAGTCCAATTCGATTTGCTTTGCCAACACTATCTGGAAGGCAAGAATTTTGCAGATTGCCAAAATTAAGGCAACCGGCAATTAGCAAAATCGAAGTAATACAAATAACCAAAAATATTTTTTTCATTGATTAAAATAAAGCCTTCCAAAATTTAAATCTTCCTGAACAGCGGAAATCCGCTGGAATGTTATTTAAAAACAATCAAGGACTATCTTTAACGTTAGCGGGCACAAGTGAGCAGTCAGCCCAAAGATGCGCTCTCAAACGGCCCAAGCTACTGGAGGGATTTTAATGGGAAAACAGATAAAGGAAATAGACGATTTGCCGGGCATTGGAGAACAGGCAGCGGAAAAACTCCGCACTGCAGGCTATAAGACAATTGAAAGCATTGCAGTTGCTTCTCCGGCAGAACTAATTGAAGCAGCAGGCCTTGGAGAAGGAACTGCGACAAAGGCAATAAGGGCGGCAAGAGACGCGCTTGAAATGGGCTTTGAATCTGCGGATGTAATTGCCGAAAGAAGAAAGCTTGTAGGAAAAATAACAACCGGAAGCAGGGAATTCGACACAATGATTGGCGGAGGCATAGAAACAGGAAGCATAACAGAGATTTATGGAAAATTTGCAAGCGCAAAAACACAGGTATGCTTCCAGACAGCAGTAACAGTCCAATTGCCCCAGGAAAAAGGCGGATTGGACGGAGCATGCTTATGGATTGACACTGAAAATTCTTTTCGGCCCGAGAGAATAACTGCAATAGCTGAACATCTCGAATTAAACACGGAAGAAGTCCTGAAAAAAATCTTTGTGGCGAGATGCTATAATTCAGACCACCAGTCACTGCTCGGGGAAAAGGCAACAGACCTTGTAAAGGAAAAAGGAATAAAACTCATAATTGTTGATTCATTGACTGCGCAGTTTCGGGCAGAATTCATTGGAAGAGGGCAGTTATCTGACAGGCAGCAAAAGCTCAACAAGCACATGCACACGCTCATGAAGCTCGCGGAAATGAGCAATGTAGCAGTCCTTGTAACAAACCAGGTAATGCAGAACCCGGGAATACTGTTCGGAGACCCAACAACTCCAATCGGAGGGGAAATAGTGGCGCACAACAGCAAAACAAGAATCTATCTCAGAAAAAGCAAGGAAGACAAGAGAGTCGCAAAGTTAGTTGATTCTCCATCACTGCCTGATGGAGAAGCGATTTTCAGGGTAACTGGCCATGGGATAGAAGACGTGGAATAAAAACCTGCAAAGAAAACAGGAAGTATACATAACTTGTTTTTGTTTGGTTCAGTAAAAGAGTTGTTTCTTTTATTGAGCCAAATTATAATTTCTTTTTTTAATCTGTTACTTTGAACACTGAACTGTTGTGCTTTGCAGGCTGCGCCATTTTCATGCCTATTGCCTGTCCCTTAATGGCTTTTGCAATCTGCTTGTGCTCTATCTGCATGCTTTCAACTGTCTGTTCAAAGGCTTCCCCGGAATGCTCTATGGAAATCTTGTCGCCCTTGTTCAAAGTGCAGGATAGTTCTATTACTCCAACTCCTATTTTGTCAAAATAATGCGTCAGTTTTCCTATCAGTTTTTTTGGCATAATAACCAGGAAAAATAATGCATCAAAAAACTTAAAAAACAGGCGAAAAACAAGCCAAGTGAAACCATTAAAAAAGCCTCGAAGCAGAATTACTTCGGGCCGGGCTGGGGCGCTAGCAGTGCCTTGTAGCCGGAAACCTGCTTTATGCCGGAGCCGCGCCTGGAAAGAGGTTTAGCAGGCTGGAAAGAGCCATTGCCAATACAAGGAACTTCTGCCTTCAAAAGATTTTTTGTCAAAGTGAACCCCGCGAGATTCGGAAGAAAGCAACGGTAGCTCTGGCAAAGGATGCTTTGGAGTTTTGGAAGCGAGGAAAGGCAGTGAAAAACTTTTCCCAGCACGATAAATCCATTTTCAGGCGGCCCACTTTTTGATTGCACAAGAAGTGTTTTGGACATAACGATAAATTTAATATTGACTTTGCCCATAAATTAAGTCAGGGCAATTTGTTTGGCGGTCTGGAAATTAAGAGGGCTTTGTTTTAGAGATTTTGTTAGTTGGTTTTTTGTGCGGATTTATTTCTTGTCTTTTTCTTAATTTTGACTTGAAGAAGTAAATAGAGGTGAAAAAATGGCAAAGAAAGAATTGTTTTTAGATTTAATAAGACACTTGCCGGAAACTTTTTATTTAAAGAGAATAAAAAACAGGGTAACGGCCTATGCTTTTTGCCAGGACAGGCCGGAAACATCGAAATATCCAATAACCATGAATGTAGAAATAACAAACAATTGCAATTTTAGGTGCCTAATGTGCCCGATAGACGATATGACAAGGCCGGTTGGATATATGAAATTTGAAACATGGAAAAAGATAATAGACGAAATAAAGGGGCATACGGAAGCAATTGCGCCTTTTTTATTTGGAGAGCCGTTATTGCACCCGCAAATAATAGATTTTATAAAATACGCAAAAGAAAACCAAATAATGGTATTTATAGACACGAATGGTTCAATGCTAAACGAAAGCATGGCAAGAGGGCTGTTCCAAGCAAAAACAGATAAAATAACAATTTGTTTAGACGCAACAACAAAAGAAGTTTATGAACAGATAAGAAGGGGCGGAAAATACGAAGAAACAATCAAAAACATAAATGCCGCATTGAGGATTAAAAAAGAAATAAAAGCAAAAACAATAATAGACCTGCAATTTATTGTATTAAGAAATAACGAGCACCAAATAGAAGAATTTGTAAAAAAATGGAAAAAGAAAGTAAACAGGCTAAACATAAAGAAGTTTGGAAATTTAGGGGGGCAATTAAAACAAGAACAGTACGCTTGGGAAATAAAACAGTTTCAGGAACTCTCTTTAAATCCCTGCGACTTATTGTGGCGTTCAATGGCAATAGCATGGAACGGGGATGTTCTGCTTTGCTGCAAAGACATTCATGGAAAAACAATAGGAAACGTAACAAATCAAAGCATAGCGGAAATTTGGAACTCTAAAAAAATGCAAACAATAAGAAAAGAACACTTAAAAGGAAACAGAAAAGATTTGTGCGGGAATTGTTCCCATAAAACACACAAGGGATTATGGATAACGGCAGTATTGGATACAGCGACCATAGAAAGAATAAAATAAAGACTATTCAAAAATTGCAGCACTGCAATCCGAAAGATAATTAACATTGCAGCGGATTATATGCAAGACGCGGGATACCGCTCTTTAAAGAATTAATTGCTTACACAAGTTTCTGGATATTTGCACAAGAACGACTATTTACAAAAGGCTTTTTTCAGGCATAATTTTAAATAGGGGAAAAAGGCTACTTATAGTGCAAAAAAACAGGTAGTTTTTATGGATGAAAGAAAGAGCGTCAAGGACATCATAGAGGAAATGCGCAAGGAACTGAGAGAGGAAAAAAGCACTGATTTGGACTTGTTCCTCCCTGCAACAATGCGCGAGCAGAGAAAAAGGGCATTGAAGCACAAAAAAGCCTCAAAACCCAAAAAGCACAAGCCTGCAAAGAAAAAGGCGCATCACAAGGCAAAGCCAAAAAAAGCCAATAAAAAGCCAAAGAAAAAAAAGAAACGATAAAAAATTTAAGTTCTTTTTATTTTGTCCCTTGCTTCCCTTTCAAGGGATTCGATTGCGCTCTGAACTGCGGTTAAAAGCTTCCAGTCAAATGCGCTTGCAACAACTGTTTTTCCGGCAAGGACAAGCTTCAAATGGACAGTGTGCTTTTTTCTTGTGCCTAACTTTCCGTGCTCCTTGAAATGGACATGAAGGAGAAATTCTCCGGGAAAAACCATTGCAATCTTGTCATAAAAAATAAAAATCGAGCCCATTATTTTTGCCCTGTCGATTTCATCTACCTGCGGAAAATTCGCAATCTGGATGTTTCTTGCTGATTCCTTTTTTGCAAAGCAGGAAAGAATGTCGCGGATTGAAACAATGCCCAGAACCTGGGAATTTTCCTCAACAACAACATGGTGAATGTTATTTGAAAACATCAGCTTTGCTGCCTTCAAAAGATTTTCATGCGGCTCAATTGTTATTACTGATTCAGTCATTTCGTTTTTAACGGGAGTTTTTGCAATAGGGACTTTTTCCGCTGAAAATCCGGTTGATTTTGTCGTAGTGCCGGAACGGCTTCCCTGGTCTCTTTCCTTGGGAAACAGGAAAAACTTTTCCATTATGTCCTCAATTGAAATAAAGCCCTTCAAAAAGGATTCGTTGTCAACAACGGGAATTCCCGAAATGTTTTTTTCACGCATCATTGAAAGCGCCTGTGCAACAGTGGAATTTTCCTCGAGCACAAAGGGCTTTTTCCATACCAGCTTTACGGGAATTTTTTTTATTTCGGGAAAGGAATTAATCTGGTTTACAACCGAAAGAGCGGAAACAATTCCGATTATTTCATTATTTTTTGAAACAGGCAGAACCCTTGCCCCGCTTGAAAACATGAGCTCAGCGATTTTTTCTATTTCAGTGTCAGAAGAAAGAACCGGCGCTGCTTCAAGGACTGAGGCAACCTTTATTTTTGAGGCATTCACTATTTTTTTCCTTGCAAGCTCGCGCTTTGAAACCAGCCCTAAAAAAGAATCTCCCTGGAAAACAAGCGCGGAACCCTGCTTTGAGGAAATCATTTTTCCTATGAGCTGCGAAATTGAAGAATCCTTTTCAACGCGCAGAAAATTCTTTTCAAGCAAATCCACAGCAGTAATCGCCATAAAAAAACCTCCATTCCTTGGTAAATAAAAAACATTTCAAAGTATTTTTCAAATGTTGCTTTTGCGCAAAATTATTTTTTCAGGCCCGAAACAATTTCAAGAATAGCCTTTTGCTGGTTTGGCGCTTTCACTATCCCTGAAGCCACAAAAACTCCCAATGTGCCGAGCTCTATTGCCTTTGAAACATCAAAAGAATTTTTTATGCCGGCGCCGGTAATTGCCTTTATTTCGGGGGCAATTTTTTTTATTGCCTCTGCGGAATCCGAAACAAGCCCGGGCCTTGCAGTGCTGACAGAAACATTTCCCGAAATTAATTCGGGGGGTTCTATTGCAATGAAATCCGGCTTTGATTCAAAGCCCGCAATCTGCTCTGCCCTTTCAAGGTTTTCTGCGCACGCCATTACGAGCAGGGAATTCTTTTTTGCAAGCGCAATGCTTTTTTCCAAAACAGAATTGTCAAGCTTGTGTTCTGCATGGTTCAGAACAGTTCCTATTGCGCCTGCCTCTTTTACTGCCGCAGGGGAAGTCCATCCTGTATACGCGCCCTGTTCTATTGCATCGATGTGCTGGGCAAAAATATGCATTTTTGTTTTTTCAGAAACAAGGCGGATGTCTGCTGCCTGGACAACAAGCACAATTGTCTTTTTTGTTTTTTTTGAAACAAGAGAGGCTTTTTTTGCAAGCGCAAGCGCGTTTCTGCCCGTGGCCTCTTCATAGGTTTTGAAATTAATAAAAACAACCGGGGTTTTCAGCTTCAGGAAAAACACCTTTTTTTGATTCAGACAGATAATTATTATGGACAAGAACTTTTTAAATTCAATTGGCGGCAGAATCTATATTGATTGCAATGCAGCAGAAAATTGTTTCAATTGAAAGCGTAATTGCGTCTTCGCAGAAATTCAGCAAAAAATCAGACAGGGAACTGTTAAGGAAAGCGTTTGATTTTGCGCTGAAAAAGCACAATGAGGCAAAGGAATCCGCGAGAATGCAGCACCTGCTCTGCACTGCGCTTGAAGTCTCTGAAATGGGAGTTGACGATGCGACAATTGCCTCTGCACTGCTCCATGATGCCGTACTGAAAAAATGCGCGCAGGCCGAAGAAATCAGGGAAAAATTCGGCGTGGAAATTGCAAAAATAGCAGAGGAATGCTCAAAAGGATTTGAAATAGAGCAGAAAAACCGCAACATGCTTTCAGAGGGGCTTTTGTCGACAGTTATTCTCGGCTCGATAAGGGATGTAAGGGCAATCTTCATTACTCTTGCTTCTGCAATAGATACTCTTGGCAGGCAGGGGATAGTCTCTGAAAATGAAAAAAAGGATTTTGCAAAAATGTGCTTCACTGTCTGGGTTCCTGTGTGCGAAAAACTCGGCCTGCATGGGATGAAATGGCGTCTTGAAGACCTGAGCTTCAAGGCCCTGAACCCAAAGGAATACAATGAAATAAAAAGCATTGTGAACGAGAAAATAGAATCGCGCGAAAGCGAAGTGAATCTGGCAAGGGAAGAGATTGAAAGCCTGTTGAAAAAAGAAAGCATTAATGCGAGGGTTTTTGCAAGGCCCAAGCATTTTTTTGCAATAAGGAAAAAAATAAAATCGGGAAAAAAGTTTTCCGAAATCTATGATTTGCGCGGAGTGCGGATTATCTGCGAAAACATAAGGCAGTGCTATGAAATTTTGGGAATAATAAACTCGAATTACAGCATTATTCCGCAGGAATTCGACGATTACATCATTAACCCGAAAGGCAACAATTACAGGAGCCTTCACACAGTAATAATCTGGAAGGACAGGCCAGTTGAGGTGCAGATCCGCACATGGGAAATGCACTGGGACAATGAAACAGGGCTTGCATCGCACTGGGCCTACAAGGATTATTCTCCGGACGCATACTTCGACAAAAAGCTAAGCTGGGCGCTGCAGATTGTCGAATGGCTGCAGGCAAAGGAAGGCACGAAAAAATTCCTTGAAGCACTGAGAATGGATTTTGGCGAGAACGAAATTTTTGTTTTAACGCCGAAAAAACAGGCAATTGTCCTTCCCGAAAATTCAACTCCAATTGATTTTGCCTTTGCAATCCATTCTGATCTGGGATTAAAGTGTGGAAAGGCAAAGGTAAACGGAAAAATAGTCCCTCTTAACTACGCTCTTGAAAACGGGGATTTGGTGGAAATAATTCCAATGCAAAGCGTGCAGGCAAAAAGAGACTGGCTTTCAATTGTAAAATCAGACAAGGCAAAATTAAAGATACGACAGAAGCTCGGGATAAAGACAGCCCCTAAAAAAGAAAAAAAGCAGAAGGCTGCAATTACTACAAAAAGCAGTTCTGTGCGGATTGCAAAATGCTGCAGCCCGCTTCCTGGAGAGGGGATAATAGGGCTGCGCACTACGAAAAGAAAAATCATTGCGCACAGGGCTGACTGCAGGAATATCCAGAAGTGCGCAAAGGCAAGGCTTGTGGCGCTTGACTGGGATATAGGATCGGGAAAAAACTTTGAAGTTCAGCTCAGGATAAAGGCGCGCGAAAGCTCCAGCTTATTACCCGGGCTGCTGAATGCGGTTTCTTCCGCGGGAGCGACAATTGTTTCAACGAGCGCAAAGGCAAACAAGGGAAAGGTTGTGGAGGCACTGTTCAATGTGAGGATACAGCAGGCAAAACAGCTTGAAAAAATAATCCAGAAAATAAAAAAGCTCCCCCAGGTGTTCGAGGTAGAAAGGGCTTAACGCGGAAAAGAAAAAAATTGCAGAGTCCCGCAGAAAACAAAAGCCTTATTAAACAGAAAGGGAAAATTAGTATTGGCGAGAAAATGAAAAGAGTCCAGACGGGAATTTTGGGGCTTGACGAGCTCATTGAGGGCGGCTTTCCGGAAGGGAGAAGCGTTCTGATAAGCGGGGCGTGCGGAACCGGAAAAACGATTTTTTGCATGCAGTATATTTACGAGGGCGCAAGCAAGTATTCAGAGCCGGGAGTTTATGTTACTCTCGATGAAAGGCCTGATCTCATAAGAGAGGATGTTTTGAGGTTCGGATGGGATTTGAAAAAGCTTGAACAGCAGGGAAAAATACAGATTGTAGACGGGTCGATTGCAAAAATAGGAATGCCCTCGCAGGAAGAATACGCCCTGCCTGTAACTGGCTATGATGTCGACAAGCTTCTCCTGGAAGTAATGCGCGTAATAAAAAGAATCGGGGCAAAAAGAGTAGTAATAGATTCTATTCCCGCGCTCGGATTCAATTTTGAAAATGTTAACGATGTGAGAAAGGCTATTCTGAAATTAAGCTATATGCTCATGAGAAGCGGAACAACCGCCCTGCTCACTTCCGAAATACAGGAAGGGACTACAAAATTCGGAAAATACGGCGTTGAAGAATACGTTGTTGACGGGGTAATAATGCTGCATTACATGGGAGTTGGAACCCAGAGCAACAGGACTCTGCACATAAGAAAAATGCGCGCAACAAAGCATTCTGAAGATCTGCATCCCCTTGAAATAACCCAGAAGGGAATAAAAATAAAGAGCATAGAGGAAGAATACGCGGAAACCTGAATCCTGCTGATTCTGCACTGGTTTTTTATGAACCAAAAAGAAAAACGGCTTGCGGCTTTTTTGGCTGCACGCAAAAAAATCCAAGAACTTATTAAAAAAGGAAAAACTGCGGAAGCCCGCGGCCTTTCACTTGCTTTATACAAACAATCCCCGGGATTGGCAATGGAAAAAGCAGTAAGCGGCTTAATGAAAAAAATAAAAGGCGGAAAACTGAAAAAAGGCAAGTTCAGAATAGTAAATGCTCCGAAGCAGAGAAGAGGGCGCAGGCCATAATTTTTTTACCATTTCTTCAAAGCTGATTTGGGCTGCTTTTTTCTTTTCGTTAAAAACCAGAGAAGGGCCAGTATAACTGCAATTATGATGACTGCAGCAGCCGCAATGAGAACAAGGTTAAAATCAAAGGACAGGGCAGAAATCGCATACTGGGAGCCGATTAAAACAGGCGGGGCAAGAAACTTGTTTACTGTGCTGGTTGAAATAAAGCGCATTGCCTCTGATTCTGAAAAAGACTGCTTCAAAGCATAAACAATCTGTCTGTTTGAATCGAAAAAAGCCTTGTCAAGGTAAAAAACAATCTGGGGATCTGCAACAATGACATTGAAATCAGCATTGCCTGCCAATTGGGAGGCGCTTGCTGCAAAGTCCTTTGGAATAATCTCCAAAACCTGCAGAGTGCCGATGTTGTTGTCCGCAAGGAAGGTCCTCGGAAAATTAAAGGAAACAACGATTGCAGCCTTGTAATAATTATTGCCCGAATCAGTAACCTTGAAAACCCTCAGGGCGCGGGAAACCTTTGACTGCTTTATCAGCAGGACAGAGTTCGGGATTATTTCCGGGGAAACTCTTGCAGCTTCAAGCAGAATCTGTATCTGCTGCTTGTTGAAAATAAAATCCTCGGAAGCAGCCTGTTCAAGCGAAACCGCAGAGTTTGCCTGCAAAAAAAGATTTCTTGCCTGTGTTGCAAGCTGCTTTGCTTCCTCAAAGCGCCTTTCCGCAAGTGCCTGCTTTGCAGAATCAAGCTTTTCCTGCCCCTCTTCCTGCGGGCCTGAAAAAGAGTTTGAATCAATTCCGAAGGAAAGCAAAAGGCTCTTTTTTTCCTTGGCGTTTGCGGCTTCCCGCGAAACAGCGCTTATCAGGGTGTTTGTGTCTGCGGCAATTTCAGTTGTATTGAAAACCCAGACTTCCTTTGTTTTTTCAACAAGATTTCCGGCATTGTCGGAAACCTCTGCTTTGAGAGTGTAATAGCCGTTTGCCAGCCCGGCAGTATTCCATGGAAGCGAATACACGCCGTTTGAATCCTGAACCGCATTTCCCAGTGAAATCCAGTTTGCGTTTGCCTTGTACGACAGCGAAACCGAACTGATTCCTGATTTGAAAGTTCCGGAGTCTTCAGCGCTGATTTTTATTCCGACAACCCCATTGACTTCTTCCCTGTAGTTTTTTGGGAAAACAAAATTAACGCTTGGCAAAGCTGTATCAAAAACAAATTCCTTGTTTGCATCGCAGTTGTCGCCGTAAAACTCGCTTGCTCTCAGGATCAAAAGGCCTTTGCCCTGGCTTGAGCTGCTCAGGTCAAAATTTCCGTCCCAAGAAGTGTAATTTGAATTGTCAGTAAACAGTGTGACTTTGTTGTTGTCCGGAGTCACAATCCGTAAGCTGGAATAATAAATCGGCTGCTGCGCTGTTATGCCGACCAAAAGGGTTTTTTTGTCTGAGGCAATGCCTGCATCCAGAACAATTCCGAGAGTGCAGGTTGTCGGCATTGCTGCCTTGAATTCCTTGGTCATGATGCCTGTGTTTCCTGCGTTGTCAATGGGAATAAGCCTGTAAAAATAAGTCCTTCCCTCTTCCATGTCATTTGTGTCTAAGTAACTAGTGCCGCTGAAGGGGCCGAATTTTTTTACTGAAATATCCCTGATAGTGAAATTCATTGTCAGGCTTCTGTAAAGCGTATAACTGCTTGCGCCGGAAAGGCTGTCCTCAGAAGGAGTCCATTCCAAAAAAATCCCGTCCTGCCTTGCGGTTGCTGTCGGCTGGGGCTGTGTGGGCCCCTGTGTGTCAATTTGAATCTTGAAATGCGCTGTGTCTGAAGAGCCGAAAGAACCAAGCGCTTTTACATGAAAAAACCATGTTCCGTCCGCCTTTGGGGGCAGAGTCAATCCCGTTTTGGCAATAGCATTTGAATTGCCAGGAACAGTATCCGGGCTTGAATCGTAAGCATAAACATAAGAGGCCGCACCTTCAACAGGAACCCAGGAAACATAAGCCACAGTGCTGTTATACCATTTTTCCTGGACAGGATGCGTTGAAGAAGAAACAGCGGGCGCTGCGGCAAAAGCCGCCTGTGCAAAGCATAAAAGAAGTGCAATTGCAAAAATTTTTGCAAAATTCATATTAGTAATAAACAAGAAAAAAATTTAAAGGCACAGCATTGCATTCACTGGTGCTGAAATTCTGAAAATAAAAAAAAACTAAAAAAAATCAGTAAATATAGCCCCGAAACCTTGCATCGGGAATAATCCCGCCGAAATGCCCGAGAATAATGCCTGTGTCAACAAAAATTTCAAAGCCGGCTTTTTTTACAAGCTCGCAGAAAACAGTGTCTTCCCCCATTATTTTTACCCTTGAGCCCTGCTCGTATTTCGTGAAAAAAAACGGCTTGCCGGGATTCTGCTCGGAAATTTTTTCAAGGACTTTCCGTTTTATTAAAATGCAGCCCAGGCCGCATGCATCGACTTTTATCAAAGAGTCTTTCGGAAAATCATAGCTGCTCTGGTAATTTCCGTCCTTGAAAAACCTGAAGCACGGGAGAAGCATTTTGCGCAGGAAATACAATCCCGAAACAACGTCCTTGTCGCGCTTCAAAAGCAGCTCGACAATATCCGGGGGAAAAACCATGTCAGAATCAAGGAAAAGCATGTGCGTGCAGTCGCTCTGCAAAAAGTTTTCGACAAGGACATTCCTTGCAACGTCGACAACTGTTGAATCGACCTGGAAAATTTCCAGGGAGTATTTTCTTGCGGTTTCAACGAAAAAGGAAACAAAGTGGATAAAGAAAACGCTCGGCACCTGGTTGTACAAGGGAATGCAGATCCCGATTTTTACTTTTTCTTCAGTCATAAAAAAACTCCTGATTTTTTTTAAATGTGAGCGAAGCGAACGCGCGTTTTCTGAAAGAAAACGCTTTCTTTCACCAGGCTTTCTTTGCTCTGCAAAGAAAGGCTGTGAGGATAGCGGGATTTGAACCCGCGACACACCGGTCTTCAGCCGATTGCTCTACCAGGCTGAGCTATATCCTCAGGAACAATAAAATGGGAGTGCAAATCTTTATAATTGCTTATTTTATTTCCAAGAGGCGTGAGCAGACTTTTTCCTTTCCAAAGGCAAAAACAAGGCTTCCGAATCTCGGCCCTGTTTCCTTGTTCAGGATTGCAGTGTAAAGCGCGGAGAAAAGTTTTTTGGGCTCTAAATTATTTGCCTTTGCTTCTGAAAAAACAAGCGACTGGATTTCCTCTGCGGTTTTTGAGGCAAGAATCTTTTTTGAAATTTCCGGAAACAGGGCTTTTTCCTGCGCGCCAATTTTTTTTGAATCAATTTCCTGCAAAGGAGCAAAGCTTATTTTCTGCTCTTCAGGGAGAAACTTTTTTGCGAATTCCCGTGCAAGCCCAAGCCTTTCGGAAAGGAATTCCTTTTCCTTTTTGGATTCCTTTCCGGATGCAACGCCCATGCTTTCAAGCATTTCAAGCGCCTGCCTGTTTTCAGAAAATAACTGCCCAAGCATTATTGCAGTTGAAAAATCAGGCTTCGGGACAGGCAATGGACGGGATTTCATTTCTACAAAATGCAATAATTTTTTGTTCTGCTCAAGCTCTTTTTCAGAGCCTTTTTTTTCCGCAACGCTTTCAAAAAGCCTGTCAAGCTCGAGCTCGAGCAAGGGAACTTCGCGCCAGGAAAAGCTCCTTGTTTTCATTAATTTTTTCAGGTAAAGAAGCCTGAGAGTTTCCGGCCTTGAAACAGCAACCCAGTCATGCGGATAAACAACGTTCCCGAGAGAAGCGCTCATTTTTACGCCGTCAACAATCAGGTGTTCGTAAAAAATCGGCTCTGCCATTGGAAAGTGCAGAAGTTTTTCGCATATTTCCGCATTGATCCAGAAAGCAGAGTTTCTGCTTTCATATTCTTTTCCCGCGCCCTCTGAACAGACGTGCCAGAGCTTCCACTGCATTGCCCATTCTGATTTCCAGGGCATTTTTCCGTTTGCCTTTTTCAGTTCCGAATAACCGCGATGCCCGCAGCCCTTTGCAGTCATTGTTTCAAATTTATAATCCTCGCATTTATATTCAACTGTTTTTCCGTCAAAGGAAATTGTTTTTGTTGTCTGCAATTTTCCGCAGTTCTCGCAGACAGGCTTCCATGGAATCCAGTTTCCTTCAATAGGGGTTTGCTTGAACTTGTTTATTATTTCAAGCAATTCAGAGCTTTGCTTCATCAAAGAAAGAATGCCTTCATTGAAAGAGCCTTTTTTGTATTCCTCGCGCATTGAATAAACCTTTGGCTGTTCTGAAAGGAATTTTGAAACAGTATTCAGGAAAGCCTCAAGGTAGTGCTTGTCATAACTTTTGTGGCAGCCCCATGGATCCGGAATGTCTGAAACAGGCGCACCGATGTATTTTTCAAAATTGGAGGGAACGCCTTTTGGAATTTTTCTTAAAGGATCCATGTCTTCAGTAACATAAATGAATTCAGATGGAAAACCCTGCTCCTTCAAAGCGCGGAAAACAGCCTCGCTTCTTATAAGGTCGGAAAGCCTGCCAATGTGCAGAACCCCTGAAAGAGAGGAACTTGATTTTACTGCCCAGTTTTTCAGCTTGGGAGTTTTTTCCTCAGTGAAAAAGAATTTTTTTCTTTCAATTATTTTTCGGGCAATCTGGTCAGCCCAGAATAAGGATTCCTCTTCAGCCATAAAAACCAGTTATTATTTTTCTCCGACAAAAATTAAAGGACGAGCCCAGAGGGATTTGAACCCTCGACGCCCTGCTTAAGAGGTTCACCCGGAAAAAATCTTTAACAAAAAATTTTCCGTCAGGTGCTCTACCAGACTGAGCTATGGGCCCTGCTGTTGTTATTCCTGCATATTAACTGCACTCTTCTTTTTTAAAAAGAAAAGCGCGGCTGCGAGCCCAGTGGGATTTGAACCCACGACACGCGGCTTAAAAGGCCGCTGCTCTACCAGACTGAGCTATGGGCCCATTAAAGGGCAAAAAATAATGGACAAACAAAAATATTAAGCAAACCTGCAAAAACAGCAAAAAAACCCTGTTTTCTATTAAGATAAATCTGCACGGCAAGGATTAAAAAAACTAGTTTTTGCGCCTTTTTGCCTTTTTAACTGGCGGCTTTTTTACAGGTTTTTTCCCTGCCTTCTGCGCCTGCTTTGGCTTTTCCGCGGGCTTTATTTCCCTGATGCCGTTCATGTATTTCTGGAGAACTGAAGGAATTTTTATTGTTCCCTGCTTTGTCTGGTAATTTTCAATTATAATGCGCAAAGCCCTTGTTGTTGCAATCATTGTGCTGTTCAGAGTGTGCACGAATTTTTTCTCCTGGTTTTTGAGCCTGTATTTGATGTTAAGGCCCACAGCCTGATAATCAGTGCAGTTGCTGCAGGACATTAATTCAATGTATTTCTTTTCCCTTGGCGACCATCCCTGAATGTCGTATTTTTTTGCGGCAACAATTCCCATATCCCCTGTGCAGACATTGACAGTGTTCCATGGAATTCCAAGCGCAGACAAAAGGCTTTCCGCATTCTTCCTCAAAGCCTCAATCCATTTATAAGAATCCTCCTGCCTGCAGAGGATAATCTGTTCAATTTTGTTGAACTGGTGAACCCTGAAAAATCCCCTTTCATCCAAACCGTGCTTTCCAATCTCGCGCCTGAAACAGGGGGAAACACCCGCCATTTTTATTGGCAGTTTTTCTTCTGGCAGAATCTCGTCCATGTACATGCTTGTCAAAGGATGCTCCGAAGTTGCAATCAGATACAAATCCTCGTTCTCAGCCTTGTACATCACGCTTTCAAAGTCCCCCAAGGGGGCGACTCCCTCATAGGGCTTTTTATGCATCAGCAAAGGCGGCTGGATTAAAATAAAACCCTGTTTCACAAGCAGGTCGATTGCAAAGCGCTGCAAAGCCAGATCGAGAAGGGCAAGCTCCCCTTTCAAAAAGAAAAAACCAGTTCCCGAAATCTTTACTGCGCGCTCAAAATCCGCAACTCCCAAAGCAGCGGCAAGCTGGCCGTGATGCACTACTTCAAAATTCTGCTTCGGAGGAGAACCGGATTTTTTTATTACAATGTTTTCAGAATCATCCTTTCCAAAGGGAACTGTTTCGTGCAAAAGGTTCGGAAGCCTTTGCAGAAGAAAATTGCAACGCCCCTTCAGGGAAATTGCCTGTGCTTCCGCAGAGTCGATTTTGCACGGAATTTCCTGCGCCTCTGAAAGCAGGGAAGAAATATTCTGATTGGCTTTTTTTGCCGTGTTTATTTCCTGTGAGAGAACATTGCGCTTGTTGCGCAAAGAATCAGCCTCTGCCTTTAACTTTCTCCAGAGGACATCCTTTTCAATGAGCTCGTCGAAAAAAACAAGAATCTCTTCGTTTTGGCGCTTTTCAAGATTTTCCCTTGCAGAAGAAGGATTTTTTCTTATGAACTCAAGGTCGAGCATTGCAAATCACTCAAAAACAATTAAAGAGAAGTAGTTAAAAAACTATAAAAAGCATATTAGTATTGCCTTAAAGCAGAAAGCCGGGTGAATTTCAAATGCAGATTGTTATCTTAAGATACGGGCACCGCGACATACGCGATTACAGAGTTACGAGCCACTGCGCGCTAGTGGCGCGCGCATTCGGCGCACAAAAAATAATAATAGAGGGAAATGAAGATGCGCAGATAAGGAAAACTGTTTTCGGAGTGAACAAAAACTGGGGTTCGAATTTTGAAATAGAATTCACTGATTCCTGGAAAAAAACACTGCAGGAATACAAAAAGAAAAAATTTTTTTCCATTCACCTTACAATGTACGGGCTGCCGCTTGAAAAGTGCACTGCAAAAATAAGAAAGCAGAAAAAAATCCTGGTTATTATAGGCTCGCAAAAAGTGGAAACAGAAGTTTACCACAAAGCAGATGCAAACATTTCAGTAACCCAGCAGCCGCACTCGGAAATAGCAGCGCTTGCAGTCGCCTTGGATTGGGCGCAGAAGGGAAAAGAGCTGGGGAAAAAATTCAAAAATGCAAAAATACGCATTGTCCCGCAGGAAAAAGGAAAAAAAGTAATCGGAACAAAGCGGAAAGCAGAGTAAAAAAAAACAGGCAAGCTTTTTATTTGGTTTGCAGCAGAAAATAAAAAACGAGTTGAAAAAATGGCGAAAATCAGCGTCTTGCAGTTCCAGGGAGCAGAACAACTGCTCCAGACAATTGCGGGAGACGCAGCAATAAAAATAACAAAAATCTACGAGACAAAGGGAAAGCAGATAACAGACGAGGAAATAGCAAAAAAAATAAAGCTGAAAGTTACTGAAATAAGGACAATCCTGAACAGGCTGCATTACCGTGGGATTGCCTGTTACCAGAAAACAAAAAACAGCAAAACAGGCTGGTTTTCATATACCTGGGAAATCAAGACAAAGAGAATACTCGAATTGCTCATGGAACAGCACAATGAAAGAATAGAAAAGCTTGAAACCAAAAAAAACTTTGAAAAAAATTACATATTGTTCAGCTGCCAGAAAAAATGCGATTACATTCCCTTTGAAATAGCAACAGAATACCTGTTCAAATGCCCGGAATGCGGCTCAACATTGGGGCAGATAGACAATGAAAAAAGAAACGCAGGGCTGCAGGCAGAGCTTGAAATATTGAAAAAAGAGCGCGAAGAGATACAAAAACAGCTGTAAAAAAACACAAAATATTGGACAGGAATCTTCCGCTAATCCAAAAGGAAAAATAAGAACAAAAACAACCAAAAGAATACAAAAGCTAAATTAAAAACCAAAAAAGAATAAAAAAAGGTTTAATTTTTAATACAGGGCGATAAAAAAAGCTAAAACAAGAAATAAAGCTAAAAAAACCTTTTTTATTAAAGCAGAAAACCTGTTATTCGTGGGCTTTAAAAGAGTTTTGAAGCCGCAGTATTAAAGCAGACAAACCAAATAGCGCGGTAGGGCAGCCAGGAGTGCCCGTCGGGCTCATAATTCCAGAAAATAAGGAGAAACCCGAAGGTCGAAGGTTCAAATCCTTCCCGCGCTAATTCTTTTTTAATCGGGCTATTTCTAAAAAACTCACAATTGTCAAAATAGGCTAAATACTGCTTTCTGAAGGAAAGAACACCGCAGCTTCGGCAAACAAAGCAACTCACATCGGGCCAGGGAGCAAAAAAAGCGCGCACCTGGCAAGTGCGCCAAAATAACTGCAAAACAAGCCATACTCACATAACGCAGAAGAGCAGGGATAAACAGGCAAACAGCAGGCATACAGAAAAACCCCATAAAAACAACGACTCACATACCCCCAGGGAGCAACAAAAACAGGTTCCCTTGAAAAACCACAAAAATACTGTTTAAAACAGCAACTCACAGAGCTCCGAGGCATTGCTTGCAATGCCGGTTTAGCTGGTTGCTTCAGAAACATCAACTATTTTTACACTCACCGGCAGCCACTTCAGAAGAATCATGTGAAAAAAGCCAGATTACTGTCATTACCTTAATGATTTGGTAATTACCGTAAAGAATTTATATCATTACAGTCATTATAGTTATGATGGTTTTCAAAAAGCTTGTCAGGACATTAATGGGTTTCTTTAAAGACATTAAAGACTGGAGCGAAGAGCCGGAACAGGGGACGATTCAGGTTCAGGCAATTCCCATTGAAACAGCAGAAAAACCACGAAAAGAGGTCCATTCTGTCTGGGATTACATTAAAATACGGGATAACACCCAGGCACATCATTTAACGAGTGTTATCGGCTTTGAATGGATTGAAATGCAGGAAATACGGCGCAGGATAAAGGAACAGTTCGGCATGGAATACCAGAACGAAAGAAGCCTTTACCCCTATATCAAGACTTTTACTGACATCGGACTGTTTGAAAGCACTGATATCGGCGGAAAGCGCAAATGGCGAAAAAAAAACATTCTCATTACAACCCAGGGAGCAGAGCAGCAGGGAGAAAAAGAAAAGCCGATAGAAGCAAAGGAAAAGCAGGCAGAAAAAACTAATTCTTGAGAAAACCCTGATTGAAACTCGGCTGAAAAACAAACCTTTAAATTGCAGAAGGCAGTATATTTAACATCGGATTTATGGGATAAAAAAAGAGGTTTTGAAAATGGTTTTTGGAATAGGAAGAAAAAAACCACGGCCATTGCCAGTGCAGAAAAGCTTCGCAAAATGGCAATGGACAAAGGTTACTGCGGAATCAGAGGCTGCAAAAAGAACAGCAACGGCTGAAGCTGCAAGAAGAACGACTGTATCTGAAGCCGCAAAAAGAACTATTGCTGTCGAAGCCGCAAAAAGAGCGGCCCTGAAAGAAAGAGGAAAAATTACCTGGGGTCAGGCCGGAAGAGCAGCAATGCAAAAGCCGCCAAAGCTTGCGAAAATGGAAGCTGAAGAAAGAGCAGAAGCCGATGCACGGGATGCCGCAAGAAGACAAAGAGCCAGAGAAAAAGCTTAAATTTTGAAGAAAAAAATCAGAATAAAAAAACATCCTACTTTGAAATTAGAACATGGCGAAATCGAGAAGAGGGCGCGGGCAGCCGCTCTGGTTTTCCAAAGATCTCTGCAGGCCCGAAATTAACGAATGGCTTAACAAAAACGGGTCTCTCAAGGGGAAAGCCTCCTCTATGCCGGCAATCGCTGCCGCAGGATTAAAAATTGCACGGTTGCGCGCAATACAAAAACTGGCAAAAAGCAGGAAAATATCGCCTGCAGAAGCGAAGGAATTTGAAGTTCTTTTTCAGGAACTTCACAGGCTTGAAACGAGCGGAAAATTAGGAAACAAAGTCGGCTGGGAAAACGCTTCTGACAGGATAATAGAATTAACACACACGCTCCTTCTTAGAAATCATTTGGCGCACATTATTCCTGAAGAAGAGAAAAAAAGCCTGCGGGCAATTGACTGCAGGCGCATTGCGGAAACAGCCTGTTCAATGAAACAGAGCCCAAAAACTGCCATCTTTCCGAGAACGACTGCCGTTCTCAAGGAATGGGTGCAGGAACAAAGTGAAAGATTTGCCAGGTCAAAATTAAAGTTAAAGAACAAAGCAGAGTTTTCCGCAATGCTGAGAACTGTTATAGAAGAAGCGCTGCTTCGGATAAACAATGCGCCGGCATAAAAGCCTAGTTGTTGGACGCAAAAAAAGGTTAATAACTAGGGCCTTATTTTTTCAGTTTTTTATAAGAGGAATAAAAATCCGAAAGCTTTTCTGATTTTGAATAAAGCTGCTTGAACCACTCTGTTCCTACTACTTTGTCGGCTTCTTTTACAAGCAAAGAGGCATAATTTTTGTCGATTGCAGAGGGCTCTTTTTTCAGTATTACATTCATTTCATCAAAAAGCTTTTCATGCTCTTCTGCAGAGGACAAAACAAAAGACCTGTCAACCAGGCGTTCAAGAGCGTCCAAAGCTGCTTTTTCATCAACATCCTTTTCATTCATATAATAAACCGCTTTCCAGTCTCCCTTAAATTTCCAGGCATGCGCAGGATTCTTTCCAGTTTTAAAAAAATCAAGCATTTTTGAAAAGGCATTTGCGGGAGTAATAACGCAGTTTTTGCCCGGCCTGATATAGGGTATATCCGACAAAACACCGCGCCTGTGATACCTGTAATTTTTGCCGTTGGATTTGAAAACAGCCTGCGTGTATCCGTACAACGCGCGAAACAGCTTCTGGTAAGTATAAGAAGAATGCTTTATATTTTCAGGCAAAATAAACTTGTACTGAATAAAATATCCTTTGACAGGCATAGACACCCCGTACTTCCCCTATTATATTATTTTATATAAAAACTCTCTTTATGTATACTAATTAAACATAAAAAAATAAAAAGGTTTTGTTTTCCCTGCCCCAAGACTTTGAGAGAGCTAGGCAAGCGGCAGGGAGGAAACAAAATAAAAACAACGATTTTTTCAGCGCCTTCTGTAATATTTTGGATGTGGAGTGTGTCTCGGCTCGTTCGAAACTTCTTCCTCTATGATTGTCGGCCCTGATCCTACAACAACAATGTCTTTTGCGGAGCGCACATTCCTGTATGGAATGCTTTTTTCGCTTATGATTTTTTTCGCTTCCTGCTTAGACCTTACCTTCAAAGGTTCTGTTGTTATTGTTTCGATTCTTCCTTTTTCAAGGTTAATTATAAGATCGAAAACTTTGCCCTTATATTCCCCTTCAACAGTATAAATGTCCATGCCGAACAATTTTGACAAGAGAGAACTCATAGCAACCTGCCTCCTTTCAAATTCTGAAATAAAATAATGCAGTATAATAGAACCCATTTTACTATTTAAATCTATTGTTTAAAATTTCCAAAAAAAGCGTGAAATTACATAACGCCCAAATTGTGTTTTTTAAAAATTTTAAAAAACCCCGTGAAAAACACACTTATACATAATCTGTTTTTGGGGCGTTTTGCCTCTGTTCCCCCTGTTTTCCTTCTCAAACACTCAGAAGTGCGCTTATTAGTGGAACAATGCCCCCTCTTGTAACAATCAGAGCCTGTCAAGAGGGCTTTTTACTTTTTTCAGGTTTTCAAGCGAGACATGCGTGTAAATCTGTGTTGTTGCAAGGGAGGAATGTCCAAGCAGTTCCTGTATTGTCCTTATGTTTTCTCCCGCTTCAAGAAGGTGTGTTGCGTGCGAATGCCTCAAGGTGTGGGGAGTGACTTTTTTCTGTATTCCCGCTCTTTTAGCGCTTTTTTTCACAAGCCTCTGCACAGCATCGGTTGAAAAAGGCTGCGAGTTTTTTTTTGCAAAAACAAAAGGGCTTTTTATTTTTCTCTTTGCCAAATATTTTTTGTATTTTTTTATCCAGTCCTTTGAAAGAATCACAATCCTGTCCTTGTTTCCCTTTCCGCCGCGCACCTTTGCAATGTGCTCTTTCATGTTTAAGTCTTCCAACTGCATTTTTACTGCCTCGCTTACCCTTAATCCCGAAGAATAAAGCAGTTCTATTATGAGACGCGAGCGCTTTTTTTTTGCCGCTTTTATGAGCGCGCGCACCTCCGGCCTTGTGAGAACACTTGGAAGATGCTTTTCCCTTTTCGGGGGAGGAATTTCCTGCATTACCTTGTTTTTCAGTATTTTCTCAAAAAAAAATTTTAATGCCGAATGAACCAAAGAAACAGTTGCATTGCTTGCGTTTCTTTCCTTTTTTCCCGCGAGAAAGCTCACAATATCCTGCCTTTCAATTTCAGTGACTTTTTTCGGAGTGTTTTCAAAAAACTCTTTCACATAAAGAAGATACATTTTTGTTGTCCTCGAGGAATAGCCGCTGATTACAAGCTCTTGGCGAAATCTTTCCAGAAAAGCCTTTTTTTCCTCGTCAAGAAAATTTTTTTCCATGCAATTACTATTTTTCTTTTTCCTTGTTTTTAACCTATGCTTTCCCGCGAAAAATACAAGCTTCCCATGCGGAAAGTGCATGTTTAAATTGTTTTTGAACGGCTATATTTAAAACAGAAAAAGGGGGTTTTTGATTATGAAAAAAACAATGCTTTTGATAATGGCTTTTGCAGTGCTTCTGCTTTCGGCTTCCGCGTTTGCCGCGTTTGCAATCGGATACCAGCATATTTCAACTCCGAGAGACCGTTATGTTGTTCCGCCAATAAGCCCTGCAGGAAATGTTTCCTATTGGACAAGAATACAGATCTCTAAAGCGCAGCCGCCTGCTTTGCAGAATCCTGCCCTGCATGTAATAGTAACGGGCACAGGCAACCCGAAAAATGTTTCGGGAACTGTTTTTGCACAGTTAGGATTTGGGCCCGGCGGGCAACGGGGAACAGCAAGCTCCGGCAACGGAGAACTTGTTTTTCAGAATCTTTCCCCGAATAAGTATTATAGCGTACTGCTGCGCGGCAACGGAAGAAGCACCTGGCACTATTTTGTTTTTGTTGGAAACAGCGACACCTACAAAACACTGTTCGTGTGAATTTTTTTCCCCCCCCGCTGGATTTAAAAAATTTTCCTGCGGGAACATTGCACTAACCTGATTTCGGCTGCGTGGCAAGATTTTTTAAATTCTTTGATTGCATTTTTTATTCAGGAGAATGCAAATGAAACCGAAAAAAGACGGAAAGATTGAAAAATCAGAAGACAAGATATGGCAGGACTGGTATGCCAAGCTCGACAAAAAAGAGCACGAAAAAATGCTTGCGCAGTTAGGCCTTGAAAAGGAAGAAATAGAGGAATGGGACAAGCACAAGGTTTTCGAAGAACTTGAAGAAGAGGCAAACGGCGCAGAATCAGCTCCTGTAAAAAAGCCTGCAAAGAAAAAATAAAATTCTTTTTTTTTTATTTAAAGTTCTGTTTTGAAATAGCTCTTTTTCTGCAAAAGCTTAAATACTTTTTAGGCAGTAGTTTGTTGCTATGTCTATTTCACCAAAACCGGGCAAAGGCAGGACTGGTCTGAGCAGAAGAATAAACAGGCTTGCTGCACAAAAGGCAGGTTCTGCGCGCGTCTCTTTTGCGGCTGTTGCCGCAATACAAAAAGAACTGGTAAAAAGCGCGCATTTGTCTGGGCAGGAAAAAATTTTTGTTCGCAGGGCAAGCGGACAGGCTTTCCGTATTGAAACAATGCGCGTACGAAGCATGGGAATGACACACGAGGGCGTTCGTTATTGTGTGGTCCCAAAAGAACGGCTTTTGAAAGTTCTTCAGGAACAAATCGAGCTGATAGAAGGGTTCAGAAGCACAGATGTTACTGTTGATAAAATACTGCTGTCCGCAAAAAGATTCTTGCAGGATATTGAAGAAGTTCCTGTGCAGGAAATTGCAGTGCGTGAAGAAACATTGCTTTTTTTCAGGGACTTTGCCGAGCATGTTGTCAAGTCAAAGCTTGGAAAGAGAGGTCATGGATTCCTAAAAGCGCTTGAAAAAGCCAATACCAGATTCCTGTTGTTAAGGAACAGGCAGCTGTTATATGAAATCAGGGGAAGCAGGAATTAAAAAAAGCCGCAAGCGCCGCATTTATTCTTTTGTTATCTGCGCGTAATGGAAAAGGCTTTTTGCCTGCACGTAAAAAGCGAGTGTTGCTACTCCCGCTAACCAGGCTGCAAAATAGTAAATGAATGCAATCTCGTTATTGTCCCATTGGGCTTTTATTCCCTGTATTGTTCCCCACATGAAAAGCGTTGCCAAGCCCGCTCCTATTAAGAAGAAAAAGATTGCCTTTACAAGGATTATCTGGGGCTCTTTCATTTGGGTTATTTGCATGTTTAGTAGGAAAGTTCCAATATGTTTTTAAACACTTTAGGGCATTATATATAATATATAATTAAAGGTTTTGACTCTAATTTTGCGAGTTTTTTAAAAGGGGTTTTGTGGGGATTTGCATGAACGCTAGTGTAGATGAAGTTTTAAGGCTGAAATTATTGGAAGAGGAATTCAGGCTGAGAAAAAAGCAGCCTGAAGCCTGGACAAAGACAAAATACAGGAAATATGCTAATTTTGGCTTGAACAGGAAGAAAAAGATAGAAACCAAAAATTAAAGTGTGTGATTTACAGACAGGGGATTTCTTTTTGAATGCTGTTTTTTTATTTTTTACTGGGCTTTGTAGCCCGGATTTTTACTCTTACACATTGGAGGTGTATTAATTTGGCATACAGAAAATTCAATAACGACAAGGCCTACGGTGAAAAACCGGTTAAAGAAGGCGAAACCTATGACATTACAATAGAAGGCATAGGAAGCAAGGGAGACGGCATTGGAAAAATCCAGGGCTTTGTAATCATTGTTCCCGGCGTAAAAAAAGGGGACAATGTAAAAGTCAAGGTAAATGCCGTAAGGGGAAAAGTAGGCTTTGCCGAAGTAGTCGGCGAAGGGACACCCAAAGCAGAAACAGAGAAATCCGAAGAAACAGAATCCGAATCCGAGGAATCTGAAGACTCTGAAGAATCAGAGGAAACAGAATCCGAAGAAACAGAGGAAGCCGAAGCGGAAGAATCTGAAGAAAGTACAGAAGCCGAAGAAGAGCCCGAAGAAGAATTCTGAATTCTCGGGCAAAAAAATTTTTTGTTTTTCCTGGTTTTAACGCCTGGAAAAGCAAAAAATTCCTTTTTCTTTCTTTTCAGGGAAAAACAAGCCTTGAAAAGCAAACAAAATGAAATCCAAGGAAAAAAACTTTGGTTTTTTTTGCTTTGCTTTTTTAACCGCGAAGGCTTTTTAACATGCAGGAAGCATAGTAATTACAGAGGTGGGTTTTTTTGGCATTGTTAAACCTTACAAAAACAATTGAGGGAACAGCGCATGTGCCTGCAAGAAGAATTTCCTATTTCGGATTGAGCAGGGAAAAGCGCTGCATGAACTGCGGCAAACTGATTTTCGAGGAAAGAGACTTATACAGCAGAAGATTCTGCTCTACAAAATGCAAGGAAGAATACTGCGTGCCGGCAAGCGCTATGGCAAGAACAGTTTAAGTTTTTTCGGCAGAGAAAGCACAGCGCTTTCTTAGCGTGGGTTGGGGCTATTGATTTTCATGCGTAGCTAAGGCAGGGCTCTGTGCTTTTTAGTTAAAGGTCTTTTACCCAGTAATCGCCTTCGCGCCTTGTATATCCCAAGCCGGAATAGAGACTAGAGTATAACTTTTTCATGCGGTCTTGGACTTGTTTTTCAACCAGCCTTCTTACTTCAATATGATTTATGCCTTTAGTTTCAGGATGTTGGCTGCGATAGGAATCAATCAGGTCAATGTCAAACGACGGTTCCTGATAATAACGAAGGCTTTCAACGTCCCTGAACCTGGCCTGCTTGTAGCCAAGGCGCCTTGCAACTGCTTCTATTTTTTTAATAATGAAATTTGGCCAGGGCATTCCAACGCCTTTTTCAAAATGCTTCAGGGCTTTAACAGCTCCTCTTACGCCTTGCACTGCTTCAATTAAAACAGCGCCATGGTCAAAATTGAGTTTAACGTAACCTAATCGGGAATATATTAAGTCACTAAAGCCAGGTATTTTAGTAGGCCCAGAAAGAACTATCCTGATCGGGGACTCATACATTGTCCGGTCCAAGGCGACTCCAAAAGTTTCTTTGCCAAATTTAAATTCTGAAGGTCGGAATCCTCCAATGAACGGCTTTCCATAGCGTCTAATATTTTCATAACTGATTTTTTGGGCAGACGAAATCACTTCAAAAGACTCCGCGCCATATTTTTCCTTGAATCTTCTTATGCCGCTTCGGGCTCTTCTTTTTAGCACTTTAGTTGAAGGCCGCGCCATGCTTAAAATAGACAGCGAAAATAATAAACACTTTTGTTTGCAGGAATTGCCTTTTATTACTTTTTTCAGAACTCCTTGTTTATGGATAATGTTCTTCTCATTGTAAAGGAACTGCGAAGGCATTCCACAAAACAACCCGTTGTTGGTTTTAAGGATCCATTCAAGGTTTTGATTTCAACTGTGCTTTCGCAGAGGACAAGGGACGAGAATACTGAAAAGGCTTCAAGGCAGTTGTTTGTAAAATATCCAAATGCAAAAGCGCTTGCGCACGCACAGCTTGGGAGCATTAAAAAATTGATTAAGCCCGCGGGCTTTTACAGGGTAAAAGCAAAGAGAATAAAAAAAATCAGCCTTGAACTGCTTGAAAAATTTTCGGGGAAAGTTCCGCGAAAAAAAGAAGATTTGCTGCAGTTAAATGGCGTAGGGCCGAAAACCGCGGCGTGTGTAATTGTCTATGGTTTCAAAAAACCCGACCTGCCTGTTGATACGCATGTTTTCAGGATTTCGCACAGGCTTGCAATAGCAAAAAGCAAAACTCCCGAACAGACTGAATCAGAGCTGAAAAAGTTTTTTCCAAAAAAATACTGGATTGAAATAAACCATTTGATGGTGCAGTTCGGGCAGAAGATTTGTTTGCCGAGAAACCCGCGGTGTGAAATCTGCGGATTGAAAAAAATCTGCGCTTATTACAAAATAGTTGTTATGGAAAAAAGAAATTGAAAATTTTTTTTAAGATTGTTGTTTTTAAGTATCTTTTTATTTGTTTTTGCTTTTAGTTTTGCTTTTTGAGCGATGTTTTTTAATGACATCGGTTAATTTATTGTTTATATGTTTTGTTTTTATGGAGGGATTTGTTATGAAACAGGATATTGACTTCTCGTTTTCAGTTGTTGGTTCTGATAAATTGCCCGGACGGGGCGGCCAAAGAGAGATAGACTCAGTGACATTGCGTCTTATTGATGAAATAAAAAAAAATGCAGGCAACAAATTTGTCGAAATTCGCTTCAAAGATGCCAAGGCAGTTTATGCTGCCAGCGGGAGACTAAAAAACGCGAACAGGAAATATGTCCATTTCAAAAGATTATATCGTAGAGGGAGTTCTCTTTGGATTGAATTGTAATGGTGATTTTGTGGCAATGACTAAGGGAAGTACTGCGGATAATTTTTTGGATAATTTTACGAAAGCAATTGCCATGAATGCGCAGGGAATTAAAAAAGAAAAAATTGCAAAAACGCTTGGAAAAAGCAGGTCGTCAGTAACCCGCTTTTTTCATATTCTCCGAAAGATACCGATGAAAGAAAAAGTCGAGATTATTGAGGTGTACGTAAAAAAAGAAAAATTGGCTAAAGCAAAAGCAGTTTTTTTTGATAACTCTTAGGGTGATTTTTGTGTTTACTGGTGAAGAAATAAAAGGCATATTTGATGTTTTGGGAATTTCCTTTTTCATTTTGTTTCTTTTGGGTTTGTATATAGGATACCGTTTTAGTCGCGGCAGAGTATATATTTCCTTAGCAACAGGTGTTGCTTTTGGTGCAATCGGCTGGCTTATAACCCCTAGATAATCTTTTTTATTCCGCGTTCTTTTTTCCCCAGTCTGAAAGCGCTTCGAGAATCGGCCCCAAGGCTTTTCCTTTTTTTGTAAGCGAGTATTCCACTCTCAAGGGAACTTCGGGAAAAATTGTTTTTTTTAACAGCCCGCTTTTTTCAAGTTCCTTGAGCCTCATTGAAAGAGTTTTAGGGGTTATTCTCTTGATTGACTTGAGAAAGGCATTGAAGCGAACAGGCTTTTTTTCCTTGAACAAGTCCCTGAGAATTAACAGCGAGAATTTTTTTCCCACAAAATCCACTGTTGTTTCTATTGAGCACGAATCCGGATGGCATTCGTTGCACCATTCGCAGACTTTTTCTGTTTCATCTGTTTTCATTGAAAATCACACTTTCTTTTTTGAAACTTGGGCTATTTAAACTTCAAAGGCTCCAAGTAATATTGCGATATCAATTTGATACTAGGAATATTTTTTAAACTTGGTGTTTTTTTTGGCTTCACAGGGATTGTTTGCGTGTTCCAATTGCGGCATGATGCATGATACAAAAGAAGAGGCAGAGCAGTGCTGCAAAACCGAGAAGATCGGGCATTTGTGCAGTGCCTGCGGAAAAAGTCATTCTGAAAAAAAAGGCGCGATTTCCTGCTGCACTCAGGTGAAAAAAAGGTTTGACAAAAGGGGGGCGTGATTTTTTGCTTGGCGTTGGGGAAAAGGCGCCGGAATTTCTGCTGAGTGGAGTGCTCGGAAAAAAAATCCGCGATTTTTCTCTGGCTGATTTCCGTGGAAAATGGGTAGTGCTTTTTTTCTATCCCCTTGATTTTTCATTTGTATGCCCCACTGAAATCAGAGGTTTCAGCGAAAAGCTGGCGGATTTCAAAAATGCAAACGCAGCTTTGCTTGCAGTGAGCGTTGACAGCGTTTATTCCCACAGGGAATGGGTTTCCAATTCCCTTGGAGAAATAGGATTTCCATTGCTCAGTGATTTGAAAAAAAATGTCTGCGAATCATACGAGGTTCTGAAAAGAGATGAGGGAGTTGCATTTAGGGCTACCTTTATTATTGATCCTGAAGGAATAATCCAGTCTGCCGCAATCAACAATCTCAATGTGGGGAGAAGCGTTTCGGAAACATTCAGAGTCCTTAAAGCACTGCAGACAGGCGGTTTATGTGCGGTAGAATGGAAGCCCGGAGAAAAAAACCTTAAGCCCGCTTAGTTTTTTCGCGGCATGGTTTCATAAAATTCTTAACCAGAGTTGATATTATTTTTGGAGGCTGTAAAAAAAATGCATTCACACGGGGAAATAATTGTTATTTCTGCTGAAGAGCTGAAAAAAAAACTTGACAGCAGGCAGAAGCCTGTTGTTGTAGAGGTTCTCGGAAAAACAGAGTTCGAAAAGGGCCATGTTCCAGGCGCAATAAATATTCCTGTAGATGAGCTGCAGGAAAGAGCGGAGAAAGAGCTTGAAAGAAATTCCGAAATAATTGTTTACTGCTCGAGCTTTTCCTGCCATGCAAGCGGCAACGCCGCACACCTGCTCTGGCACATGGGGTATGAAAATGTAAGGGAATTTTCGGGCGGAAAAAGAGCCTGGGTAATTGCAGGGTTTCCGCTTGAAAAAAATTAGCCTGAGGAAAAAACTTTCAGGGGGTGAAATTTTTTTTGAAAGAAAAATTTTCTGAAATGTTAGAGGAATGCAGTGATTTTTCAGAAATATTCGAGCTTGTAAAGGAAGCGGCGGAAAAAAGCCTTGGAAAAACACGGGCGGGATTAATGTTGGGCATTGCAGAGCTCGGGCAGTTTGCCGGCGGTTTTTTAGGCGCGTATCATGAAATAGATTCAAACCTGATTGTAATGAACGCAACTCCTTTGAGAAGGCTGGTTGAAACAAATCCAGAGCTTCTGAAGCCCTACTGCTTCCATGTCCTGCTGCATGAATATCTGCATTCACTAGGCGTTATTGATGAAGAAAAAACCCGCGAACTTACTGCAAAAATCTGTGTAAAGTTTTTCGGAAAAAATCATGTTGCAACAATGCTTGCAACAAACATTCAAAAATTTCTTCCGGGATTGGTTTATGGAAATGTAAATCTCATTCCTGAAAAAGAGCCCACTATTTTCATTGTGCAGGGATTCGATAAGGGAAACCTGACATATGTGAGCTGAACACTCAGGGCTGTGTCGCACGGTAAACAGTTAACCTTTTATAATTTTAAAGTGAATAATATTTAGGTTATTATGGGCGTTATTGGAAATGTTATTACGGGAATAAAAAAGGCAATTCCAGCCCTTGCCGCAAAGATAGGGACAATTCTGCTGTTCTTTATTACTGTTGGTTTCTTTGCAGGATACTTTGTCGGAAGGCTTGGTTATAACTGGCTTGTTCTTTTAGTGCCATTAATTTCAATGGCAGTAATGTGGAAAAAGTTAGATGAGGGGTTTTTAGTGCTTACCCTGTTAATTGTCCTTGTGTTTATGCTTCCTGAAGTTTTCATGCGCTGAAAAGCAAAAGAAAGAATTATTAACAGGAAAAGGCAAAGATGATAATATGCCTGTAAGAAAGCCAAGGGGAAAACTCAGCGAATCAGTTGCCACTATGGGCCAGGTCTGGAAGCCGGGCTGGGGTGCTTTATTTGCCGCAAAGGGAACAAGAAAGCCAATGGCTGCGGGAAAGCCGGCAGTAGTGAGAAAAATCCCTGCCAAATTCAAATCAATCAGGCAGAGAAAAAGAGCAGGTAAAAAATAAGTTTGTAATAAAAGGCGCATATACATAACTAATTTTCTAGTTGTTTTTTTCCAAAAGAAAAAATCTTTTTCCTTTTTTATTTTGCTGTTTTAAGGTGTTTTGACATAGAATGCCCCATACTGTTTGTTCAAATGACAAAAATGGTTTTTTTTCTCTTACTTTCTAATGGTTTTTAGTTTGCTTTTTTTACTTTTATCAGGCTGAATAGTTTGGATTTTATTTTTTGCATTTTTCTTGCAAAAAGAGAGAAAAAGCTGATTTGCCGCAGAAAGCCCTGCGGAAAAACTAACTGGTTTTTTTCCAGTGGCTGTTTTTTTGTAAAAAGAAAACAAAAAAGCCAATAACAATTTGAAAAGAAGCGTTATTTTGTTAATTTATTCTACTGTTATTCCGCTGAAAGTTAATTTTTTTGTCAGGCCGTGGCTTCCCCACAAGTGGGAAAATTCTTTTGTTTCTCCTCTTTCAAGAAGTGTTTCCCTGCTTGCGGGCTGTTCATAACCTTTGAGAGTAAATTCCCTGTTATAGCGCACTAATACCTTTTCAGGGGTTAATTTTACAAGTGTAAACAATGGTTCTTTTGTTTTTGGGTGCGTGTCAAAGCTTTCGCCTTCTCTTACGCTGAAGTTCTTGGTTTCTGTCTGTTTTCCGCCGCCAGTCCAGGACTGGGTTATTTCCAATAGTTCAAAGCCAGCTTTAGACATTTTTACACGCCTTTTTTGAGTTATAATAAAACTGCAAAACAAAACCGATTTTTTAAGGGCAAAATTACTTTACTTTCTCTATTTTGCCTTTTCTGCCAGTGCTTACCTGCAATTGTCCTTTGAAGAGAGAGCACCACCCTTCTGTTATTTTTACATTGTCTCCTTCCTCAAATTCGTTGCACTGCTCGTTCCACAAAGACAACTGGACTTCGCCTGTCGAATCCTTTGCTGCGCAGCTGCATACTGTTCCCGAGCCTTTTTCTGTTGCAAACTGCCGAGGCTCTGCCTTTGAAACAATTTCAACCTCTAGTTCCGGAATTGCCTGCATTGGTTTTAGTTCTTTTATTTTCAAAAAAACACCTTTTCACAAAATTGCGTTTGAAAACTATTTTAAATAGAATCGTCTTAATAATTCCAGCGATTTTTCAAGGGAGAAAAAATGAATTGCATTGTTTGCGGAAAAACAGCAGTGAAATTTACAAGGGAAGGCCTTCCCTGTTGTTCAAGGCATTCGAATTCAAGCGTAAAAAAACCCATGTGCCCCGAGTGCGGAATCGAAATGACTCTGAGAGAGGGAAAATTCGGAAAATTCTGGGGCTGCAAGGCATTTCCCATGTGCGACGGAATGAGAAAAATCTGATTTTTGCAATCATTTTAAATTCGCATTCAAGCCAATTTTTTTTATGCAGTTCAAAATCTCAAACATTGTTCTGCGCAATCAGCTTGTTCTTGCGCCGATGTACAAAATAACTGATTTGCCTTTTCGGATGATTTGCAGGGAGCAGGGAGCAGGGTTGTGTTTTTCGGAAATGATTAATTCAGAGGCGCTTATCAGGGACAATAAAAGCAACTGGCAGCTTGCGGAAACAATTCCTGAAGATTCTCCTCTTGGATTGCAGCTGTTCGGCGCGCGCACTGAAAGCATGCAAAAGGCAGCGGAAATCCTGATTGAAAAAAAGCGGTTTGAAATTTTGGATTTGAATTTGGGCTGCCCGAGCGATAATGTTCTGAATCAGGGAGCGGGCGCAGCGCTATTGAAAAGGCCGCAGAGAATTTCAGAGATTTTGCAGAGCTGGAAAGATCTGGGAAAGCCTGTTACTGCAAAAATAAGAATCTCTCCAAATGTATTGCAGAGTATAAAGCTTGCAAAGACAATTGAAAAAGCGGGCGCAAGCGCACTGATTGTGCATGCAAGGACAATTGAACAGGAAAATAAAGGCAGAACTGATTTTATTGCGATAAAGCGCATAAGGAAAAGCATTGGCATTCCCGTAATCGGAAACGGGGGAATAAAAACAAAATCTGATTTTGATTTAATGATTGAAAAAACAAACTGCGATGCGGCAATGGTAGGGCAGTCTGCAATAGGAAACCCTGGAGTTTTTGCAGAACTCCTTGGAAAAAAACCATTGGGCAGGGAACAGGCACTGCAGGCATATCTGGAAAAAAGCAAAGAGCTCGGTTTTGTGCATTTTGGAAGAATAAAACAGCAGGCAATGCGTTTTCTTCCCGGAAAGCAGAATTTTGCAGTAACTGAAAAAATCCAGAAAACAAAAACTCTTGAAGAGCTTGAAAAAGCGCTTGGCTGAGAAACTGTTTTTTGGAAGCAGTTTTTTAAACAACAAAGAAACAAGTTAATTAAGAATTTTTTTTGTGAAAAAAATGGCTGAAGAAATGTTCAGGTTTGTTCTCGCACCGTTCCTAAAACAAGAGGAAAAAGAAAAGGCAAAAAAGGATTTTGAAAGCCTTGAAAGGGCTTTTCTTATAGAAATTGGAACCCCTAGGGAGGAAGTTGCGCTTTTTGTCCCCCCGCTGCCGGCGCAGACTCTGCTGTTGTTCAAAGGAAAGGAATTAGTCGGATACACTGTTTTTAACCTCGAGCAAAATACGCTGAGGCTTAACAGGCAATACCTGAAGCCGGAATTCCGCACTGCTGTTTTGCAGGGAAAGTCGTTAAGGGGGCAAATGGTAAAAAAGATTGCCGACACTCTCGAGCTTGACTACAAGCAAACAGTGATTACTTATTACAGGGCAAAAAAAAGAAAAGCAGTTGCAAGGACGCTTGACCAGTTCCTGCATTCTGAGCAGCCTGAGAAAAGGCCTGACATGCGGGAAAGAATCTCAAAAATTCCTGTTTCAATAAGAGGAATTCCTGCGAAAGAAAAACCAAAAGGTGGCTTGGCAGGGCTTGCGGAAGGCTTCAGAAGAAGGCGCAGAAGGTAACATATACATAACTGGTTTTTGTGTGTGTTTGCTGCGCGCTCCCTGAAAAAAAGCGATACGAATATATTGCAGTTAATCGCTTGTTTTTGCATGGCTGGAATTTCGCCAAAGCCTGCCGGCAGAAGAGTCAGGCGCATTGACACGGAAACACTTTTTGGGCTGAAAGACGCTACAAAGGGATGGAAGCCGTATTTTTATTTTACTGGCGAACGCTCCCGCATTCTCATTCGGGCAAACAGGGATATCGCGCATTGGGGGAGATATCCAAACCTGAATCGTTTTCTTGAAAACAACAGAAACAGGATTCGTGTGTTTGCGGACGTCGGCGCAGGCAATGCTGCTGGTGCCCCTACTGCTGTTGAAGCCAAAGAAATTCTCGGAAAGGATTGCAAGGTTTATGCAGTTGACATATTTAAGCCGGATAAAACCCTGTGCATGTCGGATGTGCAGGTCGTGCATCTTGCAATTCAGAAAAAACCATTGCCTTTTCAGTGCGATGCAATCCGGTTTACAAACGTCTCTCATTACATGACAAGGGAAGATTTGGCTGCTGCTTTGGACAATATCTGGGCAAGCCTAAAGATGCATGGTTTTTTGCTCGGGGCAAACGAGCTTCGCACAAGCCAAAAGGATTTTCTTGCAAACAAACAGCACGAATTCGTTTTAATCAAGGTGAAAAAAACAAAGCGCAACCCGCATGGATTCGTGGAACTGGAAATTCCTATCAGCCACTAGCAGTTACTCTTCCTCATCGAACACAAACAATTCATCGATTTTTGTGTGAAGCGCTTTGGAAATTTTGTGGGCAAGTTTCAGGGAAGGGTTGTATTTTCCGTGTTCTAAAAAAACAATTGTTTCACGGCAAACACCGACTTTTGCAGCAAGGTTTTCCTGGGTATAACCGTAACGCGCCCGAAGCTCCTTCATTCTTGAAAACACTTGAATCACGTGAAAAAAGGATTTTTTGTTGAAAATACACAACAAAAAGTTGTAAATATTAAACAAAAAAGCTTTTTAAACTAAACTTCCTTATTTGAAAAGAATGAATCCATTGAAATTGATTGTTTCAATCCTGCTCTGCGAGGCAGCGGGAATAATCGGCTCTGTTTTTACAATTCCCGCAATTTCCGGATGGTATGCTGGTTTGCAGAAGCCTTTTTTTGTGCCCCCAAACTGGGTTTTTGCGCCCGCATGGACAATCTTGTTTTTGCTGATGGGGCTTTCTTTGTATCTTGTCTGGGAGAAAGGCTTTAAGGAAAAAAAAGCAAAAATAGCGATTGTTTTTTTTATTATCCAGCTTGCCCTGAATGTTCTCTGGAGCGCATTGTTTTTTGGCTTGAAAAGCCCTTTCCTTGCTTTTGTAGGAATAATTTTTTTGTGGGTTTACATTGCAATAACTATTTTTGAATTCCGGAGAATTTCAAAAAAGGCTGCCTTGCTGTTATTGCCTTACATTGCCTGGGTTAGCTTTGCAGCTCTGCTGAATTATTTTGTCTGGATTCTAAATGCATAAAGAGAGAAAAAGGCTTTTTACGGCAGCTTTATTGCCATTGTTTTGTCGTATTCCGCAAAGCCGAATTTTTTGTATATTTCTATTGCCTTGCGGTTTCTTTCATCGACAATCACCTGCAGCATTTTTGTCTTGTTTTCGCGAGCAAACTCAAGGACCTTTTCAAACAGTTTTCTGCTCACCCCCCTGCCCCTGAATTTTTCGTCGACAAAAATATCGTGGAGAGTGCATCTCTTGTCAATCTTGTAAATCGGAGGCCTTTTTTCTATTGCAGCAAGTGCATAGCCGGCAATCTCCTTGTCTGATTCCGCAAGCACTAACAGCCAGCCCCTGCTTTTGATTATTTTTTTGAAATAGGAAAAATAACTCTGGCGCGCGCTTTTTGTCACTGCATAAAAAAACGCATCATAGTTCTCGTGCGTTTTAATCAGCTCGAAAGCCCTGTCGGCAAGAAAACCAATATCGCCAATGCGCGCCTTTCGGACTTTTATTTCAGAAGCATTCCCAGGCATTCAAACACCGCATTATACAAAGAGCGGAAAAAATAAAAAAACAAGGGAAAAGAAAGATCAGCGGAAATCTTCTCTCGCAGAGTTTTTAAATTCGGAAAACCTATTTTTTTGGGCAGGCTCCCTCCAGTGCTCCGGAGGCGTTTTGAATGATTTCTGACGAAAGAATAATGGGCTTTGTAGAGGGGGAAGGCTGCTTCAATATTGCAATTCAACGGGAGCTCGGCAAAAACAGGAAAACCGGCAGGACAAACAAGATGAAAAAACCAGGGTTTCCATTCAGAGTCAGAGCTTCTTTTAGGGTTGTTTGCGTTGAAGCAGACAGGCACATTCTAGACGAAATAAAGGGGCAATTCGGGGTAGGCCAGATCTATGTGCAAAAAAGAGAAGAAAAGAAAAATAATGAAAGAAACATAGCGCATTACTATGTTCAAAGCATGGCGGATCTAGTGAAAATACAAGAATTTTTTGATAAGCAACTGTTCTACGCTAACAAAGGCAAAGACTTTAAACTCTGGGCAAACTGCCTGGAAATAATGCGTTCCGGCGGGCATTTAACAGAAGAGGGCTTTTTGCAGATTTGCGAGTTAAGAAGCAAAATGAATTTTCGGCTGGCTAAGAAACCAATGTGGAAACTTGCAGTAATACGAGAAGTTTTAATGCGCTTGCAGAAAAATACGCGCAAAGCACGAAAAGAGCGTAGAAGTATACATAACTTAAGTTCAGCAGTTGAAGCCTGCCGCTCCCCCGAACCTGCTTTCCAAACGCCGTGACAAGTGCTTTTTACCGCTCTGAAAACCAAACCGCCCCCTGAGTGAGGTTTAGACTACTTCTAAAATGGCTTATTTTGGCGTTAAAACGCATCCTATTCGACTTTAAAGCCATTTCGAGCCATCAGCGCACACTTTTTTTATTTATAAAATAGCTTATTTTGGCGTTTATATGCATTTTAATATGTTTAATGGCAAAAACAACCCACAAGGTAATGCAACATATCCATGATTATACAGCGTTTTTACCTTAGTAAATAAAAAATTTTTTGAAAAAAAACGCGACAAAAGCGCTTTAGGGGAAGAGAGGGGGTTCGCGGGATGGCTTGAGGAATGGCACAAGGGAGCGCAGCTGCGCAAGGCCTAAATGTTAGTTATGTATACAACTACTTGGTTTTGGGAGTTTGTCTGTTTGCAGGATAGCTTCAAACCCTTGTTTGTGCGAAAACTTTCTGTGCATTTCTTTTTTCAAGGATTTTTTCTCGCAAAAAAACTTTTATTGCTGTGCGGATTACTGTGCGTAAAAAAACAACAATTTTTTTGCTGAAAATCTCAGCCTGAGAAAAGCCCAAAATCCTTGATTTTCAGCTCTGTTTTCCGCCATACCAAACGCCTGAAAATGCCCTGAAAAACCAGGGCTTTTTTTAGGATTTTTCGCTATTTTCAATACATTCTTTTAACTGCCCTTTAATTAACCCGGCAACCGGCCCGGAAGGGTTCCGCAAAGCGCGCTGGGATGGAAAAGTGCCCGAGAGCACGCGCATCATGTATTTTTTATATACATAACTTGACTTGATTTGCGAACAATCACTTCAAAAAAAATTTATTTTTTTTCTGCTGGCTTTTTTTCTTCTTTCGGCTTTTGCTCTTCCTTTGCCTTTGGCTTTTCTGTTTTTTCCTTCAGGGCGTCGTATTTGAGCGCCATATAGAGGAATGCCACTGTCGCAAGCAGTGCGATAAGCAATTGTGTTTCCTGCAGAAGCAGTGCCATTAGCATCATTATTATTGCGCCTGTTACAAGCATTGCCTTGTCCAGTTGCTGATTCATTTTTTATCCCAGCAATTTTGTTTTTTTTGCGTATGTTAAAAGGTTTTTTTTCAAATTTTTTTCCACCAGGAAAATTATTGCCGCGATTGTTATTACTGTGATTATTATGCTCGTAATTATTTCAATTACAGGGGGATCCGTCATGAGCACTCTTATTGCCATTGTTGTGGGCGCAGTCACCGGGATATAGCTCAGTATTGTCGGAACCATTGAGTTCGGGTCTCCAAAAAAGAAAATCACTATCCAGCTTGGCAGCAGCGAGATTGTTGTTATTGCCCCGCTGATTGGGCTTGCCTCTTTTGTGTCTGAGAGAACAGAGCCTATTCCCGCGAGAATTGTCGCAAACAGGAAATATCCTAGGATAAAGAAAACAGAAATCAGAATTATCTGCAGTGCATTTATCCCCTGCAGGTGCGCCATCCATAATATTGCCGGCAGAATTGTTATTGCAAGCAGGCTAACTATTATCCACATTACGAGCTGTGTTATTCCCAGCATTCCCAGACCCAAAATTTTTCCCGTAATAAGCTGCCTTTCCGAAACACTGGTCAATAATATTTCAATGAGCCTGTTTTCCTTTTCCTCTATTATTCCGTACAGCAGAAATCCCGAGCTTATGAAGATTGCAAGCGAAAAAATCGCGCCCATTATTGAGGGAATTACCAATGGCAGGGGAATCGGGGTTTCCATTGCCCTTATCAGGACTTCCTCTTTCGAAACACCTGTTCCGAAAATAGCAAGCATTGCTGCGGAAAGCAAAAAAAGAATCGGCACTATTACTGCAAAAAGCAGATAGCCTTTTCTTGTTACATTGGAAAAAAACTCATGTTTTGCTATCAAAAGAGTTTTGTTCATTTTCCCGCCTTTTTTTATTCCTGCATCCATTGCTCTGATTCTACGACAGTTAAAAATATTGATTCAAGGCTTGGCGCAGTTGTTTCAAACCTTCTTATTTCAAGCCCCTTTGATACGAGCGCTTTCAGCGCATCTTCCGGCTTTAAATTCACATCAAGCAATAATTCGAAGGTGTTTGCGTTTTTTGCAATGACTTTTTTTATTCCGATTATTTCGCCTATTTTTTTCTCTGCTTCCTCTGTTTCTTCGGCAAGCTCTATTATTGTGCTTTCTCTTGAATATCTTTCCTTTATCTGCCGCGTGTTTCCATAAAGCACTCTTCTTCCCTTGTTTATTACCATTACTCTTTCGCATACCTGCTCCGCAATGTTCATGTTGTGCGTGCTCAGGATAATCGCCTTTCCCTTGTTTTTTTCCCTTTCAATTATTTCAATAATGAATTTTACGCTTATTGGATCTAACCCTGAGAACGGCTCGTCCAGAACAAACAAACTCGGGTTATGTATAATGGAACTTATTATTTGTATTTTCTGCTGCGTTCCCTTGCTTAATTCAAAAATCTTTTTGTCCTTGTGCTCCATGAGATTCATTTCCCGCATCAATTGCAGTGCCTTTCCCTCTGCTTCCTCTTCCTGCATGCCTTTTAATGAAGCCAGGTATTTGATTGCTTCAAGTGCAGTCACATTCTTGTACAATCCCCTTTCTTCCGGCAGGTATCCAATCAGATCCTTTGTTTTTTCAGTGCACGTTCCGCCCAAAATTTCAACGCTTCCCTTGTAATTCTCAATCAAATTGAGCATTATCCTTATTGTGGTTGTTTTTCCCGCTCCGTTCGGCCCCAATAATCCGAATATTTCCCCGTTTTTTGCCTC
>DATDTD010000033.1:0-8634 GCA_035290965.1 archaeon | reverse complement strand
TGGTTGAGAAGCGCAAGCTCCGAGAGAAGCTGCCTGTTGCTCGGGCCGCTTGTAATTGAGGAGATTTTTTCACTCAGGCCAGAAACATTTTTCTGGACAGAGTCGAGCTTTTCCGAATGCTCCTCAAGCTTGTTGTGGGTTGTAGTGTGCAGCAGTTCCTGCGTATCCTGCCTGCTTTCCGCATCTTCTGAAGCTGATTCATTCGAAGAAGACGCAGGGCCGCGCACCTGTGAAAGATACTGCTTTATTTCGCTTTCCTTAAGGCCGATGTCTTTCAGTGTTTTTGCAATAACGCTTTCTTCAATTCCGGAATCGAGCATTCTCTTTATTGTGCTTACAACAATCTCTTCGCTTACCATAAAAAAACACAGGGATTATTTTTCAGGCAAAAGTTTATATGCCTCTGATTTATTATATAATTATTCCTATATAAATAAGTTCACTTGAATTTGGAAAGGCATTTTGGCTGAGTGGTTGAATGGATTTTCTCTTGAAAAAAGGCCCCTGGAAAGAACTCTTTCAGGGAAGCATGGAAGGGCACCCCCTGGAAATTTTTACAAATCCCGACCTGACTATTCTTGTTTCGCTTTCAGAAACAGAGGGCGGAAAAAAAATCGGAATGGTAATAGAATGCTTCAGGGTTCTGCACGCAAAGGGAGAGCTCGAAGCCTTTGTTGCCGCACTCCCAAAAGAAGCGCTTGCGCTGATAAAGCACAATGAGGAGGAAACAGAAAAATTCATGGTTGTAAGCTCAAGGCCTGCGTATGTTGCAAATGAAGAGGAAAAGGCAAACCCTGTTCTCGAGGAATTATTGAAGAATTTAGACGATACAACCCAGATAATGAACGATGTTTCCTCTGCATATGGCCTTGAACTTGTTGACATAAAAGACACGAGCGAGGAGACAAAGGAAAGCTTTTTTTCACAAACCCTTATAATGCAGTTTTTATCGCCCCTTGCGAGAAAGCTTGAGAAGCCCTCGCCTGAAGGAAAGATTGTTTCTTTCGGAAAAATAATGCTTGGAAAAACAAAGGAGGGCAGGCCTGCAGAGGAACCAATGTCAATGTTCCAGAAAACAATTGTCTGCGAGGGAAGCAATGCGGAAAGAAAGCACGCAATGCACCTGCTCATTGAAGGATGCATGCTTTCAGGAATGACTGCAATTGTCTTTGATTTTGAAAACCTTTTTGCGGGGATTGCAACTCCGTCTGAAAACGCAAAGGAACTGCAAAAATCCGGAGTAGACCTGGATCCAATGGGATTTCCCGCAAAGCATTTTTTTGCAGGAGAACAATTGAAAATAGAAATTTCCGCAATAAACCCCAAAGGATTCACTGAAATCTTCGGCTTCGGGGAAAATCCCGCGAGCAAAAAAATAGAGGAAACAATGCAGGCTGAAAAATTCGTTTCAATAGGGGAACTTGCAAAAAAAATTTCAGAAGGGGCAATTGAAGGGCATTTCAACGATTACCAGCGGCTTGCGGCAGAGCGGTATCTGAAGCTTGTGGAGGCAGTCTATCCGAATCTTTTCGGCGAGCAGATTAGCGCAAAGGCAATTGCAGAGCCCAGCACAAAAGGAATAGGAAGGGCAAACATTCTTCATCTTGAAAGCCTTGATTCAAGGGCAGTCTTCCTCGTGCTTGATTCTGTCGCAAATTCGCTTGCGGATTTTTTTTCAAAAAAAGGCTCTTCAAAGGAAACAAAGGCGATTGTTTTCCTGCCCAATGCTGAAAAATTTTTGTCGCATGCGGAAGAAAATCCCATGGCTCTAGAAATAATCGAGGACTTCAAAAAAATTGAAAAATACGGGATAGGATTTGCGTTTGAAACAACGAAAGAGCTTGACCTGCAGGAATCCGCAAGGGAAACAGCTGAAGCGCGGATAACAATGATAAAGGGAAACGATGCGGGAATCCATTTAAAAAACCAGAAAATTTACAGGGTAAATTTGCGCCCATCGCTGAGCAAGTGCACTGAAAAAATTGAAAAATAAAAAACATTTCTAATTGCAGCAAAAAAAAGGTGCCTGTTTGACCTGGATGATTACAATTCCGATAGAAATTGACAAGGGAGTTTTTGTTTCCGGAGACCCGCGTTCATTGCATGATACAATTGATAATTTGCGGAAACTGGGAATAAAAAGAGTTGTTTCATTGACTGAGCGCACATATACCGAGGAAGCGTTGCGGCCAGTGTTCGAAGCCGCTGGAATACAAAAAGTACAGCTGAAAAGCACAGGGATTGCTGAACAGACCTATCGCAACATCATAGACCAGATGACTCCGCACACTTTGGTTCATTGCCTTGCAGGGGAATCCTCATCTTTCTTTGCAGTCATGTACTGGATGAAAAAAGGACTGCCGCCAAAAAAAGCAATTGAAAAAATCACAATAATTTTTAAGAAACACGGGCTGGAATTTCCCTGCAGGCCTTTTTTGGGAAACCCCGAGGCCGCTCTTTCCTATTTCAAAAAATTGCGTCCTTTTTTCTGGAAAGCGCCTAAACGAAAAAATGCGCGCATGCAAATGCCTGTTCAAAGAAAGCGCACAAATGCAAGAAGAATCCGAAGATAACAATTTGAAGGCTTATCTCTTTTTTCTTTCTTCTTTTCCCAGCTTTGATTCAATAATGTCTTTTACCTGGGCAATGGTTGCAAATTCAAGGGGATTGATTGAATCAATGACATATTTCAATTCCTGCAGCTGTTCCTGCGAAGCAGTTCCTTCTTTCAACTGCGAAATCTGTGCTTCAAGCTCTGCTATTTTCCTGTTGTTTTCCTCAAGCTTTTCAAGCAGCTGTGAAACATCCCCCCCGCCTAGGGAAGCGCCCGCGCCGAATTCTCCCGAAGAAATTCTTTCCTCTAAAGTGCGGATTTTTTTGTTCAGAACAATGAGGTTTCTTCCCAGAATTTTTTCGTTTCTCACAAGATACTTCATTTTCTGGGTAATAATCAGGATAGAACTGCCCAAACTTCTGATGTCCTCGCGAATGCTTGCGACAAGATTCGGGCCTTTCTGGGGGGCAGAATGCTGCCTGTCGCGTGCGCCCTGCGCTTCCTGCTGCTGCGTTCCTGAAAAGTCCTGCGGCATAAAAAAACCGTACTAAATAACGGAATTATTCTTATTAAAACCTACTGCTTCCCAAAATGAAGGGAAAAAAAATTATTAATAAAATCTTGCTTACAGCAATAAATACATGGCTCTGCAAAAGGAAACAGGCATTCTTCTCGATGTGGATTATGAAAACATAGGCAATGAATCCGCAATAATTGTTTTCCTGCGCACAAAAAAAGGCATTCAAAAATTTTTTGACAGTGATTTCAGGCCGTATTTTTTCGCAAAGGCAGAACAGCACGCGGGAATGCATTTTGACAAAAAATTTTTTCTGGAAATTCATCTCCCTGAAAACGCAAAAATTTTGGATGCCGAAGAAACAGAAAAAAGCTCCGAGAAAATCTGGAAAATATTTTTCCACAATACAACTGATTTGAAAATAGCGCGCTCTGTACTGAAGGAAATTCCCGGCTTAAAGGTCTTTGAATACGACATCCCGTTTGCAAGGCGCTATCTGATTGACAGGGGGCTTTCTCCCATGGCAGGGCATGAAGTTTCGTTTGAAGAGATGCATGGCAAAAAAATCCTGAAAAAAATCCTTGCTTTTGAAGAGGAAAAAATTCCATTGAAAATTGCGGCAATAGACATTGAAACATACTCCCCAGAAAGATTCAGCAATCCTCAGAAAGACCCGATATTAATGATTTCATATGCCGATGAAAAAACAGGAACTGTTTTTTCCACAAAAAAACAATTGTGCAAAAGCAAAAACTGCATTGTTTCCGAAACAGAAAAGGAAATGATTGAAAGATTCGTTTCCTTCCTGCAGGAAAAACAGCTTGACATTATTGTATCGTACAACGGCGACAATTTTGATTTTCCGTATTTCAGGGAAAGAAGCAGAAAACTCAAGATGGAGTTCGACATTGGCTTTGAAAACACTCCAATGATAATAAGAAAAAAAGGGCTTTCAGACACTTCGGCAAGATTTCGGGGAATGCAGCATCTCGACGCATTCAGCATGCTGCAAATGTTATCCCGCTTCACAGTTGTTTCGCTCATAAAATACGATTTGGAAAGCGTTGCAAAAAGGCTTTTTGGATATGAAAAGAAAAAAATAACCGCAAAGGAGATAAACAAAATATGGGAAACAGAAACAGGGCTTGAAGAGCTTGTAGATTACAATTTAGAGGATTCTGTTTTTGCGCTCCGCATTGCAAAAACATACCTGCAATTGCTGATAGAATTCTGCGTTCTTGCAAAGCAGGATTTGTTCGATGTTAGCAGGGCAAGCGCCTCGCAGCTGGTTGAAGCGCTTCTCATGAGAAAGGCATTTGAGTTAAATGCGCTTGTTCCAAACCGCCCTTCCGAAGATTCTGTTTCTGCACGAATGCAGAAGACATACATCGGGGGATATGTAAAAGAGCCGATTGCGGGGCTGCATGAAAACATTGCAGTGCTTGATTTCCGAAGCCTGCATCCGTCGATAATAATTTCGCACAACATAAGCCCTGAAACATTGAACTGTTCCCACAGGGAATGCGAGAGCGGAAAAAACCTTTCTCCTGAAAAAGACTGGTTCTGCGAAAAAAAATCCGGATTTCTTCCAATGGTGCTGAAAGAAATACTCGGAAAAAGAATTGAAATAAAAAAAGAGCTCAAAAAAGCCAAGAAAGGAACTGCGGAATATTCACAGCTTGAAGCAAGGTCGCAGGCACTGAAAATTCTTTTGAATTCGCATTACGGCTATCTTGGATTTGCAAGGGCACGATGGTACAGCATGGAATGCGCGCGCGCAGTAACCGCATGGAGCAGGCAATATATACGGGAAGTCGGACAAAAGACAGAGGCAACTGGATTTACTGTTTTATACAATGACACTGACAGCTGCTTTTTAAAAATACCAAAGAACAAAACTCAGGAGGACGTAAAAAAATTCGTGGAGGAAATAAATAAAGATCTGCCCGAGGCAATGGACCTTGAGCTTGAAGGTTTTTACAAAAGAGGATTGTTTGTTACGCGCAGGGAAAGCAAGCAGGCGGCAAAAAAAAGATACGCGCTCATTGACTTTGAGGACAAGCTGAAAATAGTCGGCTTTGAATATGTGAGAAGGGACTGGGCAAACATTGCAAAGGAAACCCAGAAACAGGTTATTTCAACAATCCTGAAAGACGGAAAGCCTGAAAAGGCAGTGGAAATAGTGAGGGAAAAAATTGCAGAATTAAAGTCAGGCAGGACTCTGAAAAAAGACCTGGTAATAATGACTCAGATTAAAAGGCCGCTTGACAAATATTCGAGCATTGGGCCGCATGTTGCTGCCGCGCTCAAGGCAGTGAAAAAGGGAAAAGAAATAGAGACAGGAAGCGTGGTAGAATACATTATTACAAAATCCGGGGAAAGCATTTCGGAAAAGGCACAGCTCGAGGAATTCGTAAAGGAAGGAAACTACGATGCCAACTACTACATAACGCATCAGCTTCTTCCCGCAGTAATAAAAATCCTAAAGGAACTCGGCTACAGCGAGGACGATTTGATCCAGGGCGGAAAACAGCAGAAGCTCGGGGCTTTCGGATAAGAATGGAAGTTTTTTAAGTCTTACTTCGTATTACTTAGTAATATGGAAACTGTCAGCATTAAACTGGAAAAGCAAATGGCGCGACAGATTGAGAAGGACATGAAGGAATTCAGGTATTCCACAAAAACAGAGTTTATCCGCGATTCAATCAGAAGCAAGCTGAAAGAAAACGAAGGGGAAAGAGCCCAAAAAAAAGCAATGGATGCCTTGGTTAAATGGCGCGGCGCCTTGAAGGGCAAAAGCAGGTTCAAGACAGAAGAAGAATGGCACGACTGGAGAAGCAATGAAGGCAGCAAGCTGCTTGAAAAAGAATTAGCCAAAAAATACGGCTGGAAAGATTAAAGGAATTCTTCCGGCACGCCAAACGCACAAATGCTCAATTCTGCAAAATGTTTGTCCCTGCTTACAAGAATCGCATTTGAATCTCTTGAGATTATTGCGTGAAGAATGTCAAAAAGGGGAAATTTTCCCGGGGCTTTTTTCCCAAAAGCCCTTGCTTCTTCTGCTTGCACTTGAGTGTGCTCAACTTTGACAATTATTTCAATAAAATTGCCCAGCATTCCCTGAATGAGTTCGTCTGAAAAATATGGCGCAAGCTCCCTCAGAACAATATCGGAAACAATAATCTGGTTTTTTTCTTTTAGGCATTTTTGCAAGAACTGAAAAGCAAATTCTCCCAAAGGCCGAATGTTGTCCTGCCTGTCTTCAAAATAATCCCTCCAGATTGAAGTATCCAGATAGAAGCGCTTCTGCATTAAAAAGGCTTCAAAGCAAGAGTTAATTAATTTTGGCAATTGCACGGCAATTGCCGAAACAACCTGCTGATTGGTTTTTATACTCTTTTTCCAGCAAATTATTATCTTTTTTTAAGTGATTTTTCATGACAAAAGAAAAGCAAAAATCAGGCAGTGAAACTCCTGAAGAAAAGTATGTAAAAGCAGGCAAAATACTGCAGACTGCAATGCAGAATGCAAAAAAAAGCATTAAGCCAGGGCAGAAACTGCTCGATATTGCGGAAAAAATCGAGGCAGAAATTGTTTCCCTGGGCGCAAAACCCGCTTTTCCCGTTAACCTGAGCATTAATGAAACAGCGGCGCACTTCACTCCCGCATTGAATGACACGGCTGTTTTGAATGAAGGCGATTTGTTAAAGGTTGATTTGGGATCGCATATTGACGGCTTTATTGCGGATGCTGCCTTTTCAATAAACCTGAACAACGAGCATGCAAAAATGATTGAAGCTTCCGAGAAAGCACTTGAAAATGCGCTTTCAATTGCAAGAGCGGGAACTGAAATTGGAAAGATTGGAGAGGAAATAGAAAAAACAATCAAGGGATTTGGTTTTACCCCAATCCAGAATCTTACAGGGCATGAGTTGGGGGAGTTTGAACAGCATGCGGGAGTTTCAATTCCCAACATTGCAAGAAAGGATTCAAGAAAATTAGAGGCAGGGCATGCGTATGCAATAGAGCCCTTTGCAACAAACGGAAAAGGCTTTGTAAAAGAATCAGTGCAGTCTGAAATTTTTGCGCTCGATGAGCCAAAGCCAGTGAGAAACACCACAGCAAGAGAGGTTCTGGAATTCATTATGGAAGAATTCAAAACCCTTCCCTTTGCGGAAAGATGGGTCGGAAAAAAATTAAAATTATCAGAGTTCCAGAGAAAAATCTCTCTCCGCGAATTATTGAAAAACAAGTGCATACGCGCATACCCTGTCCTGAAAGAGGAAACAGGAAAATTTGTTTCCCAGGCAGAAACAAGCATTTTCATAACAGAAAAAGAAGCAATAAGAATTGTCTGAAAAAATTTGGAAGCGCAAAACAGCATTTTTATAAACCACAAAGAAGTAATAATACTGGTTTGAATGCATTCAAAAGCCCCGGGCGTGTTGCGGAATTTTTCAAAAAAAAGCGTTAGCCTGCGGTTTCTGATTGTTCTTGTTTTCTTTTTTCTTTTTGCAGGAAGCGTTTTTGCGCAGACCTGCGTTGACATGCCAACTCTCCTAGGCTACATTGGAGAATGGAAAACAGGCTTAATGGACATGCCGACACTGCTTGGATACATTGGCGACTGGAAAACAGGAACAGGCTGCACAGGACAACTGCAAATGACAACTGCAAGCAGAACAACAGGAGTTATGCCGTTAGCTGTTTTTTTTGACGCTGTCGATGAGACTGACTGGCCTTCTGGTGTTGTACAGCCGAGAGGTTTTGCTAACCAGCTTGTGCAGATTACTGGTGTTAAGATTACTACTGTTGGTTTTTCCAATGCGCTTGGAAACGGAACATTGAGTTTTAACGCGGCAAACAAAACACTGCAATGGAATTCAGGAGCAGCTGTTCCTGTTTCTTTGGGAAAAAACTTTGCTTTGCAAAGCGGCAGCAGCCAGGGAAAGCTTTCTGTTTGGGTTGATCCTTCACTGTTGCCTGCAACAAACATCAGCGAGCAAATACAAATAGTCAATGGCGGAATAAACGCTGACTGGACTGCATTCCATTATGAATGGGATTTTGGCGATCCTCCGCCTTTAGGCACAAGTCCCACAGATTCTTTGTGGTTCTGGGAGCAGGGAGCAAAAAAGAGCGACGGTTCCTGGTTTGAAAAGAACAGGGAGTTCGGCTGGAACGCAGCGCATGTGTATGAAAATGCCGGAGCCGATAAAACATATACTGTCAGGCTTCGATTAATCACTGATGAGGGCAGTGAGTATAATTATTTGCAAACAATCACTGTTGCCGCACAGCCTGCAACAGGATGGACAACGTATTATTTTGCTGCAAGCGGATTGGATTCAAATCCCTGCAGTGATTCACAGCCCTGCCAAACATGGGACAAGGCAATAATGCTTGCAGGAGCAAATGTAAAACTTTTGTTTAAGCGCGGTGACGAGTTTAACGCAACGCGAGCCATAGCTCTCAGATCTAATGAGCCTTTTTATCTTGGCGCATACGGAACAGGAGAAAAACCCATAATCCGCCAAGCGGATAATAATTCTGTCGTGCTTGC
>DATDTD010000032.1:0-2834 GCA_035290965.1 archaeon | reverse complement strand
AGATTGCAGGAATATTGCTTTTGCTCCCCGCCGTTGTTTACTGAGAGAAGCACTTTCCCGGATTCACGCTTTGCTTGAATTACATCGGATTTTACAATTATTTTTGCGCCCTTTGCCGCGGCTTCTATTGCAAGGTGCTTTTCAAAAATTTTTCTTTCAAGAATATAGCCCTGAAGTTTTTTTGACTTCAAGATAACGCTTTTTCCATTAGGGGCAAAAAGAACTGCCCCGAAAATTTTGTGCACTGCAAATTCGGGATTCGGCTTTATTTTCAGGCGCTTGAACCAGGCAATTCCCAATCCTTCAGCACATCTCTTTGGAGGGCCGATTTCCTGTTTCCTGTCAAGCCCGAGCACTGAAATTTTTTTTTCTGCAAGCGTTTTGCATGCGGCAAGCCCTGCTGGGCCCAAGCCGATTACAATTACATCAAAGTGTTCCATATCAATCACTCTTTCAAATCAGGAGCAAGCTCGTTCGCGCCAACAGGGCATATCAGGACGCATGCATTGCAGTTAATGCATTTTGCATTGTCCACAAAAAGCCGTGTTTCGTTAAGCCTCAGCGCCTGCACTGGGCATACGCCTACGCAGCCTCCGCAATAGGCGCATTTTTTCCAGTTGTTCCTTACTCCCATAAAAAAACCAAAAAAGCCTTGTAATTCAAAATAAGATAAAAAGAAGGTATAAAAAAAGAATTAAAAGATTATTATTTGGTTAAAATGTGCCTTGCAATTCCCGGAAAAATAGTGAAACTCAAGCAGAAGGGAAAAATAGCTGTTATCGATTACGGAAAGGAAAAGCGCGAAGCCGTAAATTTAATCAATGCAGAAATCGGCTCGCTCGTAATTGTACAGCACAAAAACATTGTGGAAAAAATTGAGTGACTCATTTTTTCATGTTTATCAGTTCAATGTTTTTCATTGTGGCTTTTTTCAGGCTTTTCAATTGCTTTTTTTCAAGGATTTCAATCGCATTGCTCCAGTGGACTGAAACAAAATCTCCATTCGCAGGGGGCAGTGAAAACTGGTTTTCAAGCAATTTGTTTTTTTCCTGCAGGACAAAATTTCCGTTCAGGATTTTCAGTTCAGGCGCCTTTGCCTTTATTTTTCCGGATTTTTTTTCAATGCCCTTTACCTCTGCCCAGGAAACAAGGCATTCCGAAAGATTCTTCACCAAGGGCTTGAGCTTGCGCGTTACAAAATTAACGTGCAGGACATGCAGGGAGTGATGGGGAACTGTCCCGAAGGGAAGCGAAGCTGCTTTCTGCAATGCGATTTTTTCAGGCAGGCCGAATTTCTGCAGGGAGAGAATTGTTTCCTTTATTTCCTCGTGGGAAACATTTTCAAGCAGTTTGTTGCCGAGCCAGTAGGCTTCCAAAACCTGAAAATCAAAAGTGTTTTTGTTGTTTGCGCGCGCAATAAGGTCGAGATAAGCGCGCAAACCAAAAAAAGAATCCAGCAGGGTTTTTATTTCCTGAATTTTTTCCTGCGAGGGATTCTGCAAAAAATCCTGAAAACTCAGGAATGCTTTTTCCTTTCCGCAGTAGCCGAGCGTGTTTGTTACAAGTGAATATTTGCAAGCGAACTGCAGTGCGGAACTTTCATTTTGTTGCTGCAAGCAAAAAGCCCCTTGAGCGCAAAAAAGAAACAGCATAGGAAGAGCAGAAAAGCAACAGGATTGCGGAAAGAGTGAGCGCAATTCCGAGCGCCTGGTTAAAAGAAAGCGCCCGATTGAGGAAGGCGAAAGAAAGCAGGAGAGTAACAGGCTGCCCGAGCATGAGAATTGCTGTTGCCTTTGAAACAGGAATTGTTTTCAAGGCAGAGTAAAAAGCCAGGACATAAAAGAAAAGCGGAACTGAAACAAGCAGAATCCACTGCCACTGCAGAACGCTTAAATTTCCTGCAAAATGAAGCTGATTTGAAAAAACAAGGAAAACAAGCATGAAAAGCGCGCCGAAAAACATTCTTCCAAAGGCTGAAATTTTGCTGTCAATTTTTTGCATAATCCTTTTTGCAATAACTGCTTCAACTGCCCAGAACAAAACCGCGGCCAAAACCAGAAGGTCTGCAAATGCAAATTCAGAGAATGCGCTGAACATGAAAAAGTTTCCCAGCAGCAGCAGAACTGCGGCAAGCAGGAAATTTTTAGAGATTTTTTCCTTCAAAAAAACAAACGCGAAAACAGAGGCAAAAACAAACATTGTTTTCTGGACAAAGCCTGCATTAACCGCGCTCGTTGATTGCAAGGCGAAAAAGAACAAAAGAAAGGGAATGCTTCCCCCTACAAGGCCGAGAAGAGCCAGCTGCAGCCACTGGCTTTTAGCCAGATTTTTTACCGCGGGAAATTCTTTTAAAAGCAGGATTGCGGAGAGCAGAAAAACAGCAACAATGCTGTTTTTCAGGAAAGTGAAAACAAAGGAATTTGTTTCCGCAACAGCAAACTTGTTGAGGAAAATCGAAAAACCGCTTATTATTGCCGTAAGCAGCGCCAAAAAATAGCCAGTTCTTGGAGAGAACATGAAAACCAGAGTGATTATGCTTAAAAACAATTAAAAAGTATTACTTGTAATGCAAACTGTTTTTGTTTTCGGAAATCCGCTTGTTGAAGAGGATTCAATCGCGCTTCTCACGGCAGAAAAACTCAGAGGCATGAAGGGCTTTGAGTTTCATGAAATAGAATCGCTGGGAGAACTGGAAGAAATTCCGAATGAACTGATTATTCTTGACTGCGCAGAGGGAGCGGAAAAAATAGAGGTTTTAAGCGATTTGAAAAAAATCGCCCATGAAAAAAAGTTTTCATTGCACGATTTTGATTTGGGAACAGAGTTGTTGAGAT
>DATDTD010000031.1:0-16483 GCA_035290965.1 archaeon | reverse complement strand
TTGGAAACTGGAATACAGAAGAGGCAAAAATTTTCGGGGAATATGAAAGCCAGACAGCAGGCGTATTTTTTGAAAATAAGGGAATTGAATCCGAAAAGCCTGTTTTTGCAGTCGCAACAATAACTGCATTTAAGCACGTGCACGCAAATCCCACGACAATTGAAGCGGGAACTTATGCTGGCGCAGGGACAAACGATGCAATAACTGGAAGCAATACTTTCGGCCCTTTCAATGTCCCTGATTCTGAAAAAATTCCAGTGGAACAAAAATTCCACCTGAAATTTACTACAAAAGAAAAAAAATCAGCGCAGGCAGTTGATTTTTCAAGCAGGTGCGCGCAGGGAGCGTTAATGGGCGCAACTGGAACAGACGCGCTGCCGAAAATAAAGCTTGACTGGAGCTGGAACGATTCTTCAGGGATTTCAGAGCAAAGCTGCGATGCAAACAACCCAAATTCTGTTTTTTGCGATGCAGCGCAGTTTTCAATAATGGCAGGCAAGCGCCTGAAAAACCTGCAGGAATTCGTTGAAAAAAATACTAATCTTGCCTGCCCGAAAAACCCTTCAATAGAGGATTTGAAATGGATTGTGGAAAAATGGAATCCCTATCTTGCGGAGATGCAACAAACACTGATGCCTGAAAATTTGCAGGCGGAAAACCCGGACTGCTGGATGCCGAAAACAAGCTTTTTGTATGACAGCAAGCCCGCAATAAATTATTTTGTTGAGGAAGCCGCGAAAAGCAATTCTGTTTCCTGGACAGCCAAAATAAAAAATCCTGAAGATTTGAAAAAAACATTTTTGTTCAATGCCTTGCTGATAAAGGACGGATATTCACAGGATTTCCAGAAAGACTTTGCAAATTATTATGAAAGAATCGTGCTTCTTGATGCCCCCGAATGGTTCACAAAAAATCCTGCAGGGAAGTGGATGGATTATTTTTCAAATGCACAGAAGCTTTCATTCAGCCAGAAGTTTTTGGATTCGACAGAGCTTGCCGATGCGGGAACGTTCGAGGCATTCTTCAATATTGACTTTGGGAACAAATGGCAGTTCTTCAACGAGGCAAAAAATCCCGCGGCAAAAATTTCAGTGGAATTCGCACTGAAAAAAACTCCCGAAAAAGAAAGCGTTTTTTACTATCTTCCTTGGGATTCAAGCATGAACTCTGAAATAGGAGCAAACAGCACAGGCTATGGCACTGGATATTCAAATGCAGGAAAGGAATTTACAATTTCAAGCACTGAAAACGTTCCTGTTTCAACAAAGCAGAACAATGCCGGAATTTCAATGCTTGAAACAAAAACAATAGAAGACACAAAAACAATCAACAGCAGCTTTTCAAAGCGCGGAACCTTGTTGGAAATAAATGAAACAGCGGAGAGCGCGAGGCAATTGCTTTTCTATCCGAGCTATGCTACTCCAATAATAATGCAGGTAAGTTCTGCGGCAAATCAGGAAAGCTTCTCTGCCTATTACCAGCTGCGCGAAGCAGATGTTCCCGTAAAATCAGCTGAAAACCTTGCTTTTTGGGACGCTGTCCAAAAATGCGATAATTTTGACGGAACGCCTTTGCAGGAGGCATTCAATTCCTCGCCTGACAGGTATGCGCAGGAGCTTGACACAGGCTCTGCTCCCTTGAATACTTATGCTGTTGATTTTGCAGAATCCGAAAAAACAGGCAATGTTTTCCTGAAAACAGTTTTTTATTCTCCTGCTGCAAAAAGCCTTGCGCTTGCATCTTCAGGAGAAAACTCACGGCAGAACTCAGGAGTTTTGTTCAAGACTCCAGATTCAGGCTTCGGCGGGAGCATTGATTTGCAGGGAATTTCAACAAGCAGCCTGAACAGCAAAATCGCGCAGAAATCAGTTTCAAGCCTGCAGAAGCTTTTCGATGCGGTAAGGGAACAGGCAGCATGCATTACGAGTTCCGAAGAAAAAACAATCATCTGGTGGAACACTGAAAATCTCATGAGGGAAAACGGGAGCAGCGGTTCCATGCTAAGCGCAGAGGCAGGCGCTGAATGCGCTTAATTAAAAAACATTTTCCATGAAAAAATATTGAGTGTTTTTATGCAGGAACAGAAAACAGTTCTGCTTGAAAGGCAGGAAATAATAGCGGAAAAGGCAAAAGAAATCCAAAGCATCTGGCAGAAGGGAAAAATCAAAAGCGAGGCAAAAAGCCTTGCAATTTTTCTCGGATTGTTTAGCCTTGCAGTTGGAGGAAGGGTGGCGCTCCAGAATGTCCCCAGCGTGGAGCCGATAATTCCCATTGCGATTCTCGCGGGACTGTTTTTCGGAATGAGAGAGGGATTTGCACTCGGGGGAAGCGCTTATATTGTAAGCAATTTTTTTGTATGGGGTTTGCAGGGGCCATGGACTATTTTCCAGGCAATAGGAGCCGCGGTTCCCGGAATTTTCGGGGGTGCATTCGGAAAAATAAAAAATCCAAAGGCAAGGGATTTTGTGCTTCTGAGCATTGCGGGAACTGTTTTTTTTGAAATAACAATGAATGTTTCCGGAGCTGCAATGGGAATAGGATTGCTTGGGGGATTTTCTTTGTTCACGCTTCCGGTTTATTTCATTACATCTGCGCCGTTTTCAATTGTGCATATAATAAGCAACATTGGCTTTGCAGGGGCATTAAGCCCATTGTTAAAATTCAGGAGGAAGGAAAATGAATTTGAAATTGTCAGCATTAGCAGGCATTCTCCTGCTGGCAGTTCTTCTGTCAGGGTGTACAAGTCAAACAGCGACTAACAGCGGTTTGAACACTGAAACAGCAAAGGCTGCAATAAAAATAATCGATGCAAACGGGAATGAAATATTCGGCAAAACCATTGATTTTGCAAAGGGAAGCAACGGGCTCAATGTCCTTGAAAATTCGGGACTGCAGGTCGAGGCAAAAACCTATGTGGGAATGGGTTCTATGGTGACGGGCATAAACGGGATAACGGCTGATTCGGAACACTACTGGGCATTGTATGTGAACGGAGCGTACGCGGACAAAGCAATCGATGCTTACATATTAAACTCTGACACTGCAATAGAACTCAGGCTTGAAAAAATTGATTTTAGCAAGCTCTCCTGAAATCTTTTATAAATCAATTCTTTGCGAAGCAAAGGCTCTTTTTCCCAGGTTTTTCTCTTTAGAGAAAAAGCTGTTCAGAACTCATAATCTTCTTCATCCCGTGCCTTTCGGCACAGTCAGCCTCAGCCTGTTCATCCTTACTGAGTAACTTATTAACCCTTTTCCTTAAAAAATTATTTCATGCCCCCGTAGTCTAGCCCGGTTAAGGACTCCACCCTCTCACGGTGGATACCTGGGTTCAAATCCCAGCGGGGGCATTGTTTTTTATATTTCTTGGCGCATAATTCTTTTGGTGTTGTAATGTCGGCTGATGCGATTAGTTTGCAGTTGGTTTATGAAAAGCTTAACAATTTGGAAGCAAAGGTTGCCAAGCTTGAAAAGAGGATAGTTCCCGAAATAAAAATCAGCGCCAAGGAAGCTGCTGAATTGGAAAAAATAAGGCAGGAAATAAAAAAGGGCGAAACTATTTCCGAGAAAGAGCTTTTTGCAATTCTTTCAAAGTGATTTTCTTGTCTTTTGAACTCAAGCCTTCCAAAAGAATACAAAAACAAATTGAAAAGCTTGACAAGGAAATTAAATTAAAGCTTCTTGACTTAATGCTGAAACTCAAGGAAAACCCAGTGCCTGCCGGCGAATTTGATGTTGTAAAGCTGAGCGGCAGCTTAAATACTTACAGAATCAGAATCCAAAAAATGAGAATAATCTATGATGTTTACTGGAACCAAAAAAGAATTGAAATATTAAAAATTGACAAAAGGAAAGACAGAACATACAAATAATCAAGACAACGGGTTTGTTTATGTCTGACGGAATTGCAAGAAAAATCCGCGCGAGCATTTCGAACATTGTGGACAGCGGAGCCCATCTCGACATTTCAAAGACAGCAGAGGCAATAGCAAAAAAATTCGGGTTAAGCTCGCGAATGCTGAATTATACGCATGTAGAAATCAGGAACATGCTCAACGAGGTAAAATACAAGGCAACTCCCTACAATGAAAGAATTCTCTTTCTGCCGCACTGCCTGAAAAATACTCAGAAATGCATTGCAACATACAGCGATTCTGGATTAGAGTGCAAAGAATGCGGAAACTGCCAGATTGCAGAACTTAAAAAAATCGCAAGGGGATTCGGATACAAGGGGGTTTTCATAACTCCAGGGGGGAGCATGGTGCAGAAACTGATTGAAAAACACAATCCTGCCGCTGCTCTTGGAGTGTGCTGCTATGACGAGGCAAACATTGCATTCGAAAAGCTGCGCGGAAAAAAAATCGCTCCGCAGGTAGTACTGCTCATGAGAGACGGCTGCAAGGACACTATAGCAAACATAGAGGAAGTAAAGGAAAAAATGGCAATGATTGACAAGGAAGCAGTGCGCAACGGAAAAACAGGCATTAAACAGAAATTTTAGCCATTGAAACTAGTTCCAGAAAATCCTTTTTTGAAATTCCGCAGAGAAAATTGTTTTCAAGGCAGACAACTCCCTTTTTCGGAAGAAACTTCCATATTTTTCCAAAGCCTTTTTTTGAAACAGATTTGAAATAAGAGGAAATGTCCAACAGCTGTGTTTTTTCAAGCAGATCTTTCGGAATCCTTGCATTTCTCTGCGAAAGCGCCTTGCAGAAAGGATACTCCCTTGGAAGGTTTTTCTGCGCAATCGAAATAAAGGGAAACAACGCGCACTGCCGCGGCCTCGCGGAATAAATTCTGCACATATTCCTGGACAAAAAAGTGCATGCGCTTTTTTCGCGCTTAAATGCAATGCTCGGCAGAAGAATATAATGCGAGTGCAGCCCGCCTGTTTGCGCGCGGATTTTCTGCGCGATTTTTTTAGGCAGAAAAACGCTTGAAACACCAAGCCCTGAATCCGCATTATGCGCGGGAAAAAGATTCAGGTGAAGAACGCAGTATTTTTCAATAAAAGATTTTTCGCCCAGGCGCATTAGCTTTGCTGCTTTTTTGAGTTCTGTAGGGAGTATTGTTATCCAGTATTTTCTGCAGCACTCTGAACAGTTCAGGGAAACGCAGTTTACTTTCATAAAAACATTGTGGTAGAAGAGCTATTTTAAAATATTCCAAATTCTCACCACCTCCTTTGAACAGAATTTTTTCTTAGGACTCGAATTTTCTCGGCTTAAACCTTTGCCTTCGCTTTTGCTCAGGACAAAGGGTTTAATGCCTCCAAAATTCGCAAGGCGTCCACGAAAAAATTCTTTTTTGTTTTGGAGGTGGTTCGAATGAATTTAGAAAAGTTCCAGTTTCCTCTTCCCACTCTGGGAGAGATAAAAACAGCAAAAAGGATTGCAGCAAGCAATCCTGAGGATTTAGATGACGAAAACATCTGGATTCTGAACGAATTCTGCGGAAGCGATTCAAATGAATAGCGGAAACCCAGACTCAAAAGGAATAATTAAAGAAAAAACAGAAGGTTCCGTTATGCAAGAGAGAATCGGCTTTGTTGACAGCGATAGCAGAAAACAGTTTTTCCTGGCTGTCAGAGAAGCAAGCAGCGTCCCAAGCTGGGACGCGCTTGCCAAATTGTTTCATGTTTACAGAAGCCAGTTTCAAGGATATCAATACGGAAAAACACTGCTCCCTGAAAAACTATTCAATTCAATGCTCGCCTTTCTGCCAAAAGAAAAACAAGAATATTTCACTCCCCTGATTTTCAAAAAACCTGCAAACTGGGGGATGATAAAAGGCGGGTTCGCTACTTACAAAAAACATCCTGAAATTTTTGAAGCAGGGAGAAAATACTTGACAAAAAATAGAATAAGAACATCAAAAAACTTTGAAGAAATCAACAAAAAAATTTTGCTTTCCCCGGAACTGTGCGAATTCATCGGGGCATTCATTGGAGATGGTTTTGTTTATTGTTATAAAAACAGGCATTTTTTAGTTGGTATGGTTGGTGATCAGCGGCTGGATAAAGAATATTTGGAAAACAGAATTCCATTTCTTGTAAACCATTTTTGTAATCTCGCCCCGCACTTTTACAAACGGAAAAATTCCAATGCATACAATTTAAATTTCAATTCAAAACAATTGTATAAATTGCTTACTGAAAGATTCGGTTTTCCAAAAGGAGTAAAAACGTACACTGTAAAAATTCCGGACGAAATAATGGCAAGCGGAGAAAAATTTATTTTCGCAACAATCCGCGGCATTTTTGATACGGATGGAAATGTTTTTATTGATAAAAGAAAAATTTATGCAAAACAATACGGGCGAATAACATTAAGAACAACAAGCCAGCCGTTACACGACCAGCTTAAAGAATTTCTCAAAAACTATTTCAGCTTTTATTCTTCAGTTATAAAAACAGAGCACGCCCCAACCAGACAAATCGCCATCTACCGCCAAGAACAAATTGAAAAATGGATGCAATTAATCGGGTTTTCAAACCAACGGCATTTGTCAAAAATAGAAAAACTTTTGAAGCCTTTGGAGGGAATCGAACCCTCAACCTGCGCTTTACAAAAGCGCTGCTCTACCGTTGAGCCACAAAGGCCTAATTTAACTGTGTAATAATTCGCTTTCAAAAAGTTATTTAAAACCACAGGAATAAAAAAAGCCCTTTATTTTGCCTTCTCGTTCGGAACAGCAATCCTGCTGCCCTGTGCTGTTTCTTCAGGGTTTTTCCTGTGCATTGCGCGCCTGTACAAATCGTCTGTCAATTTTCTTTCACGCTGTTTTTCCCATTCTTTTATCGGAAGGCCGAATTCGCGCTGGATTTTGTCGCGGTACCATTCGGGAATAACATTGAAAGCGCAGAAAGGCACAATCGGCATTTCCTTGCTCGGGGTTGCGTAATGAATGCAGCAGTTTTTCACTCTGTCAATGTCATAATTGTACAAATCCATGAAATGCATCAAGCCAATGAAAAGGCTTTTTTTATGGAAGACTCCGAGCGCATCGTAATCGTGCTTTATGAAAACATCAAACAGAATCTTTCCGAAATTCAGTCCTTTAGGGGCTTTGCTTTTGTCTATGAAAGAGTTGAATTTGAAAAGAGTGTACATTCCCACAAGATACCTGCTTTTTCCCTTTGCAATTTCCTCTGCCTGATTGTTCAGAAATTCAATCAATCCAGGAACATCCAAAAATCTTGTAATGGGAATCATTTTGTTTTCTTCCCTGAAAACATATGTTCCCATGCCGCATGCAAAGTGCGATGAAAGCTCGTACTGCGGCTTCTTTGTCATCTGCTCAATAAACCTGCTCAAAGGCAGGACAGTAGGAACAGGGTAAAAATCCTCCCTTGAAATTTCACCGGCAGTCTGCGCCTCTATTTTTTTTATTACATCGGGAATAGTAATCCGAAATTTTTCCCTTTCCCTCTGGGGCATCCGCCCTACAAGAGAAACAGGCTGGAAATTCACTGCGCGGATAATGTCATTGTTGTTGAATCCAAAGCGCAGAATATCCCCCACTTCATTGTCATTGATTGAATTAATCACAGTGGGAACAAGAACAATTCCCAAGCCAGCCTTTCTGCAGTTGTCCATTGCAGCGGGAATCTCCCAATGGTTTTTAGGATTTGTTTTTTCAGTTACACCGTCAAAACTCAGGTAAACAGTATTAACTCCCGCTTCGCGTACATTTGTTGCAAGCTCGGGTTTAATTGCGAGGTTAACGCCGTCAGTGTTCAGCTGGATGTGCTCTATCCCGTTTTCCTTTATCACACGGATTATTTCAACAAGGTCTTCCCTCAGAGTAGGTTCGCCGCCAGTCAGTTGAACTGCTAAGCAGGGAACCGGCTTTTCATTGCGCAGGTTTAGAACCATTGTTTTTATCTGTTCAAGAGTGGGTTCGAAAACATAGCCGGCTTTTTCAGCAAAGAAAAAACAATACCAGCAGTTCAAATCGCACCTGTTTGTAATAACCATGTTTGCAAGCGCAGTATGGCTTTTGTGCAGGGCGCACAAGCCGCAGTCTTCGGGGCAGGATTTTTTTATTGGGCTGTTGGGGTTTGAAACTCCTTTTCCTTCCCTTGCAAAGGAAGCGGCTTTTTTGTACATTTCAGAGTCTCCCCAGTAGAGCTCAGTGAACTTCCCGTGCTCTGCGCAGGTTTTTTCAATCCAGACTTTTTCATTCTCTTCAAAAATAGCTGCCTTCAAACGCTTCAGGCATTCGGGGCAGAGAGAACTTGTTTCGCGAAGAACAGTGCGCATAAAACTCCAACTTTCAATAGTTTTTAAAAGTTCTAATACTACTATTACTGCGCATAAGCCTTAAAAAAGCTTTTTATCCTTTTTAAATAGGCTGAAAAAATGGCTTCGAATTCGGATAAAGTTGCGGAGATAGAGAAAAAGATTTTTTCCTCTTTTGCGGGGGTTGCAAGCACAATAGGATACAGCGATGTGCACGGAAAAATAATTGCAGCATTAATAGTTGAAAACTCGAGCATTTCACTGCAGGAGCTTTCAAAAAAAATCGGCTACAGCAATGCAATGGTTTCGTTAAGCGTTGATTTTCTGGAAGTTCTCGGGGTTGTGAAAAAAACAAAGAAAACAGCGGACAGGCAGCTGTACATTGCGTTTCAGGGAAACCTGCTCGACTGCCTGAGGAAGGCTGTTTTGTTCAAGGCAGAACATACAATCGGGGATTCTTTGAAGGAATTCGAGCTCAGCAAAAAAGAGCTCCAGAAAATAAGGGGCAACAGTGAAAAAGAAAAGGTTTTGCGTGCACTCAGTATTCTTGAAAAGGAAATAAACAGGCTTCAAAGATATTTGAAAATTCTTTCGAAAATAAGATTGCCTTGAAAGGGAGTGGTTCAATGGAAAAAACAATTCAGTTTGTTGCAAACTATGATGACTGGCAGGCAGTAAAAAAACTCGGGATAAGTGAAAAAACAGATTCAAAAACAATAATGGAATTTTTAGCAGGATTAGGAACAAGCCTTGACAACAAGATAGAGGCAAACCTTGCAAAGATTTTGGATTTGAAAAAGCTTGATGCCGCAATAGCAGAGCTCAAAGCGGGAAAAACAGAGGCAGACGTTGCAAACGTTCTTGCAGAGGTAAGCAGCAGGAAAATAAATGCTGTAATCAACGAAATCTGCGAAACTCCAGGGAGACAGCCAAACGAGCAGAAGGAACTGAAAGGATTCTGCAGGGTTTACGCCACAAAAAAGGCACTGAAAAACTGCGGCTTCAACATTGATTATACGGGAATAGAAATTCCAGGAATGAAAAGAGTAATGAAAGCAAAAGCCTGATGCTTTCAAACCATTGCAGCGCAGGCCCGAATGCCCGCAAAAAAAATTTGACTAAAAGAAAACATATTTAAGATTGGACGGCAGAGTGCTGACAGTGCAGTTCCATAAGGGAAAAGAAATTTCAGTGGAGTTATTAAACAAAATATTTAACATTCCACAAATGAAGAAATTGACAATATGTTTAAATAGTTGTATTATATAAGTTTATATGATTAGTATGGTTGCGAGAACAAGCGTTTTGCATTACCCAAGACTTGACACTGTTCTAATGATAGAGGACGCCATAAAAAACGCAAAGAATTACCAGAGCAAAACGAGCCTTTGGAATAAACTGCCAAAAAAAGTAATGTACCAAACCTACAAAATCGTAATCGACTACTTAATCCAGTCAAGAAAAGTAATGATTACCAAGGACAACAAACTCGTCTGGATTTTTGCAGATTCCTCAAAAGCCAGAAAATTGATTGAAGAGAGCGTGCCTGCCTATGCATGAAATCCGCTACTCCCCTGAATTCAACAAAGACTACGTCAAACTTAGGGAACGCGCTGACCGTGGCGAAGGAGAAGCAAAATACTTGATTGAACTTATCAGCAAAGCCACTGCAAAACTCGCAGAGAACACCGAGGCAGGAAAGAAGATACCAAGAAGGCTCTGGCCAAAAGAATACCTTCAAAAGTACGACGTCAAAAATCTCTGGAAACTTAATCTCGACTCAAACTGGCGACTCATTTACACAATAACTGGAACCCAGGCGCAATTATTCCTAATCTACATAGAATGTATGAAACACAAAGAATACGACAGAAAATTTCACTACAAAACAAGCTGACCAACAACACGAAAAAAAACGGCTTAAAAAAATGCAGGCTTGGTTTTATGCTCGAACAAATTTTTTTGCTTGACAACGCCTTTCTGCACGCAATGCAGTCCTTTTCAGGCCCTGCGCTCGACACTGCAATGAAGGCAATCACTCTCCTTGGAAACCCTGTTTTCTGGATTTTAATTGCGGCTTTCCTTTACTGGCAGGGCAGGGAGAAAAACTCTTTTCACTTGATTACAGTAATGGCGCTCAGCGCGCTTTTTGCAGGGCTTGTAAAAAACATTTTCATGCGCCCGAGGCCTTCTCCGCAGGAATTCAATGTAATCGGAACTGATTCGTTTGAAACATTTTCCTTTCCTTCGGGGCACGCAACTTTGATTTCAAGCATTTTCTTTTTCATGAGAAAAAAGCTTTCAGCAATACTTCAAATTGTTTTTGTAATTGCAATTGTTCTTGTTTCTTTTTCAAGAATGTATCTCGGATTGCATTATCTCTCCGATGTAATCGCAGGGCTTGTTCTTGGAGCAATAATCGGAAGCGCGTATTTTGCTTTTGTGCAGAGGGCAAAAAAAACTCTTCACCTTACAAGCAAAAGAGACAGCATTGCAATAATTTTCCTGCTCGGAATTGCAGTCTTGTTTGTCGGATGGCTCAGTTCCATACCTTTAGGAACTGCGCTTATAGGATATTACCTGGGATTTTTCCTGTTAAAAAGAATCGGCCTGCACGAAAAAAAATTGTCAAGCAGAAAACAAGCGCTGAAACAGCTGCTCGGTTTTATAGGACTGGGATTGATTGCCAGCACAATAATTTTCCTGCCCGATTTCCAGATAATAGAATACGGATTCATCGGCTTCTGGATAAGCTTTTTGTGGCCCGCGATTTTTGAACAGGCAATAGGGCACGATTAGAAAAACAAATTTTGAAAAAAAAGCCATATGTTAATAAGGTTTTTATAAAAAAAAGTCTTTACAAGGGCTTTTTTTTGTTGGTTGTATGGAAGACAAATTAGTAAAGCACGGCGCAATTATTTTTGCAGGCGCGACAGCAGTCAATTTGCTGAATTATATTTTCCAGCTGGCAATGGCGCGGCTTCTTACTCCCGTTGAATACGGAGCCCTGATTGCGCTGTTTGCGCTTTTCAATATTTTTGTGATTGCGGCTTCTTCTGTTTCAACAATCAGCACTAAGTTTGCCTCTGTTTTCTGGAGCAGAAAAGAGCTTGGCAAAATAAAGTTCCTGGTTCTGGCTTACGGCAAAATAATCCTTGTTTTTTCGGCTTTGCTTCTCATAATTGTTTTTTTCCTGCACGGCTTAATAGCAGGCTTCATGCAAATCAGTGATTCCGCCCTTATACTGTTCTTGTTTTTCGGAATCTGTGTTTCTTATTTCAATTCAATGCTCAGCGGAATGCTGAACGGAATGCAGAGGTTTTTTTCCCTTGTACTGATGAATATTTCAAACGCTTCGACAAAATTCGTGCTCGGCATACTGCTTGTTTTTTTCGGATTTGGTGTCGCGGGCGCAGTCGACGGTCTTGTTGCGGGGGGAATAATCGGCGCACTTGCGGGCTTTTTTTTGCTTGGAAACGTTTTTGCAAAAAAATCCGAGAAATTTGAAATAAAAAAAACTCTTTCCTATTCAGCATGGATTTTTGCGGGCTTTATCTGCCTTGCTGTTTTGAGCAACATTGATGTTGTCCTTGTAAAGCATTTTTTCTCGGGAGAAGAAGCCGGGGTTTATTCCGCTGCCTTTACTCTTGCAAGAATAATATTTTTTGCAACCTCTTCCCTGACAATTGTCCTTCTTCCAAAGGCAGTGAGCGCGCATTCGTTAAAGCAGAATACATCCAAGATACTGAAAAAAGCCCTGCTGATAATGGCATTGCTTTGCATTGCTTCTACTCTTGCGTATTTTACCCTGCCAAGCCTGATTGTCAACCTTCTGGTTGGCTCGAATTATGCTTCCGCAGTTCCTCTGCTTGGAATCTTTGCGCTTGTAACAAGCGTTTTTTCCTTTGTCAACCTGCTCGCGGTTTATTTCACTTCCATTCACAGGAAAAAATTTTCTGTTTTGCTTCTCGCTTTCAGCGTTCTTGAAATAATACTGATTTTCCTTTTCCATTCCAGCCTTTTGCAGGTTCTCTATATTCTTCTGGGAGTGCAGTCTGCGCTTCTCGCGGCAATGGCTGCTTATTTTTTCTTTGATTTTAAGAGGGATAAAATTGAATTCGATTAGCGTTGTAATGCCCTGTTATAAGGGGGAGGAAATAATTGAAAAATCTCTTTTAAGGACTTGCAGTGCGCTTGAGCTGGCCGCAAAGGATTATGAGATTATTCTTGTTGTGGACGGCAATCTTGACAGAACTTTTGAAATTGCTTCTTCTCTTGCAAAAAAAAACTCGAGAATAAAGCCTTTTACTTATGAAAAAAACAGGGGCAAAGGATTTGCCCTGAAATACGGCTGCCAGTTTGTTTCAAAGGAACTTACCGCATTTATTGATTCAGACCTTGACCTTCCTCCGGAGCAGCTGAAAATTTTTTTGTCTTTTTTGGAATCCCTTGATGCGGATATTGTCATTGGAAGCAAGAGGCATCCGCTTTCCAAAATCCGTTATCCTTCGAGCAGGCGTTTTCTGAGTTTTGTTTATTCCCTGCTTTTGCGCGTTCTTTTCCGCCTGAATGTTTCCGATACGCAAGTCGGCTTCAAGCTTATGAAATCCATTGTGGCAAAAAAGGCAATGCCCAAGATTGTTGTAAAGCGCTATGCCTTTGACCTTGAGTTTTTGGTTGTGGCAAAAAAGCTCGGCTTTAAAATAATCGAGGCTCCTGTGATAATCCTTTTCAAGGACATAGGGAGCGGAATAAACATAAGGCAGATATGGCACATTTTCATTGACACATGCGCAATCTTTTACAGGCTGCACTTTCTGCATTATTACGACAAGTGAGAAAAAATGAAAATTTTGATGTTTAACTGGCGCGACATTAAGAATCCTGCTGCTGGCGGCGCAGAGGTTTTGACGCATGAGATTGCAAAGCGTTTGGTTTTGCACGGGCATGAATTTACCTTGTTTGCCTCTGGTTTTCCAAACTGCAAAAAACAGGAAACAATTGACGGAGTCAGGATTATCCGCGACGGAGGGCAGTTTTCTGTTTATTGGAAGGCTTTTATGCATTACAAAAAATATTTTCAGGGAAGGTTCGATGTTGTCATTGACCAGATTAACACTGTGCCTTTTTTTTCCAATTTTTTTGTAAAAGAGAAAAAGCTTGTTTTGATTCACCAGCTGTGCAGGGAAATCTGGTTTTTTGAAAAGCCTTTTCCGATTTCAATTATCGGCTATCTGCTTGAGCCTTTGTGGCTTTGGTTTTACAGGAATATTCCTGCGATTACTGTTTCCGAAAGCACTAAGCGCGATTTGCAAAAATACGGCTTCAGGAATATTTCAATTATTCCTGAAGGCATTGATTTTAAGCCTGTTGAAAAGCCCCTGCAGAAAGAATCAAATGCTTTTGTTTTTGTCGGGCGTTTGAAGAAATCCAAGCGCCCGGACCATGCCATCAGGACAGTTGCTTTGGCAAAAAAAGCCATTCCAGACATCAGGCTTTGGATTGTAGGCAGTGGAGATCCTCTATACATAACCTATTTAAAGGATTTAGCAAAGAAAAATAATTTAGAGCAGAACATTGTTTTTTTCGGGCGCGTTGACCAGGAAAAGCGCAATGAATTAATGTCAAGGGCGCAGGCAATCCTTGTGACTTCTGTGAGAGAGGGCTGGGGCTTGATTGTTACTGAGGCAAATGCCTGCGGGACCTGCGCAATCGCATACAATGTCAACGGCCTGCGCGATTCTGTAAAAAACAATGAAACAGGCTTGCTGGTTGAACCAAATCCGGAAGCGCTCGCAGAAGCCATTGCAAAACTTTCAGGGAACAAAAAAATCCTCGAAACCCTTTCACAAAACGCGCTCAATGACTCAAAAAAATACGACTGGGAAAACTCAGCGAACGAATTTGGAAAAAAAATTGTGGAAAGATTAAAATGAAAAAGCCGCTCGTTTCTGTTATTGTGCCAACTAAAAACTCAGCCTTTGTGCTTAAGAAATGTCTTGACTCCATAAAAATCCAAACCTATGCCAATTTGGAAACAATTATTGTTGACGATTTTAGTAATGACAATACTAAAGACATTGTAAAAAGTTACTCCGCTAAGTTCATTCAAACGGCTTGCAACAAGCCAGAAGCCAGAAATATCGGAATACAAAACTCTAACGGCGAGTATCTTTTACTACTAGACTCTGACATGGTTTTGGATAAGACCGTAGTGCAAGAAATTGTAGAAAAGTTCCAAAACGAAAAATGTGATGCTGTTTATATCCCGGAAGGATATCAGCAAAAAGGTTTTTGGGAAAAATGCAGAGATATTGAAAAAGGTTTATACGCGGGGCTAGAGTTCGTTGAGGCTCCGCGTGCGTATAGAAAAGAAATTCTTGGCAAAGTACTTTTTGATGAATTTAATGAAGGACCGGATGAACACGACTTCTATCTCAATGCTAAAAGTCGCATTCAAAATAGCTCACGAACAAAAGCACAAATAAGTGTATTAGAGACTCCATTCAATTTTAAAAAAAAGTTTAATCACGGAAAATTTTTTACATATTACAAAAATAAACACAAAGAATTTGCAAAAAAGCAATCCTCTCTTAATAGATTGAAAATACTTATAAAGGCAGTTAAAATTTCACCGCCACAGGCCGCAGGAATATTTCTGCTAAAAATAATCGAGTATACCTTCTTTAGTTTAGGGCGGATAAACGGATATTTTGATAGGAGAATCCTTCGCAAGGTTTGGACTGCCGAGAAAGAATTTAATTCCATCGGGAAAAATTATGAAAAAAAAATGTACACAAATAGCAAAGGAAACGAATTCATCAATGAATACGAAAAAAAGAAAGTAATTGATTTAGTTCAAAAAAGTACAAGTAAGACAAAAGATATCCGAGCGCTAGACATCGGCGCGGGAAATGGACGGTGGAGCCGCGAGTTTCAAAAGATGGGAATGAACGTGACTGCGCTAGATGTGTCAGAAGAAATGTGTAAAATATTAAGTGAAAATAAATCGCTTAAAGTAATTAATGGAGATATTGAAAAAGCAGCATTAACTGCAAGAAGTTTTGATTTTATTTTTTCCTTCCGAGCATTCAAATATGTTAACAATAGGAAAAAAGCATTGGCAAATATTCACAAAACACTCAAAGACGAAGGAACATTTCTGGTTGAAATGCCAAACGCAAATAATTTGCTTTATTTCTTCCCAAACTTATTCGCACCCATTGTATTCCAACTCACAAAAAGAAAAAAGTTCAAAAATTTCATTCTTGCAGACTTAGTTAGCAAAGCCTCTTTTGAAAAAGAGCTGAAAGGAAGCGGGTTCACGCTGGTCAAAACAAACAAGATGCTTTTCTTTCCTCATAAGGCATATTCAATGATTCGAAACGAAACCCTACTTAAAATAGTCCAGAAAATAGATTCTGCCTTTGAGAACATATCCCCTCGAAGCTATGTCTTCATGGTGAAAAAATGAAAAAGCCAACTGTGGCTGATTTATCGACTTACACTAGGAAGGAGCACTTCTACACTGTGCTGTGTGCTGTGTATTCAGTATTATTGTCTGTCTTTGTTTTTAGAGATGTTTTATTCAAAGCAGGATATCTAATTTATGGAGATCTTTACTCGTCCTACACCTTAAATCAGTTTTTATTTAATCTATTCGCACCTGGGACAATCAATGAACTTCCTGAATTATCACTGCGATTGCCATTGTACATTTTAGGAACGATATTGAATCTTCAAGCAGACCTTGTCAATAAGCTGTTATTTATTTCAATTATTTCACTATCGACCCTCTTTATCATTCTTGCAACGAAGAAAGTTTTTCATTTGCTGAATTATCCAATACCAAAATTTGCCCAATCAATTTTCTTAATGGTTGTTGGCTTTGCATTCGTGTTTAATCAATGGACAACCTTTTACATTCTACTCCATCCATGGCTGGTACTTAGCATATCTGCAGTCCCCTTGTTTTTTCTCACCTTTGTCAGCGAACTGAGCAGCAAAAAAATCCGCTCGATAATTATGCTAGCCTTCTTGTTCATGCTGATAGCCACCCAGATTCACGGGTTATTTGTTCTTGCAGTCGTTATACTTGGATTTTTCTTTATTGTCCTAAAACAAAGTAAAAACCGCATTAGCCTTGTCAAAAGTGCGGGCGCAATACTTCTTATAGTCGCCTTACTTAATTCGTGGTTTCTGTTTCCGTGGGCGTATGCCGCACTAAATGGGGTAATCCAACC